>CAYRBI010000010.1:0-74373 GCA_964422415.1 uncultured bacterium | reverse complement strand
ATCCATTTTCATCACTCGTTGTGACCGCAACGGTCATGAATGACTCGTTCCAATATTTCCACCTCCACCCATGGATGATCACCCCCACACGAGCAAAGTGCGTACTTCCTCGCCATGTACTCCAATCACCATCACGTGGATATCCAGGGTCACCTGACTCGTCGACGAACATCAGATGCATTGTTTCCTCCATGAACGAGGGGGTCCTGACACACAGACCAGACAGGAGTGTAATATACTCCATTCCAAAAAAGTAAATGACAAGTTCCAGACAAGAGATATACCTAAGAGAAGTATCGACCTTACCATGAGTGGAGAGAACCAATGAGAATTGCCGTCATCGGTGCCGGACCGGCGGGTCTGGCCGCAGCTTTCGATTTTCTACGCGGTGGACACGCGGTGGTCTGTTTTGAGGCCTCCAGCCAGGTGGGCGGGTTGGCCAGTGGTTTCAAAGCGCCGCACTGGCAGTGGTCAGTTGAGAGGTATTACCACCACTGGTTCCAGTCCGACAGCGAGATTCTACGTTTGGCCGAGGATCTGGGTGTGCAGGACAAGGTTCTCTTTCCGCGGCCAGTCACCGCGCTCTATCACGAAGGAAAGTTCTACCCTTTTGACAGCCCCCTAGCGGTTTTGAAGTTTCCGGGGATTCCCTTCATCGACCGCCTCCGTTTCGGATTCGCCGGGGCCTATCTCCGTTTCAGCCGTAACTGGCGGAGATTCGAGAAGTACGCCGCCCATGAGTGGTTGATGAAAGCCCTTGGCCAGCATGCTTATGAGGTGCTCTGGGAGCCAATGCTGGCGGGGAAATTCGGAGAGGAGTTTTACCGTGAAGTCAACATGGCCTGGTTCTGGGCACGCATCCATGCCCGGACCCGTTGCCTGGGGACCTTCGAGGGGGGCATTCAAGCCTACTTTGATATTCTGGCCGAACGCATCCATGCGCTGGGGGGACAGATCCATCTGAGCACACCGGTCAACAGCATCCGCAGCCTCGGAGAGGGAAGGATCGAGGTTGAGAGCGCCGGGAGGATGGAAGTCTTTGACCGGGTCCTGAGCACCAGCTCCCCGGAGATCCTCTCACGTCTTGCACCAGAGCTCCCCACCGATTACTTGGCGGGGGTTAGAAATCTCAAGTCACTGGCCGCCGTGGTGTTGACTGTCGCTTTGGACCGTCCCCTTGGGCCGGGGATTTATTGGTACAACCTCCCCAAGAAAGCCGGTTTCCCCTTCCTCTGTCTGGTCGAGCACACCTGTTATGTGCCTCCCGAGCATTTCGGCGGTGATCACATTGTCTATTGTGGCGATTATATACCCGCAGACCACCGCTATATGTCGATGAGTAAGGAAGAGATCCAAAATACTTTTCTCCCGGCGTTAAAAAAGATTAATCCTGATTTCTCACCCTCTTGGATCAAAGACTCCTGGTTGTTCCGAGCCCCCTATGCTCAACCCATTCCCTTCCGGAACCATTCCCGGAACATCCCCAACATCAAAACCCCGCTGCCGGGCCTGTACTGGGCCAGTATGAGTCATGTCTATCCCTGGGACCGTGGCACCAACTTCGCGGTTGAGATGGGACGGAAGACCGCACGGATGATGATGGAGGAATGAAGGCATTCCGTCTATTTTCTAAAAAATACATGGACTGGCTTGCGTATACGTAAACAATCCACATAGGATTACTTCCATTGCCAGGCAGATCTCTTTGCGGCTGGGAGGATCAACATGAAATGGGCTACCCCTCGGGTGGTGGATCTGAGTGGAGGAGTGTGCCGTCGACAAGGATCCGGGGACAGGTTATGGAGAAGATTCCTTTTGTGTGGATTAATCCTGATCGCATGCGGCATGAACGCGCGGGGTGAGGAGCCAATCTTTACAGGTGAATTGATTTTCCCCGTCCAGGACAAACACTGCCATGCAAGCAGCCTGGTTGAATGCCCCGATGGAAGCCTACTGACATGCTGGTTTTATGGATCAGGTGAGCGGACCGCGGATGATGTGCTCATTCAAGGGGCACGCCGCAAGAAGGGTGAATCTGCCTGGAGTCCTGTCTTCTTGATGGCAGACACACCCAACTTCCCAGACTGCAATCCAGTCCTTCAGATCGATAGGAAGGGACGCTTACGCCTGTACTGGATTACAGTGTTGGCGCATGGCTGGGAGCATTCTCTTCTCAAGGTTCGAACCGCCACGGATTATCTCACGGAGGGCCCACCGAAGTGGTCTTGGCAAGACACCATCCTCCTCAATCCTGGGCCAGGATTCACAGAAAGAATCGAGTCTGGCTTCAAGGAACTGAACATCGAGGAGGGCATCTGGTCGGAATACGCACCCGAGTATTCCACGATGCTTCTGGAGGCCGCCAAGGATCCAGTCAAAACTCAAACGGGATGGATGACCCGTATCCACCCCCTCACTCTCCCCAGCGGGAGGATTCTGCTACCGCTTTATTCCGATGGCTTTAATGCCGGTCTCATGGCCATCTCCGACGATGATGGCGACACCTGGTATCCCAGTTCACCCATTGCCGGTCTAGGCCCGATCCAACCCACCCTGGCCAGAAAGAAAGATGGGACACTGGTAGCGTACCTACGGGATAGTGGGAGTGCTCCCAATCGAGTTCTTCGAAGTGAATCCAAGGATGAAGGCCTCACCTGGTCCACTGCGGTGGACACTGAGATCCCCAATCCTGGCTCCAGCCTGGAGGTGGTGGTATTACAGGATGGACGCTGGCTGATGGTGTTCAACGACACCGAAAAAGGCCGTCATCAACTCGCCGTAGCCCTTTCCGATGATGAGGGAAAAACCTGGAAATGGAAACGCCACCTTGAAGCAACCCCGCCAAATCACGACTCATTCGCTTACCCATCTGTACTCCAAGCCCGGGAGGGGAAGATTCATGCCACCTACTCCTACACAATTAATAAGGAGAAATCCATTAAACACGTGGAATTTAATGTGGAGTGGGTGATGCAGTAGTTTGGAGTTCAACCTTTCGGTTGCCTTCGTATGTTGTTCAACCTTTAGGTTGCCCGGGCACGCTAAAGCGTGAACTCCGAACGGGACATGCTAAAGCATGAACAACATACAGGCGCTGCTACACCATGGCTGGGCAGGGTCCCTCGATGCAGAAGTGCCGGATGGCCTCTTCAGGGCCTACATCCAGACCCGCTTTCAGGCTCAACATCCAACGGTGATTCATGATCCAGATATAGAGATCTCCCTCGGTGCGTCCGGGGAAACGTTCCAGGATCTGGTTCTTACTGATCAGAAGAACCATGGGTGTCCAGATCGTGTCATACCAGGAGACCACGGCCTGTTCGAGTGAAACCGGGGCTGACCGCTCTATCCCCAGGAAGTAGCGATGTTCCTGGATGTGACGGTGGAGCACTGCATACCGCCCATGGGTCGAAAAACGGATGGGGGTGTGGTGAGGACGGAGTTTGTCGAGCTTGGTCTTTTTGAGGAAGAGACGGTACTCCGCATCGAGGATGGCCTCACGGGGTTCCTCATCACCCACTTGAAAGGGGATCGGGACCACACACTCAGTGACATCCGCATCGATGAATTCTTTGCCTAGTTCTTTGGCCGCAGCGATGCGGTGGTTCCCATCCAACACAAAATAGGCATCACCAATTTTGTAAAGTTTTACCGGGGGAAGAACCTCCTCGCGCTCCATCAACTCCTTGATGCGGTCCTTGCGCCCCCGGTCGAGATGCTCCTCGATCTGGAACTCGGCGTTGAAATCCTTATAACGCCCCACGCTCCCGATCACACGATCGAGTGGAATCGCGCGATACCCCAGATAACGTTCCTGGATGGCCTCCAACGATTTACGGACAGCATCAAACGCAAGTAGTGGCGCCTCGGTTTTCTTGCCGGTAATTTTTCGAATGGTTTTTTTAGCCCAGCGGCTTAAACCCTTACCCGTTTTCGTCATAACAACCACAACCCGCCCCCCGCGGTTCCTTATTGCTGAGATACTCCCATGCATTTGTTAACCGGAAATGAGCTCTCTCAGCGAATCTCTCCACTCTCCCCAGACTATAATGAGACCGGCGCCGTTCATGGTGTTCCCATGAACTTTATAGGACGGCAGCGCCACCTTTGCCCCGTGCTTGGTCACGCAGGTCTAAGAGGTCTTTCATGATGTTGAAGAGGTTTCCCTGGCTCCCGGATAGGCCGAAAGAATCATGTAGAGCCTTATACAACACGAAGAGTCTATCATAAACAGATTGATCATGGGATTGGGGACGGAAGACACGTGCGGAGACTCCCGCCATGGCCGCTTGAGCCTCGGGAATGGTTCCATATCCACCATGTTTCTCCCCCGCCGCAACTGCGCCGCACATGGCGGCTCCGAGGGCACAAGTCTGGGCGGAGCGTGAGATCCGCTGTGTAATTCCGGTCACATCGGCATAGATCCGCATGACAAGATCGTTCTTTTGAGGGATGCCGCCCGCATTAATAACTTCCTGGGTGTGGAGATTATGGCGATCGAATTGCTCCAGGATCATCCGCGCTCCAAAAGCGGTCGCCTCGATCAGTGCCCGGTAGATCTCCGCTGGACGGGTTTGCAGGGTTTGACCGATTAACAGACCGGTCAGACGCGGATCCACCAAGAGGCACCGGTTACCATTGTTCCAGTCAAGTGCCAGCAGACCAGAGGCACCGGGTTTAAGGCATGCAGCCTCAGCGCTTAGCAGGGCATGACTATCCGGGGTGGATATACCCGCGCCTGTCTGCATAACCCACCAGTTGAGGAGGTCTCCTGTTGCGGCCTGACCCGCCTCGATTCCAAAGTGACCAGGGATGATGGAGCTGTTAACTATGCCACACACACCGGGGATCTCTCCTGGCGGTTCAGTCCCCAGAGTCACCGTCATGTAAACGCTGGAGGTACCAAAGATGTTCACCACCACACCCGGACAAACACCCGCGCCAATGGCGCCCATGTGTCCATCCAAGGCACCCACCGCGACGGGTGTCCCAGCGGGAAGGTTTAGCTGGGAAGCCCATTCCGGAGTGAGGCTACCCGCGCGTTGATCCACGGTCGCGGTGGACTCATACAACCGTTCCCGCAGACCCACCAAGCCACGATCCAGATCAATCAGAAAGGCGCTGGAGGGCAAGCCATACCATTTCATGTTGTAGAAGGCTTTGTGTCCAGCCGCGCAGTGGTTGCGCTTCATCAAGCGTGGGAGACAGGTCCCGGTCAGCAACGCGGGAATCCAATCCGAGGCCTCGGCCCAGGTCGCCGCAGCCGTATAGACTTCCCGGTCCACCTTAAGGCAGTGCCAGATTTTAGAGAGCAACCACTCGGGAGAGTACACGCCGCCATAGGGAGCCGAGTAATCGGGTAAATTTTCCCGCGCCGCTCGTGTAATGGCCAGGGCTTCCGCATGAGCAGTGTGGTCTTTCCAGAGCCAGGCCATAGCATTGAGGTTATCCGCGAAGCGGGTCTGAAAAGCGAGAGGCATTCCCTGCGAATCGAGTGGAAGGGGTGTGCTCCCAGTGGTATCGGTCCCGATCCCAATAATTCGTTCAGGATCGAAGTCCTTCCTCTCCCGGGCTTGTTCCAGGGCGGCATGAACCGCAACTACCATCCCCGTCCGCCAATCATCGGGATGCTGACGCGCTAGATCGGGATCGTGTGGATCGAGAAGAACCCCATTCTCACCATGCCTATAGGGGGCCACCCCTGTTCCCACTTCTTCCCCATCAGCGGTACGGCAGATCAAACAACGGACCGAGTTGGTTCCAAAATCCAATCCCAGTGAAAAAACATCCTTGATAGCCAAAAGATCATCCCCCCGGGTATTCCAATCAGTTGGACTTTTTTACAGGATAGTGCATCTACGATGCGAATCGACCCCCATCTTACCTTTGAAGCATTAAAACCGGCTGCGGAGCATGTCCTCACGCTGGCCGGAACCAAATCTTTCGACCTGGATCGTTCCTGGGATGCCAGCCGTGGAGCTCCCGTCTGTACGGTCGAGGGACGTTACTCCACACGGGGTTGGACCGAATGGACCCACGGGTTCCAGTTTGGCATCCCCCTGCTGGTATTCGAGGCCACCGGCCAACCAGAATTCCTGGTATTAGGCCGACGCAGAACCCTGGAGCGAATGCCAGTGCATCTGACTCACATGGGAGTCCATGATCACGGGTTCAATAACCTTTCCACGTACGGCGCGCTCCTCCGTTTGATCAGGTCGGGCCGTATCCCACACCAAGACTGGGAACGGATCAACTACGAAACCGCGCTACGATGTTCAGCGGCGGTTCAGGCCATGCGCTGGAGCCAGACCGCCTATGGACATGGGTTTGTTTACTCCTTCAACGGCCCGCATTCACTCTTCTGCGATACAATCCGTTCGATGCGGTCACTGGCCATGGGCCATGCCCTCAAGCATGTCCTGCGCGCCGAACACGATGAACCAGTTTCTCTGCTGGACCGGCTCATTCAACATGTGAAGACCACAGCCCGCTTCAGTGTGTTTTATGGTGATGGACGAGATCTATATGATCATCCCGGACGGGTCGCGCATGAGTCCATCTTCAACAAAAACGATGGTCAATACCGTTGCCCCTCCTCGCAACAGGGATACTCGCCTTTTTCAACCTGGACACGTGGACATGCATGGATTTTGTGTGGTTCCACCGAATTACTGGAATGGGTGGCTTCGCGCCAGGCGACAGAGTTCGAACCTTATGGTGGACGGAACGGAGTGGAGAGTCTCCTGTTACGGATGGCCAAGGTGACGGCGGAATTCTATATGGATGGCCTGACTGCTAGCGATGGTATTCCTTACTGGGATGATGGCGCTCCGGGGTTGGCCTCTCTCCCCAACTGGAGAGATGAGCCCGCTGATCCCTTTAACGCATATGA
Source organism: uncultured bacterium (assembly GCA_964422415.1). Lineage (GTDB taxonomy): Bacteria > Hinthialibacterota > Hinthialibacteria > OLB16 > OLB16 > OLB16. The sequence goes on along the minus strand of CAYRBI010000010.1, from coordinate 67,481 downwards.
GCCGGTGGACTCAAGTGCGGCGGCGATTTCCGCACAAGGACTGCTCCGGTTGGGGCTATACCTTCAAGAACAGCGTTATCTCTCGACGGGACTTACAGTGGCAGCCCGATTATTTGAAGAGCCCTATCTCTCAAAGGATTCCAGTCACCAAGGGTTACTACTCCATTCCATTTACCACCGTCCCAATGGCTGGGATCATATCCCGAGCGGCAGGAAGGTGCCTTGTGGAGAGTCCTCGATGTGGGGAGATTATCACCTCACCGAGCTAGCCCTCCTGATTCTTCGGCAAGCGCGCGGCGAGGAACCCTACCGGTTCTTTGTATGATCTCATGACAATGACACCTTCGCCTCTTCTCTGTGTTCCCCTCACTCAGCCCACTCCAGAGGAGATGGTCTCGGTACTCCACGCCCCGGAGCTGGAGTTCGATCTGGCCGAGGTTCGTGTGGATTATCTCCACACTCCGGTCTTGGAGCCACTTCTCGCCTGCTCTTCATGCCCCTTGCTGTTTACTAACCGCGCGGACAGAGACCATGGCAGCTGGAAAGGGACTGAGTCAGAACGGTTGGAGATACTCAACCATGCTGTGGACTTGGGTGCCGAGTGGGTTGATATCGAGAGGGAATGTCTTTCCCTGCTCCGGCGTAAGAGCAGGTGCAAGACCATTGTCTCCTATCACAACTTCAAGGAGACACCCGGGAATTTACTGGAAATCGCTCAAGCAATCGAGCAGATGGACGGCGATGTGGTCAAGGTGGCAACCCTGGCTAGATCTCACCGGGACAATGCCCGCATGTTCGAGGTCCTGAGGACAATTAATAAGCCGGTTATCGGAGTGACCATGGGGCCATATGGACATGTGGTCCGGATTCTGGGTCCCAAACTGGGCGCTTTTCTGGTGTTCGCCTCGCTCACAACCGGGCAAGAATCAGCCCCAGGGCAAATCCCCGCCAGGGACCTGCTCAAGCGTTATCGTTTTCGTGAGATGAATCACGAGACAGATGTCTATGGTCTTGTGGATCTGCCCTCAGGAGAACAGTGGAGCAAAGTGCTCAACCGGGTCTTTACCGAAACCCAACAGAATGCTGTGGCTATTCCACTCGAAACCGGGGATATCGAGGATGTCCTCAGTGCCTACCAAAGTCTTACTTTCCAAGGCTTCAGTTTAGGAGCGATACATTGGGAAAAGGCCAAGAGACTCGTGGATAACCTGGAAGGCGGGAGCCAAGTGGTGGACACAATCACCTGGCGGGATGGCCAGTGGACGGGATATGACTCGGGAGCTGGTTCCTTCCACGGCGGAAACAAGGGACTCGATACAGCCTCAAGGCTGGTGGTTCAGTGGGAGAGGTGGACAGGAAAGAGCATCTCACGTGAGTGGTTGCTCGATTTGATGCAAGAACTGAAAGACTGAAAGTCCACTCAGGTACCAGTCAGCTGCCCTCTTCCCGGTGGAATTTGGAGTCAGATTGTTCAATATCCAGGGCCTAATAAAGTCACCAACCGGATTGGCTTCAGCGTAAAGCCTGTGTATCTTTGCTGTTCGGTGAATTCAAGAATCCGAGGTTATTGTCTCGTGGGAAAAACAGCTCTTATCACAGGTATTACGGGACAGGATGGTTCCTATCTGGCCGAGTTTCTCCTTTCAAAAGGGTACCAGGTCTATGGCATCATCCGGCGCCAGAGTACCTTTGGGACTACACGGCTTCAACGTATTTTCGATGAGCCCACCAATCCAGAGGCGCGGTTGCATCTCGTTTATGGTGATTTGGCTGATGCCAGTGTCCTCAATAAGACCATACGCGAGATCCGTCCGGATGAGGTCTACAACCTCGGCGCGCAGAGCCATGTGCGCGTCAGTTTTGATGTCCCCGAATACACCACCGATGTTGTCGCGGCGGGAACGTTAAGGTTATTGGAGGCATTGCGCGATTCCGGACTCAAATCCCGCTTCTACCAGGCCAGTTCGAGTGAGATGTATGGCAAGGTGCAGGAGATCCCCCAGCGGGAAACCACCCCGTTCTACCCACGCAGCCCGTATGCCTGCGCCAAGGTGTTCAGCCACTGGATCACGATCAATTACCGGGAAAGTTATGGTTTCCATGCCTCCAACGGGATCCTTTTCAACCATGAATCCCCCCGCCGTGGCGAGACCTTTGTAACACGGAAGATCACCCGCGCCCTGGCCAATATTTTGCACAATCGCCAGGATAAACTTTTCCTTGGAAATCTGGATGCCAAGCGGGATTGGGGGTTCGCGGGCGATTATGTGGAAGCTATGTGGCTGATGTTGCAGCAGGATGAACCGGATGATTACGTGATCGCCATGGGAGAGAACTACTCGGTCAAGGAGTTTCTCGAGGCCGCTTTCTCTTACAAGGGACTCGATTGGAAGGATTATGTGGAGGTGGATTCCCGCTATTTCCGTCCCGCCGAGGTCGATGAGCTCTTAGGTGATTCCTCGAAGGCCAGGACCAGGCTCGGATGGAAACCCAAGGTTGGATTCCAGGAACTTGTCCGGATGATGGTCGACTATGACATGGAGGATATCCGGAAGATTGTTGAAGGAGATAAAACCCGAATCTCGGGACGAGGTGAGATGCACTAGAACTTTGTTGTGGTGATGTAGCAACAGAAACCTCACCCCTAAATCCCCTCTCCCACAGGGCGAGGGGACTTGTGGTCCCCTCTTCGCCCACTTGTATCGCACAGGTATGTCCGATTGGGAGAAAGGGGTGTGGGGTATGAGGCCGGAAACGTTGCACAACCAAGTCAACAGGACACTCGAACGGCACCTTTCAAGGACTATCATGGCAAACTTCACACCCCAACAACAAATTGGCGTAGGCGGATTCAAGATCGGAGAGCCCGAGAAACGTTATCTCAACCAAGTCATCGAGAGCAGCCGCCTGTCGTATGGCCCGATGACACAAACCTTCGAGGCCATCTTCGCTGATTTGCATGACTGCAAATACTCGATCTTTTGCAATAGCGGGACCAGCGCGCTCCATGTCGCCATGGCGGTACTCAAGGAGCGGGGTGGCTGGAAGGATGGGGATGAGGTCCTTGTGCCAGCGGTCACCTTCATCGCCACCTCCAATATCGTCTTGCACAATGGACTCCGTCCGGTTTTCGTGGATGTGGAGCAGGACACCTATAACATCGATCCCACCAAGATCGAGGAACGCATCACCAAGCGGACCCGCGCCATCTTACCCGTCCATCTATTCGGTCAACCCGCGAGCATGGATGGGGTCATGGCGGCCGCGCACAAGCATCACCTGGATGTTTTCGAGGATAGCGCCGAGACCATGTTCGCCCGGTTCAAGAACCAGAGTGTCGGCTCCTTTGGCTCAATCGGTTGCTTCTCGACCTATGTGGCCCACCTGCTGGTGACCGGGGTGGGAGGCTTTGTCACCACCAACGATGACAATCTGGCGGTGATGCTCAAGAGCAGCATGAACCATGGACGCGATTCGATTTATCTCTCCATCGATGATGACCATGGGCAAGAGGGCGAGCAGCTCTTCAACATCGTGGACCGGCGCTTCAAATTCGTCAGGCTGGGGCACAGTTTCCGCTGCACCGAATTGGAGGCGGCGATTGGCCTGGGGCAGATGGAACAAGCCCAAACCTTTCTCTACCGCCGCAAGGAAATCGCTGAACGCTACACCAAGGGACTCGCGGATCTCGAGGACCGGATCCAGCTACCGCATGTACGTCCGGACCGGACCCACAGCTACATGATGTATCCCCTGGTGCTCAGGGAAGAGGAGAAGTGGAACCTGGTCTACTACCTCGAGGAGCGTCATATCGAGACACGCGAGATGATGCCCCTGGTCACACAGCCGGTCTACAAATCCCTCTTCGGCGATCTAGAGGGAGAGTATCCAGTGGCGGGGTGGATCAACCGGAGTGGCTTTTATGTCGGGTGCCATCCCTATCTTACAAATGATGAGGTCGATTACGTCATCGAGCAGATTCACGCATATTTCAAGAAGTAGAGAGGATCTGTTCGTCAAGACTCACCATCGAAAGCGCCTCCTCAAAGAAGATCTGGAACCGCGCGGCTGACATCTTGCCAAATTCCTCGGGTTGTTTATCAGCTGAGGGGAGGTCGCCCTTGTAGAGAAGGTAGAGTGATTTCATTACACCGCGAGCGATGAGCAATTGCATCTTGTTAGTATTGCAGATCACACGGTAACACTCTTGAATCTCAGCCAACATCCGGTTGATCTCATTCCCCGAAGGATGTTTCCATTCGAGATTCTTCTGCATTTTCACGCTCCGCTGTAATCCCAACTCACAAATAGCGCGGGTTTCCTTGAGAGTTGCCAACATCGCATTCCGCGCCGTATCGAGCTTCTCACCAAACTGGGTTCCAATCGTTTGAATATCCTTTGTGCCCAGAAAGCCAGCGAAGGACGGCAGTGTTTCCAGGCCCACCAATTGGAAGGCTTCCTGGAGAGTGGCCACGCGGGTTCCCCTGATGAAGGCCCCCCCCTCGGTGGCATTGATGGCGGTAACACCCGTTGTGGTAATGTCATCCTCGAAGCGCTTAAGGTAAGAATATAAGGCATGGGTGGTGGGCACTTCTCCCCCATCATTGGCTGGCACCCACAAGATAGGCACATCCTGCAAACCTACCGGCTTCAAGGGATCCTCCCATTTGCCCTGCTTGCCCTCGCCGGGCTGAAATCTTCCCTGGAAGGCGGCTCCCTCCGCGTGAGTCTTCCCCCCTTCCCGTTCGAAGGAGAGGTCCTGCCCCGTCAAGATAACCGGATTAGCGCCATGTTTGGCAAGCAGGAGGAAAGCCGCTTGAGCCACGGTCAATCCCTTAGTCATTCCCTCCAATGGTCCAGTGACATCCTCCTCCAGCCAGGAATAAAACCGGGGTTTATTGGAACCCACAAGGAACTTCGGTCCCGGGTAATTGTTAACCACTCCAGGAGCGACCTCCAGGTCATACACGAGCGGAATCCGGTCCAAGGTTTCGACCCCCTCGAAATGCTTGACCGACACCGCCAGACTATCGATGGAAACAACCAGGTCGGGCACGACTCCATGCCGTTGCAGAATCCGCAGGGAGGTGTCCACCGAGATGATGGGGATCTTGCCCTTAGCGGCCGCCAGCTGACTGGCATTCTTATTCAAACTCGGCCCCGCGCTGACCATGATCGCGGGGCGCCCTTTTAGAATCTCACCCACATCACGGAAAAGGTACGAGGAGGACAAGGTGGTGAAGTTTCTCAAGGTATTGGCCTGAAAGAGAATCCCGTTGGTCATAACTGTCACCAACTCGGTGGTCCACTGGCGGATAAGGTCGCGTATGTTCTTGCCTCGTTCGGAATACCAAGCTGGATTGCACTGAACCGCCGGGGTGTATTCATGGAGATCGATGCCATCAACAATCACCTGTTGGAATCCCTCCGTGGCTTGACGCCGGAATCCATACTCATCGATACCCACGAAGAAACGGATCCGGGGATCCTGTATAACCGGAGTCCAATCTTTCCAGGAGAGCATGGCTTGGAAAACTTCGAGTGAGCTCTCCAAACACCAGAGACACTTGGTGGTCTCTTTATGAATGCGCAGGAACTCCTCCACGGGATAACCCAATCCCAGCCCCAGCAGGGCGACGGACTGGAAGGTTTCACGGTGGATGCTTTGCGCCCATAAGGCCGCATCACGGCGTGGATCACGGCGGCTATGAAGGCGTTTCTGGGAGCCATCCGCGAATTTCAACACAGCGGTAGGCTCGCCAGAATCAGAGGCTGTCACCTCAATCAGCCCCTCGGGCTGAAAGCCAGATAGACATTTCGCCAACTCAGGCTGGCTCACTGAGAGAGTCCGCAAATTGTGTTCAAGGAAAGAAGATGTCATTCATTTCAACCTAACAAATCAGAGATAGCCATCGCCGGAAACACACCCAGAAGATCTTTTCACGCAACCGGTTGCGGGTATACACCCCACGCAGGCTCGCTCCTATTGGCCAGGGAATCATCCAGTGGTACCTTCCTCTTGGTTTTCACACCAGCGTCCATTTTATCCATTGCGGAGTCTAACATGCGTCGTACTGTGCGTAAGCAACCGAGTGTCACCAGCCTGCTCAAGGACTTGGTGGCGCTCTCACGAAAGTATGGAGCCGATCCATCCCACATCATCGCCGGGGGTGGTAACACCTCGGTCAAGAAGGGAGATCGTCTCTGGATCAAGGCCAGCGGCCAGGCCCTCGCCACCATCGGCACCGATGGTTTTCTAGAACTACGTATGCCCGAGGTACTGGGCATCCTCGAACGCAAGGACTGGAGCGAGAACCGCGACGAACGGGAGGACCAGATCGTACGAGTCCTGCTAGATGCACGGGTTAATCCACCTCAACCCAACATGCGACCCTCAGTGGAATCGACTCTCCATGCCCTCATGCCCCAGACCTTCGTCCTGCACACTCATGGGGAGTTGGCCAATGGAATCACCTGTTCAAAGCAGGGCGAGAAAGCCTTCGCTTCTTTGCCACTTCCGAAAAAGATCCGCCCGGTTTGGATCCCATATGTCGATCCCGGCATGCCCCTCGCGCAAACTCTCGCCAAGGCCTTGAAACGCTACGAGGACGAACATGGCGTGTGCGCGAACTGCGTTTTCATGGGAAAACATGGCGTCCTGACAGCAGCGGATACAGCCGAAGAGGCCGAGGATCTTATGCAGGCTTGTGACGACACCATCCGGGGGGTCATCCGCAAGAAGGCTCCCCGTGGCAAGCAGATGGCCTTGGAGGCCGATAGTGATTTCGAGGCCGCGGTGATTCCCTCACTGCGTTCCCAACTGCCAGATCCCACCTGGCTCATCCGGCGTATTGAAGAACCCGTAATAGACCAGATTCTCTCCAAGCAGCTGGCCAGCCAACCGTGCCTGATTCCCGATCAAGTGGTGTACTGCGGTACCTTTGCTCTGTGGATCCCCCGTCCCAAGACACTCGATCCATTCACGGTCCGTCAGACCACCCACGAGGCACTCTCAGCCTACATCGAAAAGTACAAACGGACTCCACAAGTCTATCTGATCGAGGGTCTGGGCGCTTACGCGGGCGGAGGAACCTTCAAGGACCTGAAAAACACCGCGGAGATGTTCGCCTCCTCGATGCGGATTCTAGCCAACACATTGCCCTTTGGTGGACCGAATCCACTTTCCCCTCGCGAGTATGGTTTTCTCGATACCTGGACGGTGGAGAAGTACCGCCGGGGACTGGCGGCTGGATCAGCCACTCGTGGACGCGCCTCCGGTCAAGTCATACTGGTAACCGGCGCCGGACAGGGTGTTGGCAAGGAAATCGCCGAGGGTTTGATTACTGAGGGCGCGCGCTTGGTGCTGGTGGATCTCAACGCGGAGACTTTAGCTGCAACTGTGGCGGAGCTCAACGAACGTTACGGAGCGGGATCCATCATCGGCGTTCCCGCCAATGTGACCTCCGAGGAGGGTCTACGCCACGCCGCGCGTGCGGCTGTTAAGACTTTCGGCGGCCTGGATGTGGTAGTCGCCAACGCGGGTATCCTCAAGGCCTTCAAAATCACTTCCTTCCCGGTGGAGGCCTGGCGGGCCATCATCGATGTAAATTTGGTAGGCTATCTGATCTGCGCCAAGGTGGCGGCGGAGATCATGCAGTACCAGCGCTCCGGCAACATCATTCAAATCAACTCGAAATCGGGCAAGAGTGGCAGCAGGTACAACTCCGGTTACGCGGCCTCCAAGTTCGGCGGCATCGGCCTGACCCAGAGCATCGCGCTGGACCTGATCGAGGATGGTATCCGGGTAAATTCGATATGCCCGGGCAACTTCTTCGATCTTCCGCTCTGGTCCGCGCCCGGAGGACTATTCGATCAATACCGTCCCAAGTTCAACAATGTCTCCCGCGATGAAGTGCGCAAGATCTACGAGTCCAAGATCCCGATGCACCGTGGCTGCCGTGTCTCGGATGTGGTCCGGACCATCCTGTATATCCTTGAGCAGGAATATGAGACCGGCCAAGCCTACAATGTGACCGGCGGACAGGAGATGCGGTAGATCATTCACCGGGGGTGGGAGTGGTGTGTATCCAGTTGCCGCCGATTCCCACCCCCCCCCACCCCAACCCTCCCCCGCAAGGGGGGAGGGAGTTGTTTGGAGTTCACACTTGAGTGTGTGTTTGCCCCCTCCCCCCTTGCGGGGGAGGGTTGGGGTGGGGGGGCCGATGGAAAAAACAGGGGACTCCCCCTGCACTCCGGGTATTTCAATGATCAAACGAGGAGAGAGACCGCAATGCGCAAGATCTCCATGTGGGTGTGTAGCCTCATCATCTTCCTGGCGTGGACTTGCCAGACCCAAGCAGAAGAGACCCGGATTCCCAAGAAGATTTACGAAGACAAGGTGTATGCCTCCTGGCTTGGGCAATGTGTGGGTAACATCTATGGCCTGCCCCATGAAAACCAATACATCGACAACCCCGGACCGGAAACCTTCCCCTATGGTTATGGCCGCATGCAGGAGGAGTTGCGTAAGGTCAATGGGGTCTTCTCGGATGATGACACCGACCTGGAGTACATGGACCTGCTGGCCATGGAGAAGTACGGTCCTGAGCCTACCTTGGAGCAGTTGGCGGAAACTTGGAAACATCACATCAAGACCAAGATCTGGATCGCCAACCGTGCTGCTTTAGCCGCCATGCAGGTGGGATACACTCCTCCGGTCACCGGCTTCAAAACAGTCAATCCCCACTGGTTCCAGATCGATCCACAGCTCATCAATGAAATCTGGGCGGTGATCTCACCCGGGATGATGATGTATGCAGTTCAACGTTCTCAGGCCGGCGCGGAGATCACCAACTGCGATTGGGGTACCGAACCGGCCATGCACTATGGGGCGATGTATGCGGCAGCCTTCTTTGAGCAGGATGTGAACAAAGTGATTGACCTGGGAGCCGCCGCTCTCCCCCCCGGAAGCCGGTACCTTGCGACCATCCAGGACATGAAGCGCCTCCATGCCCAATCTCCAGATGATTGGAAGAAGGCACGTGCGGAGATGGCCCAGAAGTATTATCACAACGAGCCCGCCGCCACAAAAACCATCTGGAATGCCAATCTCAATGGAGCCTGCGGGATTCTGGCCCTGTTATACGGCAACGGAGATTTCCAGAAGACCCTGGATATGGCCTGCGCGATGGGCTTCGACGCGGATAACCAGGCCGCCACGGTGAGTGGGCTGCTGGGTATCATCCATGGTACAGAGAGTATCCCGAAGGAGCTCCTCTTTCCCTTCCCCGGCCTGAACTGGAAGGAGCCTTTCAACGACTTCTATAAAAACATCTCCCGCGAAGACATGCCGGACGTGAGCCTGAAAGACCTCGCTAAGCGAACCGCGATCCAGGGCGAAAAGGTGATCCTCAGCCATGGAGGACGGAAGATCACGGAAAACGGAGAAGAGATCTATGTGATCGAACCCAATTTTCCCTACCGGCCACGCGTTGAACTACCCGGCCAGCCGGAACCTTATCTGGAGGTGGGAAAAGAGGTGGAGTTCCAGTTTGTGTCCTGGCCAACTCAGCGGGAGGGGATTCTCCATCAAGCCTCCATGGCTGGTGGACCTAAGTATCAGTGGACCCTTAAGAAGGGCGGGATCCCCAAGGGTCTGATCTTCACGGATGGCAGACTCACGGGTACCCCATCGCAACCGGGCCGGTATAACCTGACAGTGGAAGTGTCGGATGGAACTACTTCAGCGGTGCGGGATTTCACCCTAATGGTCCGTCCCACCAATCTGGCTCCCTCAGCCACAAAGGTGCTCGCTAGGGTCATCCAAGTGAACCCGAAGGACTTCGAACGATTCGGTCTGGCCGGCCCCCTACCCCTGCTGGCTGATTCGGTTGAGGTCATCCGCGATGGAAAGACCAATGGAGAGGGATCGACCTTCAACAGCCTGGCGCTGGGGAATGTTACTGAGCCGGACTACTACGGGTATGAATGGGCTTTACCCCAAACAATCGGGTTGATTGGTTTCCATACCGGGACAGTGGAGTATGGTGGTGGTTGGTTCCTCACTCTCAACGCCGAGTACCAGGCAGGTGATGGTAGTTGGCAACCGGTCGAAGACCTCTCTATCAATCCCCCCCTCATTCCGGGACGCGATATCGAGAGTAAACCAAACTGGTTTGAATACCGCCTGACTTTTAAACCAGTGAAGACCCATGCGATCCGGATTCGAGGAGACCGCATGGATCAAGGCGCGGATGCGGATAAACATGGCTGGACCTCGATCACCGAACTGACAGTTCATGCTCCGGTGGTGGAGTAAAGTTCTCTATTGGTACAAGGAAGGTCACGGTAACCTATTCACGCTTCAGCGTGAATCTGATAGATTGACAGTTGTTCGAGGTTGAAGTATTGGATCTCTCAAAATATATGTGCGCGTGTAGCTCAGCTGGATAGAGCGACAGCCTCCGGAGCTGTAGGTCGAAGGTTCGAATCCTTTCACGCGTACCATTCTCTCCTTCCCGATTGTCAAAGTTCTTTACAGGACGATTCCCTGATATTGTCACCTCCAACCGCACACACAGCACCTTGTTAACTTGGTTGTGCAACAAGTAAAATCTCCGGGAAAACCATGGATTTACTAATTGCTGGTGAGTGGAAATTGTGTTTGTGTGATAGAATGGCGTAACTTAAAGAGGTGTCCCCTCAGGCCGCTCCTTATGAGTTGAGAGAACCAGGTGTAACCTTGGAGGGCCGAACAACAAGCGAGACGTATGAAGGCATTTGGTCCAACGCCCATGGGAATCCACAGCCAGAGAGGCTCTATTGCTCTCGCCACCCGCGTGAGAGAAGGATTGCGCCTATTCAACGCACGTTGGGTACTCATATCGTTGACCGCATTGGCCGCCGTGTGCAGCGCGAGCTGGTTGACTGCACTCAACGCGGATCGTGCCTTCCGCGCTGATTTGCTCCTACAAACCCACTTGGTGGGCGAAATGCTTGATTACCCCTCCATCCTCGCTTTGAGCGGTTCAGAGGCTGACCTGGTAAGGCCTGAATACCTGGAGCTTAAAGATCACCTGACTCGCACCCGGAAGGCTCATCCTCACTGCCGGTTCATCTACTTGATGGGACGAAGACAAGATGGAGCCATCTTTTTTTATGTGGATTCAGAACCCACCGATTCAGTAGATTACTCACCTCCCGGCCAAATCTACTCCGAGGCAGAACAAGCGGTACAAGAAGTTTTCACAAAGCGGAAAGAAATTGCCTTGGGGCCACATACTGACCGTTGGGGTACATGGGTCAGTGGCATGATCCCGTTGTCCATACAGTCTGAAGGTCACAATCCCGTAGTCCTGGGGCTAGATATCGCCGCGGAAGATTGGATCTGGACAGTCCGTATGAGATCGGCGATACCAGCTCTGTTGGCCTCGCTCGCGTTATTGCTCGGTCTGGTTGCTATCCAGCTCTCAAAATCCTACCACAACATCCAGGCGCGAGAAAAGCAATTAGAGGAGAGCCTTCAGACATCGACTGACTTGGTACAAGCCATCCCCTCCGGTTTGTGTATATTCAACTACATCGCACCCGACCAACTCATTCTGGTCAGCGGCAATGAAGCCGCGGAGAAGCTGACTGGGATATGTATGTCGAAGTGGATCCACCATGAGATCAATGAAATTTGGCCCCATGCGCGCGAGGCCGGAATGACCGCCAAGTACCTGGAGGTGATGAGAACCGGACAGACCTTTGAGGTAGAAAGCGTGCAATATCAAGAACAGGAAAAGTCGGCATTTTTTTGGATCCGGGCTTTTCCCCTGCCTGGCAGCCGGCTGGCGGTAGCCTTCGAGGATCTGACCGACCGTCTCCACGCGGAGCAGACTCTCCAGGAAGCCCACCGGCGTTTGGCCGACATTATCGAATTTCTTCCGGATGCCACCTTTGTCATTGATCAAGACCGGAAGGTCATTGCTTGGAACCGGAGCATGGAGCAACTAACCAACATGCCCAAGGAGGAAATCCTGGGCAAGCGTACCTATTCACTCTGCTTCTATCCTGAACTGCGCCCCATTCTCATTGACATCGCCTTGGATCCCATTGAGCGAACACGCGTGGAGTACCCCACCATTGAAATCAGGGGGAATGAGGTTTTCGGCGAAGCTTTTGTTCCTAATGTTTGGGAGGGGAAAGGCGCCTATTGTTGGGGGGCGGCGAGCAAGCTGTTTGATGCCGAAGGTCATGTGACCGGCGCCATCGAGTCGATCCGCGACATCACCGATCGCAAGCGGTCCGAGGAAGAACACCATTTCCTACAAACGCAGCTCTTCCAAGCTCAAAAGATGGAATCAGTGGGCCGTTTGGCCGGTGGCGTGGCCCATGACTTCAATAATATGCTGGGAGTGATCCTGGGCCACATCGAGATGGCCATGGACCAGGTGGGGCCCTCGCATTCACTTTACGAAGATCTACTACAAATCCAAAAAGCAGCCCAACGCTCCGCGGACCTGACACGGCAACTCCTGGCCTTTGCCCGTAAACAGACAATCAGCCCGAGAGTGCTTGATCTGAATGAAACAGTATCGGGGATGCTGAAGATTCTCCAGCGGTTGATTGGCGAAGACATCCATCTCCTCTGGAAGCCCGCGGCTGAACTCTGGCCGATTTTAATAGATCCAACCCAGGTCGATCAGATACTGGCCAATCTCTCGGTAAATGCCCGGGATGCCATTGCGGGTGTGGGCAACCTGACCATTGAGACAGAAAACGTGTTTTTTGATGAAGAATATTGCTCCGCCCACACAGGATTCGAACCTGGCGAATATGCCCTGTTGGCGGTAAGTGATGATGGCTCGGGCATGGATAAAGAGACTCAGGCCAAGATTTTCGAGCCATTTTTCACTACTAAAGAGATGGGGAAAGGGACGGGCCTGGGTTTGGCCACCATCTATGGCATTGTCAAGCAGAATAATGGATTCATTAATGTCTACAGTGAGCTCGGTCATGGGACCACCTTCAAGATCTACCTTCCCCGGCATCTGGGTGAAGCCACTCAGAGCAAGAGTAAAACCTCGGCCGAGAAGATCAGCGGAGGACACGAGACTTTATTGTTGGTGGAGGACGAGTCAGCCGTGCTGATCATGACCAAGAATATGCTTGAGCGGCTCGGTTACCGGGTACTAACAGCTTCTACTTCCGATGAGGCCATCGCTCAAGCCAAACAACATAACTCCCTTGTTCAAATGCTGATCACCGATGTCATCATGCCAGGCATGAGTGGACGAGACCTGGCAGCCAAGTTAGTTTCACTCTATCCCAACCTTAAGACCCTTTTCATGTCCGGTTACACCGCCGACTCCATTTCCCATCACCACATCATGGATGAGCATGAACACTTCATCTCCAAACCCTTCAACATGAGAGATCTCGCCACGAAGGTGCGTGAAGTCCTGGAAGGATGAAGACTCATTCTCCACAAAGGAAAGGAAAACGCTGCTGCGAAGGAAAAAAAAGGTTGGCTGGGGAGCAAGGACTCGAACCTTGAACTTCCTGATCCAGAGTCAGGCGTTCTGCCAATTGAACTACTCCCCAAACTCTTGCCGGCGAATGTATTGGGAGTATGCCCAAGCCATAGTTCTAGTTCAAGACCTTCGCGCGGCTCCCCCTCGGCCTCCTCTCAGTTCAGATCTCATTGGGTATGGGATCTCACTTCTTTGGTGCCGCAAACGCATAAAGGTGGGTTTGTGTACAGATATAAAGAACCCCATTGGCGGCCACCGGAGTTGAGTAGATGGGCGAGGTGAACTCGATCTCCTGGAGAACCTTGGCTTCCTTACCGGCAGCAAGGATGGTGAGGATTCCATCCTCATTCCCCACAAAAACCTTGTCACCGGCATATAAAGTCGATCCCCAAATGTGGCTCTGTGTGTCATGGGTCCAATATACCTTCCCTGTGTCCGCATCAAGACAGTGCACCTGCCCCGCATAGTCGGCGATATACAGAAGCCCATCCACAATGGATGGGGTCGACATGGAGCGCCGGATCTTGTCAAAGGTCCAGACTCGCCCCGTTTGTGAGATATCACCAGAGCCGGTGGCATCGATACAATTCAAGATACCAACGCCATCCCCTTGTTCCGGGTCCTGTCCCACCGAGGCAAAAACCCGGTTGTGGAAGAACACCGGGGTTGCTAGAACCTCACTCGGTCCATTGAGATCGGGATACTTGAAGGCTGTCCCATCCGGTTTACGGCGGTACTCAGGGGGATTGCAATCAAAACGCCAGATCTCCTTGAGGCTCAAACGTCCATCTTCAAGGGTCACAGGCATGGGATCGAAAGCATAACAGAAGCCATCACCCGCGCCGAAGAAGACCATCTCCTGGCCATTCACCACACCATAAGCGGGGGAGGACCAGTTACAATGAAACATCCGTTCGCATATACCCGAGGTTTCCTCTCCAAGCAGCGCGCCAGTGTGTTTATCGAGGCAGATGAGAGCAGGGGTGAATGGGGCGGGAATGGAACCATGCGACCAGTCCACGCCATTGGAGGTGGTGACATAAAGGCGGTCACCCACGATCAGGATGGAGCTGCTGGCGATATTATGGGGGATAGATCCCGTTTCCTCGCGCATGTCAAAGCGCCAGATGATGTCAGCGTCCTTGGGCCCAGGTTCCACAGGCGTGGCCGGTGGCTCTCCGGCTCGGGGGGGTGGTGTCATGTACTGGGCTTCTTCAGTGAAGGGACCGTCATTGCCATTAGTCAACCCATTGACATCCAGGCAGATGGCCTCGCAGCGGTTAGTCACCAGATAAACCCGGTCTCCCTCCACTGTGGGAGAAGAACAGATCCCGAGAAGCTCCCAGTCGCAGACCCTTCCCGCGCTGAGTTTCGGAACCACGAGCTGCCAGAGAAACTCCCCAGTGGCTTCATTGAAACACATCACCACGCCACGGTCTCCCTCCTGTTGCGCATCGCGGGGAGATTCGTTGTTGGTACCAATAAAAACCTTGCCTCCAGAGATGACTGGGTTGCCATAGGCCTCAGAGCCGAGTTTGGCCACCCATTTCACATTCTGGGTAGTGACGGGATCGACCACATCCCCACCCTTGACGAATTCGCCAGGCTTAAATCCATCCGGGATGGAAGTCTCCAGGGAGGCCATGTTTCTCGCTGGTCCGCCCCCCCACCATGGCCAATCGGCGGCCTTAATCGCCGGATTCATGGAGAACAGACCTACTACCAACCCACATATAAAAAAAAGACGTCCCATCATGCCCGGTTCATCCTCTCCTGGAGCCACCCTCACTCTCACCGGCAAGGGTTCTGAGTCTGAGAGGCTAGCACATCTGACCCATTGGGGGTTACTGGGACTGATTGGGGTAAGCCGGAAGAGCGATTTAACACGCCTTCTGTGCGCCTCCCATGTGAATAAATTCGCCACTCCAGCCAATGTCTCAAAGGCAGCCGCCGCCAGACGGAGCCAGTGGCTTTCAAGTCAGCACCACTTGACGGTATGGGAGATCCCATACGACACTCCCCCTTGCTGTCAGTTGTCTTCTCAGAGTATCTCCAACGGGGGCTATGTTGAGCCCACCGGGGGAGGGCTGAAGACCGGTCTGCATAAGATTAGCAGTGAAGATCTACTAGGAATCGCGAGGCTTGACGGATGGATGAGAAAGACCTTCAGCCCCAGGAACAGAAAACCCGGATTCTAAACAGTAAGACTCCCTACGAAACGCTTTTCCTGCCCACTACGGCCACCAAGGAACAAGCCAAAGCGCAGTACTTTAAGCTGGTCAAACGGTATTCTCCCGAACGTGAGGAGGAGACCTTCCGCAAGATCCGCCGAGCCTATGAGGATTTACGCAGCGACGCCCGTAAAGCGGCAGTAGATGTGATGCTCTTCACTGGGCCGGTGGACAAGTTGGCCTTCAAGGGGATCCCGCTGGGTTCCATCTCCCAGGTCAAGTTGAACCGGGAAATTGACCAATTCGGGCCGCAGGCCGCCACTTCCACCGAGGCCAAGGAACAACTCCTTATCGCCCTGAAACAACGGGCCATCTTGTTCGGTAAGCATGGTATGTGGAATGAAGCCCTGAAAGACCTCGACCAGATCGAAGAAGTGGAGGGGGCAACCGAGGATGTCCGGGATAACCGGATACATGTCCTTTGCCAACAGGCTCACGAACTCGCCGAGAAGGGTCTTTACGCGGATGCCGCCCATCGTTGGCGCCGGGCTCTCCGGCTCGCGCCCACGGATTTCCGGATCCTTCATAATCTCGCGATCAGCGCCACCCTGCTGATCAATAAAGAAGAGGAAACCAAATACTGGGTGGATACCCTCCAGGGCTGGCACCGGGAGCTCTCCGAAAAGGGGGAGAGTGACTACATCAAGCACCTCATTGTCGAGACCCACAAACGTTTTGGGGGACGCTTCCTGGCACAAACTGGAGATGAGAGTCTTCGGGTTCAGCTTGCCAAAGCTCCCGTGGCGGGAGACCTGCGTCAAACCGCGCATATAGTCTCAGATCCCGCCAAGGACTCAACCGTGGAAAAAGAGACAGCGCCCCCAGGAACGCCTCAAGCCATTGGGCTAGAAGCCTACAAGCAACGGAACTGGGAAGGAGCCATCGCAAGTTTCGAGATGCACCTTAAAGAACATGCGGATGATGTCTCGATTATGGATAAGCTCGCCTGGGCCTGTCTTCAGGGAGAGCACACCAACCGGGCCTTCTCGATCTGGCAGAAAATGATCCAGGAGGGGATGGCGGTTGACCTGGCCAAGAAGAGTTTTATCCAGGCTAAACTGGATGCCGCGAAAAGTTTCCGTCAACGCCGGATGATGAATCCCGCCTTGGTTCAACTCAAGGATGCCCTCAAGGTCGTCTGCGACTCCTATCAGGTCTACCAGGAACTGGGAGACATTTATTTTGAACGCGAAGATTGGGTTAACGCAGGCATCTATTTCGAAAAAGCTGTGGAACTCAATCCTAATGACCGGCACTCACGGCAGATGGCCAGAACAGCAAAAACCCGGGCCCGGTCGTATAAGGGAGCCTAATGTCCAACTAACTGGTAACAACCGCTAACAACATGAACATCTCTACCAAACCACTCTCCCTAAAACCCCGCATCCCGTCCGAGTTCACGCGTATGGAGTGGACGGAAGACTTGTGGGAGGGTGTCCGGAAGGATCTTCTTTCCACCAGCAGGCTGCCGAAATCCTCCAGTGAGGAAGTGCTCTTACGGGAGTCCAAACCCACACGGAAGATGCTCTTGGAGATTGTTTCGATCTTGGATGGGATGGAACGGTTGGTGGGGCTTGCGGATAATGATGCTTTGGAGGCTAATCCCGTTCTGCGTAACTGGCTCACCAGTATCCGTGGGCTTCAACGGCGGATGTCCAAATCGTTGGAACGTATGGATGTACGTCCAGTCGCATCGTTAGGCCGGCGGTTTAATGTCCACCTGCATGAAGCAGTGGAGGTTCGGAAGGATCCCGTGTATCCCGCGGCAACGGTGATTGAGGTTCGTGAAAAACCTTACCGTTGGGGAGAACGGGTGTTGCGTGTGGGAAAGGTGGTTGTAACGCCCAAAAGCATCGCGCCCAAAGAGGGTTCCCCATCCACCGGTGGGGATTCCCCTCATCCGGATGTTTAGGGGGTAAGGTCCACTTCGCTTCGGAGTGGGGGTGTGGCATAATCGGCCAGCTTGGGAAGAAGTTGTCTTCCTGGCTTTTCTTTTGGCGGTCCGAAGGGGAGCACAGGCTCCTGCCATAGATTGAAAAAACAGACAACGGATAGTCGTTGGAGGAAAAAATGGCGGGTCGTATCGTCGGCATCGACTTGGGCACCACGAACTCCTGTATGGCCATTATGGAGACGGGGAAAGCCCTCATTATACCGAATAATCTCGGCGACCGGGTGACACCCTCGGTGGTCTGCATCGATGAGGAGAAGGAGATCCTGGTTGGAAAGCCGGCCAAACGCGCCGCCGCCCTGAACCCGGACCGGACCGTTTTCTCCATCAAGCGCCACATGGGGACGAACTTCCGGGTCAACATTGATGACAAACCGTACACCCCACAGGAGATCAGCGCGATGATTCTCCAACGGCTTAAGTGGGACCTCGAGGAGTATTTGGGGGAGGAAGTCGACCAAGCCGTGATCACTGTCCCGGCATATTTTACCGATGCCCAGCGCATGGCCACGCGCGACGCGGGTGAGATCGCGGGTTTAAATGTCCGCCGCATCATCGATGAGCCCACCGCCGCCGCTGTCGCGTATGGCATCGACAAGGAAGAAGACCAGATCTTGATGGTCTATGACCTGGGGGGCGGCACCTTCGATGTCTCCATCATCGAGGTCATCGGCGGGGTTTTCCAAGTTCTCGCCATCAAGGGCAACAACATGCTCGGAGGTGATGACTTCGACCAGCGTATCGTCGAATGGATCGCGGAGGACTTCAAGAACCGGCATGGAATCGACTTACTTCAGGACAAGGGAACCTACTACAAGCTCCGTGCGGCGGCCGAAATGGCCAAGATCGAGCTGTCCACGCTTCAGAAGTCGACCATCCTCCTGGAAGCCATCGCAATGGGGCCATCAGGGCCTCTGACACTGGATATGGATCTGACCCGGGCTAAGTTCGAAAGCCTGGTGGGGGACTTGATTGAGAGCACCGAAAATCCGTCACTACAAGCCATCGCGGATGCCGGGTTAACTCCCTCTGACATTACCTCGGTGATCCTGGTGGGAGGTAGCACTCGTATCCCACTCGTACAGCAGTCGGTCCAGAAGGTTGTCAACAAGGAACCACGCCGGGATGTAAACCCCGATGAGGTGGTGGCCATGGGAGCCGCCTACCAATCCAGCCTGCTGGCCTCACTCGATGATGAGCTCGAGACCTCCGCCGCTGACCGTGTACCCACCGACACCCCGGTGATTGTCCACTTGACTCCCTTCTCCCTGGGTGTCGGTCTCGTGAATGACCAGTATGGCATTTTGATCGAACGCAACTCGACTTATCCCACCGAGGCCAAGGATTACTTCACCACCACCCGCGACTTCCAGACCGCGATCTCCTTCCCGATCTACGAGGGAGAGGAGCAGATTGCCTCCACCAACACCTTCCTCGACATGCTGCGCATCGATGGCCTGCCACCCGCGCCACGCGGCATCCCCAGAATCGAGGTCACCTTCCGTCTCAACCATGACCGTATCCTCGAGGGTACCGCCAAGGATCTGACCTCCGGTATCGAAGTCACTGTGACCGTGGTCGCCACCGACAACCGTCTGGGTGATCAGGAGAAGGCCCGTATGGCCCGCGAGGCTCGTCAACGCGTCACCCGCCTGCTCGAACAACGTGTCAAGGAAACCCTCTTCAACCAGGCCGAGAGCCTGATCTTCCGCGCCGAGAAGATGATTGGTGACAACGAGGATCCGGTCGCATTGGAAACCCGCAATATCGTGGACAGTCTGCAACGCGCCCTCGATGCCAGCGACACGCAACAGATCAACAATAACATGACCCGGCTCTCCGAGCAGATCACGAAGCTTGAAGCTGCGGAGTTTTAGTGGTTTTGTGTGACTGAATTTCGCAACATTCCCCCACCCCAACCCTCCCCCGCAAGGGGGGAGGGGGTATTCCATGGGGTTTTCTTTTTCTCCCCCGCAAGGGGGGAGGGAGTATTCCATGGGGTTTTCTTTTTCTCCCCCGCGAGGAGGGAGGGAGTGTTCTGTGGGGTTCCTTTTTCTCTTCCCAAGGGGGAGGGGGGTTATACCGGACATTCCTTTTCCCTCCCCCCTTGCGGGGGAGGGTTGGGGTGGGGGGTATCATTCCAGCCAGGTACAGTTTCTATGAGAAAGGGCCTATAGCACCATGCGAGCAACCGCCAGCCTGATTTCTTTGATCCTTCTTGCCACACTTCTGAGCATCACTCTGGGATGTGGAAAGGGCGAAACTCCCTCCCCCTCCGGCGCCAACGCACCCGCCACTAAGGAGAAACCCGCTGGAAAACCGCACTTTGCGTTCATCCCCAACAATGTCTCCGACTTCTGGACAATCGCCAAGAAAGGTGTCGACAAGGCCGCCCAGGAATTCAATGTGGATGTCGAGTTCCGTCCCCCTTCTACCGGTACCATTGCCGAGCAGCAGAGCATCATCGAGGATCTTTTGAACAAGGGCATCGACGGAATCACGGTCAGCCCCATCGATCCGGCCAACCAGACCGGCTTCCTGGACAAGGTCGCCGCCCAGGTACCCCTGCTCTGCCATGACAGCGATGCCGTCCAGAGCAAGCGTTTGGCCTATGTCGGAACCAACAACTATCAGGCTGGACGCGAGGCTGGAAAGTTGATCAAGGAAGCCATCCCGCAGGGTGGCAAGATTATGCTTTTTGTCGGCACTCTCGATGCGCAGAATGCCCAGGACCGCAAGAAAGGGATCGAGGATGAGATCCAGGGCAGTGCGATCCAGATCATTGATACCCGCACCGATGGAGTCGACACGGTCAAGGCACGCTCGAATGCCGAGGATGCCATGATGACCTATCCCGATCTGGCCTGCCTGGTTGGGTTATGGTCCTATAATGGCCCCGCTCTCGCCGCCGCCGTAACAGGCTCCAACAAGGTGGGGACGATCAAGGTAGTCTGCTTCGATGAGGGCGCCGAAACCCTTCAGGCCATAGTGAATGGTGTCATCCATGGCACTGTGGTCCAGAAACCCTTCGAGATGGGATACCAGACCATTAAACTCCTCAACGAGATCTCCAAAGGAAACAAGGCCGCCCTCCCCCCCAACGGCATGGTTGACACAGGGATTCTATCGGTCCGCAAGGACAATGTTCAAAGCTTCTGGGATGAATTGAAAAGGCTGACTCAGTAAGGCCAGGAATCCCTGAAATCATGGTCAAACTGGTTGGTATCACCCTCATCCTTGTGCTCCTGTGTGGATTTCTGTTTCTTACCCAGGAATCCTTCCGGACCCAGCAGAACACCACCAACCTCACCCGCCAGATTGCTTTCCTCGGAATCTACTCGATGGGCATGGGGATTGTGATTCTCACCGGAGGAATCGATCTCTCGGTGGGGTCCATGATGGGACTGGTCGGAGTCCTCCTGGCGATGTCACTGAAGGATTGGGGCTGGCCGGTGATGGGAGGAGTGGTTTTGTGCCTGGGAGTATCAGCCTGCCTGGGATGGATTCATGGAATCCTCATCACCCGTGTGCGGTTGCAGCCCTTCATTGTGACCCTGTGCGCGCTGCTCATCTACCGGGGCATTGCACGCTATATCACCTCCGATATCACCAAAGGTTTTGGCAACGAGTTCGAGGGTTTCAAACAACTGGCGAATGGGAATCTGTGGGGATTACCTGTACCGCTGTGGGTCATGCTATTACTCGCTGTCATCATGGGGGCAGTGGTGCACTTCTCCGTGTTTGGGAGGCACCTGTTTGCAGTGGGTGGGAACGAGGTAGCGGCCCGCTTCGCCGGGGTGCCTGTCCAGCGGGTTACGATCCAGGCCTACATCCTGGCCGCTGTGTTGACCGGCATTGCTGGGATCCTGGTGGCGCTCTACACCAACGCGGTTCAGCCCGCCAGTCATGGACAAAGTTACGAGCTCTACGCCGTGGCGGCAGCGGTGGTGGGAGGTTGTAGTCTGAAGGGTGGCGAGGGCACCATCGTGGGGATGTTGCTGGGGGCGGCGTTACTAAAAGTCCTCAGCAATGGAGTCAACCTGCTGGGGATTCCAACCTATCTCGAATTCGCGGTCATTGGCGGAGTCATACTCATCGGAGCCACCGCCGATGAAGTGGTTCGAACGAAGTGGGGGAAAACACGGGGGACCTAATTTGGATCGCGCATGATCGACTTGAAATCCACCCCACAAGAAGTCCTTCGGATATATGCCGACACCTCTGTCTTTGGGGGTGTGTTCGATCCTGAGTTCCAAAAGGCAAGCCGCCAGTTCTTTCAGAGAGTAACCGATGAGAAGATCCACCTTCTCGTCTCCCCGGTTGTATCGAATGAATTGAGGGATTCGCCTCCTTGGGTTAAGGATTTCTTCTCCTACATCATCGAACATAGATCAAGTGTTAGCCTTCTTGTGGATATTCCAGACTGTGCACAGGCTCTCCGAGATGCCTTTCTACGAGAAGGAGTGGTTTCTGAAAGATCAATGACAGATGCCCTTCATGTGGCAGTAGCGACCGTCTTGGGATGCCATGTAATCGTTAGCTGGAACTGCAAACACATAGTTCAGCTCTCACGAATTCTACAGTACAATAAGATAAGTGTTTCGATGGGTTACAACCCAATCGCTATCCAAACGCCATCGGAGGTTCTGGATCTCGATGATAAAGGATTTTGACTGCGTAGAAATGAAGAGGAAGGCCCAGGAACGGATTTACTGGGAGCTAAAAGGATTGAGCCCCGAACAAGAGCGTCAATACTGGCGGGAGCAGGGCGAAGAACTGGTACGCTTGCGTGAGGAATGTCTGAAAAAGAATTCTACATCGGCTAGTTCACCCTCCACCCAATAAGGCACTTCACATTTGACTCCTCATTTTTCTATCCATCCCCGCTGACCTAGGACCCGGTTCCGTGTACGATCCCATTCGATGAATCTTGCATTACTTCTCACATGGAGCCGGTTGCTCCTCACCCCGGTCTTTGCGGTGGTCTTCTTCCAGGGTTATCTCTGGTCGCGGATCTCCGCGCTGGTGATTGTCATCCTGTCGGAGTTGACCGACATGTTCGATGGCATCGCGGCGCGCCGCCGCAAGGAGGTCACCGACTTCGGGAAGATCCTTGATCCCCTGGCGGATAGCGTCTCACGGTTGACCATCTTCCTGTGCATGGCGGTCGAGTTCGCGGTAGGCTCGGGGAATCGTGTGGGGATGTACCTGGTCTTGTTGTTGCTCTGGAGAGACTCCCTTGTGTCGACCCTGCGGACGGTCTGCGCCCACCGGGGCGTTGTGGTAGCGGCGCGCTGGTCGGGCAAGGTCAAAGCGGTGGTGCAAGCCATCGTGATCTTCATGATCCTCGGCCTGCGGGTCCTCCTGGGTGACCGTCCGCAAGAAATGGAACCCTACTGGCTTTACCACTCCCTGCTCGCGGTGGCTTCAGCGGTGACGGTCTGGTCTCTTTACGATTATGTCGCGGGAAATTGGGATATCTTGCGTCCGCTGGTCTTCCCAAAACAAAACCGTCCCTAATAACCCGGGTAAGGATTGTATGTTGTTCACACTTCAGTGTGCTGGGTTTACCACATGATCGAATCTTGTATGAAGCCCACATGCTAAAGCATGAACAACATACGAGTGCTCCCAGGCTAACGACAGATCGCTGGAACGATATCATGCGAATGGATTCGCTACTCCTTCCATCGTCACTCATTTCCATGAGGCAATGACTATGAATTGCTCCCAAGATCCCCGGATACAGACTCTGCGCGAATGGTTGGGTGAGGTGGCGGATTTGAATGCGGCCAACGCCCTCCTGCAGTGGGATCAAGAGATTTACATGCCCTCCAAGGCCGCGGCGGGACGTGGAGAACAGCTGGCCACCCTCTCGGCCCTGGCGCACCGTCTCTTCACACGCTCCGAAATGGGGGCGCTCCTCAAGGATCTCGAACAGGTGAGTAGCGCCCTCAATCCCGATGAGGCCTGCTTGATCCGTGAGACCCTGTATGATTACCGGCGGGCGGTATACCTTCCCGAGGCCTTTGTCCATGAATTCGCCTCAGTACAAAGTGAAGCCTATAATGTTTGGTTGAAGGCCCGCCAAAACTCTGATTACACCCTCTTCAGTCCGCATTTTAACCGGATCGTGGAGCTCTTCCGCCGTAAAGCGGATCTGCTTGGATATGAAGGATCCCCTTACAACGCATTGCTGGAGGACTATGAGCGCGGTATGACGGTGGAGCGGCTCAAGAGCATCTTCTCTATTCTAGCTCCCCGTCAAACTGAACTGGTGAAGCGGATTCTGGATTCTCCCAACCAACCCCACCGGGAGTGGCTCGATCAGGAATGGGGCGAAAGAAGCCAGTGGGAGTTCTCTCTCCGGGTTCTCAAGGACATGGGTTTCGACTTTGCGGCGGGCAGACAGGACAAATCGGTCCATCCCTTCACCACCGCTTTCGATTTGAACGATGTGCGTGTCACCACACGGATCGACACGCATGACTTGCTCAGCGCTCTCTTCTCCTCCATCCATGAGGGGGGGCACGCCCTGTATGAACAGGGCTTTGATCTCCATGACCGCCGCACCCCTCTGGCCCAAGCCCCATCTCTGGGCATACATGAATCCCAGTCACGCATGTGGGAGAACATGGTGGGCAGAAGCCTACCCTTCTGGAAACACTATACGCCGCTTATCAGAGAAGCATTCCCCGGACAACTCAACAGGAGAGACCCCACTGACCTCTTCCGTGCCACAAACCATGTCCAGCCCTCCCTCATCCGGGTCGAGGCGGATGAGTGCACCTACAACCTCCACATCATTCTCCGCTTCGAGATCGAGGTGGGATTAATCGAGGGAACGGTGCGCGTGGAGGATGTCCCCGAACTCTGGAGAGCCAAGATGAAGGAGTTCCTGGGTGTCGAGGTACCCTCTGATTCCGAAGGATGCCTACAAGATATCCACTGGACTGGGATGATTGGTTACTTCCCATCCTATGCGCTGGGAAATATTTATGCCGCGCAGCTCTTCGAGGAGATTCTGATTGATATCCCTGGTCTGTGGGAACAAATCGAGGAAGGTCAGTTTGATGCGCTGCTGGCATGGCTACGATCACATGTCCATATACATGGGCGAAGGAAACTGGCTGCTGAAATCCTTCTGGAGGCAACCGGCCATGAGCCCACCGCCGAGCCATACCTGCGCTATCTGGAACAGAAGTACAGCGGGATTTACGGACTCTAACAGCTTGGGAAAAAAACTGAGTTATCATGAAGCCATGGATTCCCGCTTTCGCGGGAATCCACCACGGCCACGAACTTGCTCAACAGGCTGCTAACCTGTGGTGTACAATGGTGGGAGTTCTTGCTTGAGAGTGTGAACCATCTGTACATTGTTCTTGCTCAAGCATGTTGGCCTCGTTCAAAAATCAATCATAAGGTAGCCAAACATGCTAAAGCATGAACAACATACAGAAACGCGCACGCCAAAGCGTGAACTCAAAACCAAGACCCATTCTTATTTCTGGCTGGCCAGGGTCTCCATCATTCGCAAGATCTCCGCGATGATCTTCGTAGAGGCATCCACCTCGAGATAACTGGATCTGGCGCGCCAGGTTTCATATCCACCAAGACGGTGCTGCTCGGGAGTGGGGAGATATCCGTTGTAACCATTCGCCAACTCGATGGTAAAGGTGGGCTTGAAGGGGCTCTTGGCTTTGATCTCCAGACCAATCTCCGCGAACACCTCGCAGGGGATGGCGGCGATACCCACCTCTCCGATACGGAAGGCCTGAAGAATGAGTGGAACCTGGTCAGGGTAGTCTTTCAGAGCAACAGTCTCCGAGGCATAGATTTGGGGAAGATTACTCTCGGCCTTCCCCGCGGGAATCTGTGCCAGAATCTCCTTGGCCTTTGTCACATCCTCCGCGGTGGGTTTCCTAACTCCGAGACTCAGTTCTGTCTGACTGGATGCCAAAGACACCCAGTCATGGTATTCGATCCCCGCCGCTACCCGCATGACCTCCTTGGCTAAAGCACCCGCCACCTTGCGCATCTGTTCATAGGGGGGCTGAGCCTTCCCAGGTTCACGGAAGTTGATGTTGTTAATATTCCCGCTGGTTCCATTGGTGAGAATGGCCACAAAGGGAGGATCCTGACGTTGAGCCTTGAAAGAATCCTCAATGATATTGGCGAAAACAGCAAAGTAGTCAGCGGACACATGACCAGGCCCAACCCCGCCGACATAATGCAAGGAGTAGTTGGCCAGGAGAGCAAGAGGTCTTCCCGAAGCGGACTGAATAGAAACCACCGACACACCGGGATCTGTGGGCCCGGAGGGTTGATCCAATAATGGATCGGCATGGGGGGGGTTCATTCTTACTTGGTCATTTACTCCGCCGAAGGGATTAGCGGGAATCCCACCCTCCTTCATCTTCCAACGGCGATTGAAAACCAGAGTGGGCTCCTCCCCAACACCCCATCCAATACGCGCGGGTTCGAGATTATCCACCGCGGTATGAACTGCCTCCACGATTCTTTGAACCACAAAGGTCAAATAGGCATCATCCGGAGCGTTCTGGAAACCCCGCATCGAGGCCGGTGCTGAATGCGTATGTATTCCGGCCATCAACATATCCTCGGGGCGGATACCAAGATCAGCCTGGATCTGAGCCTTGGCCTTATCAAAGAGTTGGCGTGGAAAGACGCATGTGTCAACAGTCACAAAGACCTGCCGGTGCTCTCCATCCTCCAAAACCAAGCAACGCACATGAAGCTCATCATGGATATGAGTCCCCTTGGAATAAAAAAAGTCTCCCGCGATTGACAGCCCCAACGGCGGGGTGATGTTGCTGGTAGCTGCTCCCGCACGGAAGACGGGGGCGGAAAGCGATGGTTGTGAAACAATCGAAAGCATGATGGCCGCCCAGAAAAACCAGAATCGTGTTGACAATGGCGCACCTCCTGGAAATGGTGATGGAATCGGACAGTTTGCTTATGCCAAGGATAGTAGTCAGACACAGACGGCCTTGACAACCGGCCCGCAAATAATTCTTCGCCTCATCACTGATTTGGAAAAGATGCTTCTCCCGAATCCACCTCTGGGGTAGGCTTTCCACAACTGATTGGTAAGAAAGGACATCCTCTCATGCGTAGACGTGATTGGTTACTCGGTACAGCGGCGGGATTGGGAGCAATGACAGTGGGCCGGGCACAGGCACAAGCCACCACTGGACAAGACTTGAAGCAAGCGGTGGCTCAGTTGCAAGTGGGCGTATCAACCCTTGGATTTCCAGATGCCACCAACGAGCAATTGGCTCAGGAACTCGCCAAAGCAGGCATCACCTTGGTGCAGCTCTTTCTCACCCAGAGCGATAACCGCTATTGGGTTTACAATGGGCGTGCGGATGTCTCCAGTATGACCTCGGAGCGTTCGAAGGCCATCGCCAAGACTTATGCCGCCGCCGGAATATCGATCCATAGCATCGGTGTTTACACTAACCTGATTCACCCCGACCCCTCCGAGGTTAAGGCGAATCTGGCCTATTTCGATGCCATGATGAGGATCGGCGCAGACATGGGTGTCCACACCTTCATCACCGAGGCTGGCCACTTTCATGATCCAGCCACTTGCCCGGAAGTACTCCTGCATTTTCAAGATGAGGTTTGGCACCGCATGGTGACGGAGTTCAAGGAACTGGCCGGGATGGCGGATAAATACCAGGCCACGATTCTAGTAGAGGCCTATTTTCAGAGCTTCTTCTCCTCGGCCAAACGGACACGTGTGTTTCTTGAGGAGGTGGGTTCGAGCTCCATCCGCGCACTGCTCGATCCAGCCAACATCCTGGAGAACAATGACCTCGATGAGATGTTCTCGCAGCTGGCCCCCTGGATCGATTGCATCCACGCCAAAGACCGTAAACTGCATACACAGATGGGAGTTCCGGCGGGCCAGGGAGATATCGACTACACCCAACTAGTCCGCTTAGCTGCCCAGCACACACCCAAGGCGCCCTTGATTCTTGAATATGTGGGACCCAATGATTACCAGCAAGCGCTGACAAAGGTACGCGCGGCCATCGCTGAAGCGCAGGGGTAGGAGTATTGGTTGCTCACCCCTATTAGTTGTTGATATATGGAGTACCCGTAGAGCTGTCTATGCGGGATTGAAGTGATGAGACAGGACTTATCTCCGCAGAGTTTCGTAGTCGTTCACGAGTCTCTTGAGGTCTCTCACATCATATTCCGGGGCACGTTCATGCTTTTGCATTTCTTTATAGAGGTAGTAGGCCCGCAATTGGAGAGAACGTAGTTTGCGGCGTAAGGTGGAGGTATTGATCTCCTTCTCCTCGGCGCGGTTGATAAAAGTGGTGAAGTCGGAGATCAATTCAGTTAAGGCTTGGAGTTGTTCGTTTGAATTACCCCGGCGGTCCAGAATGATTTTCATCCGGGCGGCGGAATGATCGAGACCACTCATATCCACCATCTTCTGTTGCTGTTTGAGAAAGATGGCCTCATGTGCCTCATTGCGGTCTTCACGCCAGATCCGCCGGGCCTCAGCCTCTTGCTCCATCCGTTCAGTCACATCGGCGTTGTACAAGCTGTATGACATGTTTTGACACCATCCTTGGTTATCAACTACTTCTACTTAACATTCTCCACACTTTATCGTATTTGGCAACTAGAAGACCCTCCCTATAATAAAATATTCGAGTCAATACAAAAAGAATTACAATTACATAATACACTACAAGAATGACATTCAAATAATATTGATCTTATTGCTTGATTTTTTTTCGTGGGCGAAAGAGAGAAACCTGCAAGATCAAAGAAATCCCCACCAAGATTCCACAGGTCACATAAGGCCCCATACTCCCATAGCCCCACACCGAAGCCCCTCCCAGATAAGCGGCCAGTACACCCGCCGCTCCAACAATGGATTCGTTAATTCCCGAATTCTTACCCTTCTCTTCTTCACCAAACAGACCATAAAAGACACTGCTCATGAAAGCGATTCCGGCCATGACACCGGTGAACAGGAGGGCAGGCAAAGAGAGCAGGATCCCCATATCAACATAGGTGGTAAGATTGAAATAAAGGAGGAGGATGCCCCCCAATCCGAAGGTCAGAAGCCCGATCATTCCCAACACTTGTCCCGCAAACAGGAACAGCGAACGGAAATGCCAGCGATGGGTAAACGAGAGGGTGAGAAAGGTCAGGCATTGGCTCAGGCCAAGGATCATCATGAGGCTACCAGTCTGAGATTTGGTGAGATTCCAATCGATGCACACCATGGGAATAAAGGTACGCATGGTAGTGACAGCATAGACCGCCATGAGGTTGGCAATTCGAGCGCCACGCAGAAAGAGCCGGCGGACCTCCACCGGATGGATTTCATCCGCCTCCTGGGTGGGATGAACCTCATGACGTGGGAGTTCCGGACGTAAGAACTGGAAGAAACAA
Organism: uncultured bacterium; assembly: GCA_964422415.1. GTDB lineage: Bacteria > Hinthialibacterota > Hinthialibacteria > OLB16 > OLB16 > OLB16. Next base: position 38,337 of record CAYRBI010000010.1, on the reverse strand, counting down.
AAGACACCCAGGGCAATCATCCCACAAGCCACGAAAGGCCAGCGATTGGAGTGTTCCATCAGATCTCCAGCCAATTTTGGGCCAACAATACTTAAGCCAATGGCCCAGCCGACTGAGAAGATGCCAATCCGGCGCGCGGTCTCTTTCCGGTCGACATCCTGACCAAACCAAGCCTGCAGCGCGGGCCAAAAAAAGGCATGGCCCACGGAAGCAGTTAAGGCACAAATGATGAACAGTGGGAGCGAAAAGCAGAAACAAAACGCCACACTATTGAGAAAAATAAGAGCGATCCCCAGGCGGATGGACAGGGTAGCTCCAAAATGGTCCGAGAAACGCCCCGCTAAAATGGCGGTGATCGTATAGATGACAGTATTGGTGCCAATAATCAGACCAGCCCTATCATCCGAAAGGCCAAACTCGGATTTCAAACTCAAGGGTAGGGCCATGGCGGCCAAGCCGGCGCACACATCAATCAACAATGCGACTGAAAATAAAGTGGGGGCGGTACGAACACGCAAGGAATTTGATTCTTTCTCGGCTTGGGGGGAACGAAATTCCGGCTTCAGGTCATTCCATCAGAGGGAACGGTTAGTCTTACCACAAACACTGGGATCAACGGTAGTCCACCGGGCCAGAGAGATCATCTGAAGAAACTCCAGCTTCCCCTTCCGAAGTGCCGATAATAAAATAAGTTACGATGTGAACGAAGGGTCTCTGAGTGGAGATCCCGTGGAGGTAGTATGGGAGAAAAAAGCCGTATCTCTCACGAATACCTCCGAACACAAGGTGGAGAAACAGACCACCTTGAGAATGGGGGTTCATTCCAATGTCAGCGAGTGGCGTGACACATGGCGTTGAGTGGCGTATTCCGGAAGATAGGTGTTCGGTTTTGTGTAAAGTCCACGATGAGCTCCATTGTGAAGCGACCGCGGAAGAGATTGTCCAGGTTCTCAAGGGAGTTGGGGTGATCGTCCCAATTGATGCTCTGGCCATCCAAAAGATGATCTCTACCCGGAAGATGGAGTGGACCACGGTGGCAACCGGCCAACCACCGGTGCCTCCTACCCATGGACGCCTGGAGTACTTCGTCGACCCCTTCCATCTCGACCGCACCGCGCATGTCAATCCGGATGGAGCGGTCGACTATAAGCATCTCAATTTGATTCTCAATGTCACCAAGGGTCAGCCGTTGGTCCGTAAACACGACCCAATCCCTGGCCAGCCGGGTAAAGATGTGTATGGCAAGATTGTCCCCCCACCCGAGCCAAAGGCCGTCTCCATTCCAGTGGGCGAGGGGATCGAGGTGATTGAGGCGGGACACCTGGCGGTGGCTGGACAGGATGGTTCTCTCACCACCCGCTCCAAGGGCATCGCCATATCGAAAATCTACACCGTGGGGGGTGATGTCTCATACAAGACTGGCAATATCGATTTCAATGGCAGCATCGATGTGGGCGGGAATGTCCTGGCTGGATTTGAGTTGAAAGCGGAGGGCGATATCATCATCCATGGCATCGTGGAGGCAGCCAAATTGGAGGCTCTCGGCAGCATCACAATCCTCGGTGGGATTCATGGGGGCTCAAAAGCAGTCATAAAATCTGGAGGGCACTTCACCGCAAAATTCGTCAATGACGCGGCGGTGGAGGTAGAGGGCAACATGACCATCCAGAGCCAGCTCGTTAATTGCCATGTACTCGCGCGGGGAAGTGTAGTCCTCACTGGAGAACAAGCGGCGATCGTGGGGGGAGATATACGTGCTGGAGAACATATATCCTGCGCGTTCGCGGGAGCCTCGGGAGGAGCCAAGACACTGCTTCAGATTGGCTTGGACAATGAATTGCCGAGAAAAATCTCACACCATGAGGAAGAAGGAACCACTCTCAAGAAACGAATTGATGAGATTGAGAAGACACTCGAACAGGTCCAACTGGTGAAAGAGCGAGGGGGCTCGTTGTCCCCCGCACAGGAGGCGGTGCGGGTGAAGGTGGTCCAAGAAAAATTCTTGATCCGTGGACGGATCGAACAGATTCAGAAAGATCTCTCTGTAATGAAGGCCGAGATTGCCAAAGCACGTGAGGGTACCGTGGAGGTCAAGGATACAGTGTACGCTGGAACCACTGTGAAACTGGGAGGGGATGTTTACGGAGTGGACCATGATTTAAGGTACACTACTTTTTATTATGAACGGGGAGAAATCCACACACGTGCCGACTAAGCCCATCTCTTCACAAAGCGTGTGGCGAGGACATCCAATCTTTTTCCTGGTGTTGTTTCTCCAAGGTCACCTACTTTCGGGATGCTCGATCCTCCACTCCAAAAATGAACTCTCCAAACCCTCGATTCCTGTTCTTGGTCAAGTTGTTTTGCAGTGGAAGGGAGATCCCAGCGAGACCTTTAATGTGTACCGGCGCAGTGAAAATGGAAATAATATCAAGATCAACAATGAGCCGGTAAAACCACTCAATGCTTTTAGTGGTGGAAAACAACTGACACAATTCGAATATACGGACAGGACTGTCATAGTGGGAGAAGAGTACTATTATAACCTTGAAACCATCGACAAGGACGGCAAGACATCTATGTGGGAGTCACCCTGGAAGATGACCGCCACTGCCCTACCTGATTCTCTGCAACCTAAATGACCGAGATAACTCCCCCCCTTCTCAGAATGAGGGATATCTGTAAATCCTTCGGCTCAACCATGGCTCTGGATGGAGTCGGACTTGACCTCTATCCAGGCGAAGTGTTGGCCTTGGTGGGCGAGAATGGCGCAGGCAAGAGTACCCTGCTGAAGATCCTTTCCGGTGCACATAAACCTGACAGCGGAATGATTGAAATGGATGGTGAGCCCTTTATACCAGGCTCACCGCTACATGCCCGTGAGCAGGGTGTGGCCATGATCTACCAGGAGCTCTCCCTGGCTCCCCATCTGACAGTCTACGAGAACATTCATCTCGGACGGGATCTCAGCCAATGCGGAATACTCAAGAAACATGCCGAGAAGGAGATCGCGAAGGCGGCCCTTATTCGCACCGGACATACGGGGCTGCCCCTTGAACGGAAGGTCTCCGCGCTCAATCCCGCTGAGCGTCAAGTGGTGGAAATTGCACGGGCTCTGGCGGGTAAAGCCCGCATCCTCATCATGGATGAGCCCACTAGTTCTCTGACCGTGGTCGATACCCGTAATCTGTTCAAAGCGATCCATGAACTCAAGCAACAGGGGGTTTCCATCCTGTATGTCAGCCATTTCCTGGAGGAAGTGGCCGAGGTGGCCGACCGGGTGGTGGTAATCCGTGATGGGCGTTCCGTGGGTGAAGGCCGGATGAACGATTTGAGTATCCCTCAGATCATTCACTGGATGGTGGGCCGTGAGATCGATGAAATGTTTCCCAAGGTTCCCCATTCACCGGGCGAGGTGTTGTTACAGGTGGAGAGGCTGAGCGGGCTCAAACTGCCGCAAGGGGCCTCCTTCGAGGTCCGCCGGGGGGAAATCCTTGGAATCGGAGGATTGGTCGGCGCGGGGAGATCCGAACTGCTACGAGCCATCTTTGGTCTGGAACGAGTTCAATCTGGCTCAGTTCGAATTTCCGCTTATTCAGGCAATCTCACGGGTAGTGACTCGCCCCGGCGCAGCTGGCAGGCCGGAATGGGTTTAGTCTCCGAGGACCGTAAACTGGAGGGGCTAGCGACTGGGCTCTCCATCGCCGAAAACTTGTGTTTATCTCATCTCAAACCTTACACACGTATGGGAATCTTCCTGCCCTGGATGCGTAGTAAGTGCTGCGAGAAATGGGTGAAGGACCTGGGAATTGTATGCCGTTCTTCTGATCAACTGGTGTCCGCCCTTTCGGGAGGAAATCAGCAGAAGGTGGCCTTTGGACGTCTGCTTCATCATAACGCCGATTTGCTCTTGCTGGATGAACCCACCCGGGGGATCGATGTCTCCTCCAAAGCGCACCTCTATCGTCTCATTGGGGAGGCGGCGGCTCAGGGCAAGGCCGTGGTCATGGTGAGTTCTTACCTCCCAGAGCTGTTCGGTGTTTGCGACCGCCTGGCGGTCATGCGGCGAGGATCACTTTCCAAGAGTCGTCCGGTAGGCGAATGGACCGAGGATGAGATGATGCGTTACGCGGTAGCCGAGGTGACTGAAGAAGGGACTGCAAGAGGGTGAAATGCTGACATCATTGAAATGGAATCCCCGGCTCGTACTCGGGCAGTTCTTGGGGCTAGCGATCATCTATGTGGTTTTCCTGGTGTGTGGAGTGCCCGCCAGTTTCTTCTCGGTAGATAACACCAAACTGGTGCTGGTCCAGACCGTCATTGTGGGAGTTGGCGCACTGGGGATGACTCTCATCATCATCAGCGGCGGGATCGACCTGTCGGTGGGATCGGTAATCGCCTTGGCTAGTGTGACCACGGCCCTCAGCTACAAGAGCACGGGATCAGTGCTGGTGGCGATCCCCATCGGAGTGTTGACTGGAGCCGCATTTGGATGTCTCAATGGTCTGTTGATCGTGGGACTGCGCATCGTCCCCTTCATCGCAAGCCTGGGGACACTCGGAATTGCACGCGGACTGGCCAAAATCGCCGCGGGTGAACAGACCGTTAACCCGCCCGACAGCCTGCTATCGGGACTAATGCAGTTTGACCGTCAAGCCTCCCTTTGGCATCTTCCTCCGGCGGTGTGGGTTATGTTTGCCCTGGCGCTACTCGTCAGCTTTATCTTGAACTACACAGTGTTCGGGCGGTATACCTTCGCCATCGGCTCTAATGAGGCCACAGCACGGCTGTGCGGAGTGCCCGTGGCGCTCTGCAAGGTTGCGTTGTACGGTCTGTGTGGGGCTTTGACCGGGGTCTCGGGAGTGCTGATCTTTGGTCAGTTGACCGTTGGAGATCCAACCGTGGCGGTGGGAAAAGAACTGGACATCATTGCCGCGACCGTGATCGGTGGTGGAAGTCTTTCGGGCGGTGAGGGTTCCATCCTTGGCTCATTGATCGGTGCTTTCATCATGTCTCTACTCAGAAGTGGTTGCCAGAAAATGGGATGGCCAAACCCGGTTCAGGAGATTGTTATCGGAACAATCATCATCCTGGCCGTGGCCATCGACCAGATCCGTCACCGCCGGGCCACGGAAAAATGAGAGGAATGTGGTGAACGAAGGACAAGAACCGCGGGAAAGACTCCTGGCGATGCGCATTGCGCAGCTCATCACCGAATATCCACAATCCCGGGCGGTACTCTTCAGTCATTTTGGAGCATCGTGTTTCGATTGCCCGGCCTCTCAAGAGGAGACCATCGCGCTGGGAGTGCGTGTTCATTCCGCTGATATGGAAACCTTTTACAACGACCTGCTGAAGAAGATCGCCATTCCAGCTGCCCAAGGAGTTGAAGGACAGAGCGAGCCAGATCTCCAGGACAAGGTTGGTTAAGATGGACACGGACCACAAATGTGGGGCGATCCGGTCAGTACCCTGGCGGGATTTGTCATTACCCGCCCCCAGCGTGATCGCTTTGGGTCTCTTCGATGGTGTTCATCGGGGGCATCAAGAAATCCTCCGCCGGACTTGCAAGATTGGCCAGGAACAGAATCTCCTAACCGCGGTTTTCACCTTCAGCAACCACCCCCGGATCGTGTTGAACCACATCACCTCACATCCCCCCCGCTTCTTAATCCCGGTGGATCGACGGATCGAGCTCTTGAAGGAAGCGGGGATCGCACAGGTCGTCATCCCGGAATTTTCTCATGCCTGGGCAGACACATTGCCCGAAGTTTTTGCAAAAGAATTCCTCGTAAAGCAATTGAAAGTCAAATCCCTGGTGGTGGGCTTTAACTACTGCTTTGGACGGCGCGCTTCGGGCGGAACTTCCGACCTGGTGGAATACGGGAAGAAATACGGCTTCACCACCGAGATTGTGCCAGCGTTTTTATGCGATGGCGAGGAAATCAGTAGCACCCGGATCCGGAATGCCATTCAGGCCGGACGGATTTCCGAGGCCAACCGGATGCTCGGAAGACCCTATGAGATTTCCGGGTATGTCATTCAAGGGGATCAGCGGGGACGCACCCTCGGATTCCCCACGGCGAACATCGAACCGGATCTGCCGCCTCTCATACCCCTGGGTGTTTATGCGGTCGAGGTGTTTGAGACGGGGCCTCAAGGAAGCACGCTACTTGGACCGGGCATGTTCTTCACCGGTCCACGCAAGACCTTCTATGGAGAGGAGCCGGCCCCCACGCTCGAGGTCCATTTGCTCCATTTCAATGGGGACCTCTACGGCAAGCGACTGCGGGTGGGTATCCTGGGCTGGATCCGTCCCCCCAAACGATTCCCGGGGGCGGAAGAGTTGATCAGTCAGATTGGACGTGACCAGATTGCCTGCCAGAAGTTCTTTGATGAACGCGGGCAGTATTAGGACCAGGTTGATATGATTAGCAATCCGTTGAAAAAGAGCGTGACCATGGATTCCCGCCTTCGCGGGAATGACAGAATAAGCGAAATCCCTTGGAAATGGTCTTTCCCGCGAAGGCGGGAATCCATGGTGACAACCGAATTTGGAGTTATTGAACGGGCTGTTAGGCATCATATCCCACCTCATCCCCCCACCCCCCTTCTCTTAACCGCACACACCTATGCGACACAAGAGAAAGAAGGGGGAGCAGATCCCCTCGCCCCGGGGAAGAGGCAATATAGGGGTGAGGTTTCCAGATGAATATCCTGCTCATCCGTCTCTCCTCGATGGGAGATGTGCTCCATGTCCTGCCTGCTCTGCGTGCTCTCCGGACCAGTTTTCCAGAGGCAACTCTAGGCTGGGTGGTGGAGGATGCCCATGCCCAACTCTTGAGTGGTCTACCGGAACTCGACCGCCTGTATGTGGTCGCCAGAGCGCGAAGCCATGGAGGTTGGCGGGAGCGTAGAGCACTCGCCAAGGAGATGCGTTCCCGTCTACGGGAGGTCCGCTGGGATGTGGCCATCGATTTCCAGGGGCTCTGGAAGAGCCTAATGGTGGCCCGGTGGTCCGGGGCGGAACGGATTCTGGGGTATGCGCCCAGCCCGGAGCACACCCACTGGTTCTATACCGACAAGGTTCACCTGCCAACGCTGGATCGACATGCGGTCGACCGCCACCTTGACCTGTTGGGAACCTTGGGATGTGCGGTTCGCTATGCCTCTCATCGAGGAGAGTTTAGGCGCGATTTCTCTTTGCCCATTCAGCCCTCTCAACGCGCAAAGGCGGAGGAGATCCTCACGGGACTAGACCTGCCCGCTGGCCGGCCACGCGTGCTCCTCAACTTCTCGGCCCGCAAACCCGCCAACCAGTGGGGTGTTGAACGCTTCGCGGAACTTGCGAACCTATTGATTGGAGAGGGATATGCTCCCGTTCTAACCGGTGGCTCCGATGACCGGGAAGGAGAGAAGGCGATTCTGGAAGCAGTGGGTAGGCCTCTTCCGAGTCTGGTCGGCAAGTGCAACCTTCTCGAACTCGCCGCGGTAATGACTCACTTCGATGTGCTAGTGACTGGAGACACTGGACCGATGCATGTGGCTGTCTCCGCTGGGCTTCCCATCGTAGCCCTCTTTGGACCCGCCAACCCCGTGCGGACAGGACCGTACTCCCCTTCGGCGGTGGTACTTCAAGAACCCTTCCATTGCCAGCCTTGTTATGCACGGGAGTGCAAGTTCAAGCAGCTACCGCCCCCCTGCATGATAGAAATCACGGCGGATCAGGTGCTCCTCGAAGTCCTTAAGGCCTGCCCGGACCACCGTTAATTCCCTGTCGCAGCCGGTGCAGCACTCTACCCAGAACATGGATCAGAAGTCCAAAGATCAAAAGGAACGGTCCATAGGGGGGGAACAATCCAGGGCGGATGATCCACCACAGGAAGCCCATCAACATGAAAATCACACCCACAATTTCAATACCACGTGGATGGAAACGGATCAGGAGATGGAGCAATACCCACAGAAGCGCAGCTACTACTAACTTAATAAGCACTCCTAGAGAAACTATATCACCTAACAAGAACATCGCTTTACTCACCCAAAGACTTGACGAATGGCCTCCAAATAGGCCAGGCCATGCACCGTATCAGGTTCCAGGTAACTCCCCTCGGTCCACTCATTCCAGGCATTGATGGTGAGGATTCTCTCCGCTTCAGGCCGGGTTTCCAGATACTCGCGGGCCGAGAGGAGGGCGGACTTGAAGGCCTTGGGGGTGTTTCCCTCCAGCACAAAGCCAAAGGGATATCCGATGTTATCATAGACATCGCTTTGGCAAGAACGGGGACTGGAATCCCACCCCATGGTGACATTGGGGAAGTACGGAAGGGTGTGCTCCGCGGCAATCCGCGGCCAGCGCTCGCGGGCACGCCTGGCCATCTCCTTGTAAGAGGCAGTTGGAAATGATTGGGGCCAATCATGGTGGATCCAGACATAGCTGGTGGTGCTTGCAAAGCCGAGTTCCTTGAGCAAACTGTCCGGATCGGTCACCGTGGTTTCGCCTGGTAAGACAGGGATCTTCCACACTACGGCATTCAGGTGAACACCCTGAAGCCCCGCCGCACGGGCCTTGGCATCCAAGCGCTCCAGTGCCTTCTTGGTGTTTTCAACTCCCCCCAGGCTCTCCAACAACTTGTCGAGCTCATAGATGGAGAAGTACGCCTTCCCCTCCAGTGTCCAGTAGGAGGGACAGGTGAAGTAGGTTTGGGCGATATGATCGGTCGCACGCTCGAAGGCCTCTGGCGAAAACACACCCGGGGCGAGGACTGGCGGGGTGGTTTTATACTTCATGGGGTGGATATCCAGCCAATCATGGTTAGCCCACATCAAGGCGAACGTGATCCGATTCAGGTTTGGGGCCTGAAGAAAACCTCTGTCGAGCGCTCCATTCAGGTACGGGCCATCCTCATACCAGTACCAGTCGAAGATGAAAGAGTTCACGGCATGATTGGCGGCGGTATCGATCTTCTGCCCGGCCACATCTGGATCGGACTCATCCTGATACCCCCAGGCGGGAATCTTCGGCTGAACATGCCCAATGAACCGGGGACGGGCTACTTTGACTAACTCCCACTCGGTCCATCCAGCTCCATGCCAGTCACCATTGCGTTGGTCTGCGTGATAATTGGGGAAGTAATATGCGGCGATATGAGACATGTTTTTTCCCTAGCCCTTCCTTATCTCATTTAAGTCATTCAACTTATCATTTACTAATATGTGAAACACTTAATATTGTTCAGTCATTTTAGGGTACAAGAAATCCACGTTTTGAGGTGGTTTTGTACTAGCATACCGGTGGTTCTTCTTCTTGTACAAGGAGAATAGTATATCGAAGGGTAATGGAAAGGGCGTGCCGCATGGTGATGGCTTGCCCCCAAACGCCAAGGGGTCAGAAGGTATGGAGAATCAGAAGGAAATTCAAGAGATCCCCAGACATCTGGAAGGTCCAACTGAAATGGAAAAATTCACCTCTATTATACTTATCTTTACAATGGTGTTTACTTTCTGCATTCATCCATTGGCCGCAGATAGCGACAGCACAACCGCAAAAGCACTTCGATTTAATAACGGTGGTAACTTCAAAATTCTTCACATGACTGACCTCCACAAGACTGACAACGGCTTTTTTGACGATATGAGCATCGTTCTCATCCGTAGATTCGTTGAGAATGTAAAACCCAACCTTACCGTCTTGACTGGCGACATTGCCATGGACGGAACACTCGAAGAAGTTCTATGCAACATCAAAGCAATCATGTCTATATTCGTTGACAATAATATTCCTGTAGCTGTCACATTTGGAAACCATGACTCCGAAAAAGGGATTATCTCCCGTGAAGACCTGATGGCAATTTACAATTCATATCCCTGCTCAATTTCTGTTGACGATGGTGATTTGCTACCCGGTTGCGGCACGTATAACATCCCCATTCTGGCCTCTGACAGCGATGACATTGCATTTAATATCTGGGTTGTAGACTCAGGTGAATATGACAACGAAGACCACTACGGTTACACAAAAACAGAGCAGATTGAATGGTATGTTAATAAGAGCAATGAGTTAAAGAATCAGAATAATGGTAAGGTTGTTCATTCGCTCATGTTCCAGCACATCATCGTTCCCGAAATATATGATGCTCTGCTCAAAACAAGTAGTTCAGATCCCTATGCATATCAGCGAATCTATTCCGATGACAAGAATGAGTTCTACAGTCTCAATCCCAAAAACACAAAAGCAGGCTGGCTTCTTGAATATCCCTGCCCTCCCTACTACAACAACGGTCAGTTTGATGCACTTGTCAAACAGGGTGATGTACTTGCGATGTTATTCGGTCATGACCATACCAACACCTTTATTGTAACCTACAAGGGCATTGACCTTGTGGCGACTCCAAAGGCAGAGTATTCAAGTATTTGCGACGGTCAAAAGGGCGTGCGCGTTATTGAACTGAAAGAAGCAGACACCAGCACCTATGAAACAAAGGTTCTCACCTTCAACAGCCTTTGCCCATCGGCTGATCCTAAGAATATCGAGAACACTACAGAAAATATTGCCGTTCTATTCAGAACAGCATTTATTATTTCACTTCTAGATTTAATTCACTCCGTTTTTGACATTTTCGTGAGGATAACTCTTCAGATCCTCACAGGCTTAGCAGCTTGTTGAAAAAGACCGTGACCGTGGAGCCGTAAAAAAAGAGTTATTCGACAAGCTATCAGAACTCCTTGACAAAGAGATTCTCAGTGATCCCGATGAATAAGGGATCAGTCCGTGGATTCAAACTCCAGTCAGTGCCCGAATCAATCGAGAGCAGCCCACCCATCTTCACCGAGTGAAGCAGGTTTTCAAGGCTCCGTTTGGGATTGGCCGACTTGGAAATGACATTGTAACAGAGAACTACATCTCCGATTTCAAGCAGAGAATCCCGGTTGAGGTCGGTGGGATTCATTAGGATCAGATCACTCTCGGGTACAGCCTTGGCAACATCATCATCGGCATACAAAACACACAGATGGGCTGGACTCAGGGGACTGAAGACCTCCAGGATCTCCTCGACTTCATGACAAACCACCGGAAAGCGGCCAGTCAAACGGAAACCTTTATCGATGGGTTCAAGAAGTTTAGTGGTTAGGCCCACCTGTTCGGGGAAGTAGGGAGACAATAATTGGGTGACCGCGCCGGGGGCGATATCGATCAGGGTTGGGTGTTTCATCCCCCGCCGGGAGGCCTCACGCATGGCCTCCTCAATGAGACGGCGGTTCTTGCCCTTCCATGTGGTAATCATGGGCAGAGTATTCCTCTAAGTACCTTAGCCAACCGGTATCCTCCGATGGCGGAGGGAGTTCAACTAAAGCTTATCGGCGAAAATGATCTCTATCCGAAGTTTCTCTACCGCATCTTTAGAAACAGAGTTCTCAGTCCACTTCACGCCGGCGTCCACGCCGGGACAAGTCCTTCCACTCGACTCGTTTGCGGTCACGTTCACGGCGGATAAGCGCCTTCCGCGCCTCGGGGTCACGTGCCAACAGACGGTCTTGAGAGGGATCCCAAGCTAAACCATGTGGCGCAATGGGACCGGCGGGTTTACTGGGTTTAGGCCCTGGCTTCTTGACCGGCGGCAGGCTTTCGAGATGCTTGGGTGAAGGGCCGCGCAGGCATCGCACATCCAACTGATCGGTACAAAAAAGATGTGCCCCATAAGAGAAGAAGCGGGAACCGTGTGACTCGGCGAGTTGGGTATGGACCTCCACCAAGATAGGGCGTGGATCACGCCGCCGTCCAATCCGTAACGCCATTTCAGGAGTTCTGGCCAAGACAATCTCATCCTGACCCTGGGTATGGATCCCTTTATCATAGATGACAGGGTAAGACTTCCGTCTGACTCCTATAAAGAGGACAGCAGGTGGAGGAAAGAGTTCTTTCTGGGGAGGCGCATGGGATTCCATCTGGCCGGACTTGAGACGGATCCGGTTGGATTCGATCTCGAAAGGACAGTCCTCCAGCTCCCACAAGAGATCGGAGATGCGTGTAGCCTTAGTGCCCTTCCATTGTTCCTCTTCATTCAGGGCCTGGACCAGGTGCTTCACCTGGATCCAGCCCTCATTATCGAGGATCAGGCCAAACTCATCGGGAGCACCGCCGAGGATGTACCGGAGTGTTTTGGCGAGAGACTCGTAACGTTGACGGGCCCCTTGAGACATGGGCGTAGGAGAGCTACTTCTTCGCCTCTGTCATCCTTTGACGTGCGGCCACCAAGCACTTGAGGATACGGTCGTTGTTAGGTTGCAGGCGGTCCGCCTTCTGCCAGGCATTGAAGGCTCCCTCGTAATCTCCCAATTTATAGAGAGCGCTTCCGAGGAAGAAGCGGTATTCGGCATTCGTCTCATCCATCTTGATAGCCTGGGTCAGGAGTCCCTTGGCATCGATAACTTGGCCCGCATCGATCCGCTGACGAGCCTCCCTGTAAAGGTCTCCTGCGTTCTTGCCACCCACCTCCACCTTATATTCGGCTCCACAAGTGGGACAGAAGCCGGTTTCGTTATTAAAAATATCTCCACACACGGTGCAGACAGCCATCGCTTGACTCCTCGCTCAATCTAGTAAAAACAGAGTATCCCATTCCCCGCGGACACTGAACAGGGTGTAATTTACTTCCGCCGTTGAGAAAGAGCCGATGTATAACGGATCTCCAGACTCTTGAGGATATTCCGGGCCGGTGTGGCATGAGTCCACCCCTCCTGAATGATCCGGTCCGTGTCGCGGAAGTCCTGGCCTGGACGTGTGTCCAGGGTAAAGATATCGTTCGGTTTGGGAAGTTGCGCTGTGTCAGTGCCCCCACCAATCCATTTTCCACCCACTTCCGGACCAGGATCTACACGGCCGAGTTCCGCCGCAAGCGTGGTCAGACTGGGGTCTTTGGCTTGCCAACACCAGAACCGGGTTACCGCCGGGACCGGGGTCACCCCCTTGGCCGTAAAGCGGGGCAGCTTGAGAGCCTCAATCTGTGATCCGACAGGAGAACGTTTCGGATCGGTGATCCAGCCCATCTCGCTCTCCCAGCCCAGTGTCATCCCACAGTGCGCTTCCGCCATGAGGTTCGCAATCAATGAACAGGAGGTGCCCTTGTGCGATCCCACAACGAGGAATTTGGCCCGATGGAGCTGGTAGAGGAAATCGAGAGCAACGGCCACCGGCTCGCTATCCAGAGCGGAGGTGGAGGTAGCGCCCGCCAACATGGCGAAGCTCTGAAGAGTGCGTGGCAGACCTGGTAGATCACCCGCGAGGACAAACACAGGTGGTTCCGAGGCACCCGGCAGATAAGCTTTGCAGTCCTCCAGGATCTTTCCCCAGTCTTCCCCCAGATCCGTGACGCCATGCTGCTTTAACTTGACCTTGTTGACATAAAAATGCAGGCTGTCCAGAAGCCAGGGAGCTAGACCGGGTGTCTTCATCTCCGCCTGGCCAGCGGCCACAAGCCCCAGATCCCAGAATCTGCTTCCATCCGGGTCATCCGCCTGAACGATTTTCACGGGACGTCCCGCCGCGCCTTGCTTAGCCTTGGCGATGACCAATTCCCTTGGTGCTTTCTCAAGCCAACTTGGCAGAAGCAACCGTACCGGGCAGGGAGTCGGAGTGGGTGTTGGAGGCCCTTGTGTGTGTGTCGGCTGCGCGGTTGGTTCTGGTTTGACCGCCACCGGAGTGGGCGTGGGTTCTTCCTTCGGGGAGCAACCACACAGCATGACCCCCAGTAAAACAACACACAGCAATAGAATCGATCCAGCAAGACTTAGTCGCATGTTCTCTCCTTAAACAATGGAACCAGACACCTAAAAACTAATAACGCATGGACAGAGCACAGGTTACCCATACTCGGTCCAGAGACAATGTATCTTCAATCGAGGGATGGTCCAGAGGAAGAACCTTCCTCTGGTAGAAATACTGGGTTAGCGATTACAACCATGTCCTCTTCACCCTTGCCATTCAGCCCGTTGGTAATGGGCGAATTGAGATGTTGATCAAGGAGGGCCGCGAGGCTGGGGAGATTACGCGTGTCTTGATGGTACTCCGTGAATCCACGCGCCTGGAGAGCGGATTCAAGCCAGTCAGCCAGACGGATCGAGGCCGAGTCCACCTCGTAATCGAGGGCACGTGCCACCTCCGCCCATGTGACATGAGAGAGCGGAATGGCGGGATACCATAGCCCTTTCACATCCCGGGCGAGGATATGTTTCTCCTCCAGGTTTTCCATCAGCCGCGCAGTGTGGGTTTTGTGTAGGCTGAGAGTCTGCGCCACTGACTCAGTCGAGACACCTCCCTGACCCGATTGGAAAGACCGCCCCACCAGGTATAAGCCACCCCAGCTGTACAGGAGTGAGATTTCCGGGGCTAGATCCCCCGAGGGCATGGGCTGATCCCAATCGGGATACTGGAGATAAGAGGTCATTTCCAACCCCGCCAGGATCACCCACCAGGTGTAATAGATCCAGGCCAACACCAATGCCACCATCCCCAGGCTGCCATACACACTTTTGTACATCCCCCCATATACCACATAGAAAGCGAAGATGAACTTAAGCGCCTGCCACATGACAGCCACAAAAAGAGAACTCACAGCAGCGGGTTTCCAGGCCACCACCCCATTGGGCACCACCACATACAACAACCAGATCGCCAACCAGGAGAGGAGATAGGGGAGGATGAAGGAGCCCCAACTGAGAGTACTACTCAACCAAGTCAAGTCATCGGGTAAAAGGTGTGTCTGACGGAGGTACCGGTCGACGAGGATTGGTCCCACCATTAACAACGGCATGAGGGTCAACACGGTCCAGAAGGTCATGAACCGCCGGGCGAAAGGCCGCCGTTTTTCAGATCGCCAGATCGAATTAAAAGCATCCTCGATGGAATCGAAAAGCCAGATCCCGGTGATGATGAGAAAGATCAATCCCACCCAGCCGACATTACGGGCTTGAGCGGTGAACTCCCGGACCTTCTCCTTGAGTGTGTTCTCGACCTCCTGCGGATCAAAGCCCTTGGGGGTCAGGAGAGCGGTGCTAGAGGAATTAGCAATTTGGGCATCGGCCGTTCCAGAAGTGTCTGGGGGTGCGATACGGCTATCCAATCCACCGAGATGGATGCGGTTCTCCGGACTGAAAGGGAAGATGTTGTCGAGGATATAATCAAAAAAGATATCCTCCTGTTTGGTGTCGATGTAGGAGGCGAAAATGGAGAGAGAGATGGCGCTGATCGGGATCAACGCAGTCACCGAGAAGAAAGCCAAGCTGCCGGCCAGGTAGATGACATGATCATCACGGAGCCGTCCCCAGATGCGTGCTACCGCCCGGCGCGTGCGCCGCCAACCTTTTTCGATCTTCGCTTTCGCGTGGATCACCGCCGTGGGAAACCGGGATAGATTCATCGTTCAAGAATCAACCAGCAAAGGCGTCGTCTGACAACAATTCGATGAGAATCCCCGCCTGGTCCAAATGCATCAGAGCCCGGTCGAGGTTCTCCTCCTCGCCCTCGAGTTCGAGGACCACCTCGCCCGAGGTAGCGGAGACCTTGGCGCGCCGGATGTTCGGCATAACATCATACTGCTTGGCAACCGTAAAAAGGACCGGCTCCTTCACCAACCGTTCGGGGAAGGTGAGCTTCATGCGACGGGTGCCCACAGTTCGTAAAACCTCCATGAAGACTCACCCCTCAACCTGACAAGAGGGGAGTTGCAGGTCTTCCAGCATTGTGATTGTAGGACTCCCGCCGCAGATTGCACAGTGAGGATCCTTATGAATCCGGACCCGGCGGAACTCCATCTCCAGGGCATCATAGAGGAGCAGCTGCCCCACCAGGGGATGCCCCATGCCACAGATCAATTTAATGGCCTCGGTGGCTTGCAGAACACCCATCACCCCGGCAACTACCCCTAGCACTCCAGCCTCCCGGCAAGAGGGAATCAATCCCTCAACAGGTGGATCGGGATGGAAACACCGGTAGCAGGGCCCCTCGCCAGGCTTGATGACCAGGAGCTGCCCCTCAAAACGGAAGATCCCGGCATGAACCAGCGGTTTTCCGAGCAGGACACAGGCATCATTGAGCAGATACTTGGCCGGGAAGTTGTCGGTGCCATCGAGGATTACATCGTAATCACGGATGATAGCGAGGGCATTGTGGGCCTGCAGATGAGTCTCGTGGGTCTCGAGCTCCAGGCTGGGATTCGCTTCGCATAGGGCCCGCCGCGCCGTCTCCAGCTTTAGCTGCCCCACATCGGAAGTGCGGTAGAGGATCTGGCGTTGGAGGTTGGAGAGATCCACTACATCCGAATCCACCAGTCCTAATCGTCCGATACCCGCCGCAACGAGGTAGAGCGCGGCGGGACTACCCAATCCACCCACTCCCACAATCAACACACTGGCATTGAAAAGCTTCTTCTGACCAGCACCACCCATATCCGGCAGGATGATCTGACGGGCATACCGTTCGATCCGCTCCTCGCTCATCCCAAAAGGCATATCCATGGAAACCACTGTATCACAGGGTAGGCAAAGGGATTAGGGCGTCTTTTGATGAGATATTGCGAGCTCTGTCCCCCCACCCGACCCTCCCCCACAAGGGGGGAGGAATACAAAAAAAGCATGAACCCCATAAAACTCACTTCTCCTCGATGGGTGAGGGTATTGGGAGAGGGTCATCACAAGTTTTTCTCAGACGGATGGCCGAATTGGAATGATGTGGTAAAGTGTTTGTCCTTCGTACCATATGAACAGGAGGAGTCCTTTCTCATGCAAGCCATTCTCATGCTGTTACTGACACTCAAAGCCGGACCAGAAGGAAACCCAGCCGCTCCGGTACGCTTCACCCTGCAAGGGCCACTCGCGGCTGCCCAAGTCCTGGAGGTGCTGACAGCGGATGGGAAACCGGTGGGATACGCACAGAAAGATGGCGAGGAGTTTGTCTTCATCGCACCCGCTCTCAAGCCCAATGAGGAGGTCAGTTATAACCTCAAGGAAGCGGCCAATCCTCCGGCGCGTGTCCTCCTGAGCATGGCCAATCACCGTATCGATGTCCGGGTCGATGGGAAGCTTTTTACGGCCTACCATTTTGAACCGGATCAGCCCAAGCCCTATCTCTACCCGGTGGTGATTGGCGACAACCTGCGCTTGACCCGTGCCTACCCAATGGAAAATGTCGAGACCGAAGGAGAGAAGGTGCGCGATCACATCCACCATGTCTCCTGGTGGGTGGCCTATGGCGAGGTGAATGAGGCCAACCTGTGGATGGCGGAGGGAGATCATGGCCAGCAGAAACCACGAGAGATCCTGGAGGTCGTATCAGGTCCTGTCTTCGGGAAGATCCGTGCGGTCAATGACTGGAATCGTGCCGATGGCAGCCGGGTTGTCCAGGAGGAGCGGGAGTACATCTTTTACGCCAGCGACACGGAGGACCGTGCCACCGATATGCGGGTCACCTTTACGGCTACTGATGGAGATGTGCAATTCAAAGACACCAAAGAGGGCGGGATCTGCGCTCTACGCATGAATCCTCTCATCGATGAGCAACATGGCAATGGGAAGATGGCGAACTCCGAGGGCCAGGTAACCGAAAAGGAGTGCTGGGGTAAGCCCGCCAACTGGTGCGATTACAGCGGAAACTTGAATGGCCACAATGTGGGCATCGCCATCCTCGATCATCCTGAAAACCTCCGTCACCCCAGCCATTGGCACATCCGCGCCTATGGTCTCTACACCGCCAACTGTTTTGGTCTGAAAGCTTTTGGGGAACAGGAGAGTGGCGATTACACCATTCCTAATGGACAACAGCTCATGTTCCGTTACCGTGTGTTGATGCACATGGGCAATACCCAGGAGGCGGGGATCGCGGGACAATATAGCGGTTATACGGCGCCCCCAACCGTAACCATTCAGCAGTAATAACAGGATCCAAATTCCGATTGGCTTGTTGACTTAGCCTTTAAGGAAAGCTACCGTTGTGTAAACGGTTATTCTGTAGGAGGAGGCGTTGGTATGACGAGTCTGGGTAAGAGGACGAGAAGGAACTTTATGAAGACAATGATCCAGGCCGGGATGGCCCCGATGGTTGTCTCCGCCGCCACACTGGGCCGTGGGGGCGCCGTGGCTGCAAATTCCCGCATCAGTATTGGTTTCATTGCCTTCGGAGACCGGGTGAATGGAGGCCTGTATCATGACTTTAAGGCTCACCCGGAGGTGCAGTTCATCGCCGCGGCGGATGTGGATGCCGCCCATCGTTACAATTTCATCAAAAAAGTGGGCGAGAAGGCCCCAACCTACAATGATTACCGGGATCTGCTCGACCGCCATGATATTGATGCAGTCGTGATTGCCACCCCGGATCACTGGCACACCACAGCCATCATTCACTCCGCTCAGGCGGGGAAGGACATTTACTGCGAGAAGCCGATGACCCTCACCATCGATGAAGGCAAGTCCGCTGTGAATGCGGTCCGTAACGCCAACATCGTGTTCCAGGTTGGTACGCAGCAGCGTTCGGATGCACGTTTCCGCAAGGCCTGCGAGCTGGTACGGAATGGCTACATTGGCAAGATCCAACAGATTGACACTTATATTGGTGATGCCCCCACCGGTGGAACCGATCCAGATATCGATCCCCCGCCGGGGCTAGACTGGGATCGTTGGCTGGGCCAGGCGCCGGTTGTTCCGTTCAAAAAGTCCCGCTGCCATTATGAGTTCCGTTGGTGGTATGCCTATTCGGGTGGGAAGATGACCGACTGGGGCGCGCATCACAATGACATCGCTCAGTGGGGAAATGGCACCGATGGAACCGGCCCCATCAGCATCGAGGGTACCGCCGAATTCCCGCCCCCGGGTGGATATGATGTCGCCACCAAGTTTGAGATCCACTATGAATACAAGGATGCCGCGCCAGTGATCTGCCACAGCGAGGGCCCCAATGGGATCCTTTTCAAAGGCACGGATGGAGAGGTTTTCGTAAGCCGCGAGGAAATCAAGACCACACCAGCCGAACTCACTAACATCGAGTTTAAATCCACCGACTTGCGTCTCTACGCCAGCGACAATCACCAGGGCAACTTCCTGGAGTGCATCAAAACCCGCAAAGATCCGATCAGTCCAGTCGAGATCGGCCACCGCTCGGTCTCCGTATGCCACCTCGGTAACATCGCCATCCGTCTCGGACGCAAGATCCAATGGGATCCCGAGAAGGAGGTCATTGTTGGAGATCCGGAAGCCGCCGTTTGGACCACCCGTCCACAACGGAAAGGCTATGAGGTTCCCGTGATTAAGGCCAAGGCCAAAAAGAAAGAGGCCAAGAAGATGGACCGGGGTGGTTTCTTCGGAAGAGGCTGAACACTGAGACGCAACGGCAACGATTCGTCTCAGAATCTCTGATTCTAAAATGGGGCCAGGAGGCAAAACTCCTGGCCCTTTCTTTACTCCCTTCCCCGTAAGAGGTAGAACACGCTCCATGCCGGCCTATCCCGAACAATTCATGCTATCTCCCGCCACTCCGCCCGCGCTTGCCGAGGTCAACCTTCCTGGCTCCAAGAGCTACACGAACCGGGCTTTGTTGCTGGCGGCTCTGGCCAAGAGAGAAAGCATCTTACGGAATGCCCTCTTCTCGGATGATACCGAACGCATGTGTGAGTGTCTCAACCAAACCGGCATCAAGGTCCAGACACTGGTGGAAGAGAAAACGATCCATGTATGTGGGATGGGGAAACCTCAACACGCCCCTCTGGGACCGCTTTACTGTGGAAACGCAGGAACCGCCATCCGTTTTCTAGCTCCCTTCTGTGCCTTGGGCGAGGGCGAGTATGTGCTTACTGGTAATGAACGGATGCGGAAGCGTCCCATCGGAGACCTATTGGATGGACTACGCCAACTGGGGTGCAAGGCGGTGGACTTGGATGGGACCAGCTGTCCCCCAATTCAAATCTCAGGTGGCGGACTCCAGGGTGGCCGGTGTGTCATACAGGGATCCCGTAGCAGCCAATACTTCTCTGCTCTGCTCCTCTCGGCGGCACGGATGCGGGAGGGACTCACCCTGGAGGTAGAGGGGGAGTTGGTCTCGAAACCCTACATTGACATGACTTTAGCGGTGATGGAGCGTTTCGGGATTCAAGCGGTTAACGAGGGGTACCATCGCTTATTGGTTCCCCCCGGGCAGGAACCAACCGCCTGTGACTATACGGTTGAAGGGGATGCCTCGGGAGCCTCTTATTTTCTTGCCGCGGCGGCCGTTGCGGGAGGGACAGTACGTGTCGGCCCCATCCCGGAGGATACACGCCAAGGGGATGCCGCTTTCGCGGAAATCCTCACGCGAATGGGTTGTACCACCACTCATCAGGGTAACTGGATCACACTCACTGGTGGCTCCTTGCATGGCATCGAGGTCGATCTGAACGCCATGAGCGACACCGCACAGACCCTGGCGGTGGTGGCTCTCTTCGCTAAGGGGGCAACGACGATCCGCAACATCGCCAATGCCCGCATCAAGGAGACCGACCGGATCGCGGCATTGGCGGTGGAACTGACACGCATGGGGGCAAGAGTCGAGGAGTTCTCCGATGGGCTGACCATCCACCCCAGGGAACAGTATCAGCCAGTTGAGATCGAAACCTACGATGACCATCGGATGGCAATGAGCTTCACAATCGCTGGAATCCATGTGCCCGGCTTAACCATCTTGAATCCAGGGTGTGTAAGCAAGACCTTTCCGGATTTCTTCGAGAGGTTTGGACTCTGGGTTCACACCCAGTAGACACTCTCCGGGGACAGCGGCATGGATCGGATTGATTCAACACCCACCGGGGACGGCGGCATAAAAGGTTATCGGAATGATACAGAGCCGTTGCCTTGTCCCCGGCTAACAACAGAGTCTAGAGGTCAGTGGGTCAGTTGGCGGATGAGTGTTTCCTGGCTGGGGTATTGAGAGATTAGTGTGGCTTGGTCGCCATCTTCATAATCCGCGAAATCAAATCCAGGGGCCATGGTGGTCCCCATCAAGGCTACCCGTCCACCCGGTTGAAGGCGTGAGCCAAACCAGGTTCCCATGGGAACCACCACCTGCGGAAGGTCCCCCTTCATCAAGTCCTGTCCGAGGGTGAGGACCCGTGCGGAGCCATCTGGGCAAAGCCACAGCATCTCGACTGGATCGCCCAGGTAGAAGTGGAAAATCTCATCCGTGGTTAAACGATGGATCGCGGAAACCGAGTTGGGGGAGAGCAGATAGTAGATCGCGGTTCCCAGCGAGCGGATGGAAGAGTACCGGGTGGGGAGCGATTCTCCTTGCAGGTTCTCAGGTGAACGGTAGGTCTCACGATAAAATCCGCCCTCCTCAGGATGGGGCTTCAGTCCGAGTTGGCGGATGATTTCCTCGACAGTCAGCATGGTGGTTTCTCCCCTAGAATGAGAAAAGGCCTGAGAAGATGAACCTCTCAGGCCTTTACTTTCGAAACTTGGACTTGAATTTTAGTTCTCGTCGGTGAAGATGATGTGCTGAAGGAGAATCTGAACCTTCATCATCCGGTTCCCTAATCCTTCCTTCTCCGCCGTGTTCATCCCAACCAGATCCTGTCCGGCGCTTTTCTCGAACACGGAATAGCCACCCACATTTGGATCAAGTGACAAAGAAAAGTCAGGTGCCGAGTTCAGATCCAGCTTCATCCACGGTTCAGAGGGTTCACTCTCCTGTAACACCAACTGTGATGTTTCTGTAACGGCTTCAGTGGATTTATCCCGGCCAATGAACAGCCCAAAGAATTTCACTGGAGCTTCCACAACTCTGGATGCTAGGCCCCCAATTTTCCTAATGAACCCGGGTTCCCGTTTCTCGCTCATCATTTCCTGCCGGTCCGCGGCGAACTGCATGCCCACGGATTTCTGAGATTTGAAAATCAGAGACTGGTCAGCGGGATAAAAGGTCTCATCCCAGCTCCCAGCGAGAACCGGTGAAGCTATTAGGAAAATTGCGGATAAGATAAAGAAAGTCTTTTTCATACCCGTTTCACTCCTGGGGGCATCCCCTTATTGGCTTGAGCGAGCCAGGGACGCCACCGATAAATTCCCACTGCGAGTATCTCCAACAAGGCGGTCGTTGTCAATAGGAGTATCGGCATCACTCAGGCCATCTTTGAGTAAACTTGTTGGGGATATCAACGATCCTATCTACACAAAAGTAACCCCTCTCCTGGAGCAGCCTCTCCCTGCCTGAGGTCCGTGGGAAAACCCATGAAAAAGCAGTAGGATTCCAGCAAGTGTTTAAGACTGGGTTCTCAGGAAGGTTGAAAAGGAGTTTGTCAGGATGAAAGTCTTTCTCGGGAATGGTCCCTGGTACCGTCCAGGATACTATGGAGTCCGCGCGGGTTCACGCTGGCCGCACTATGAGACGGAATGCAGCCCCTATATGCCTTTCCCTTTCTACATGGCCTATGCCACCGCCCTGCTCCAGCGGGATGGGTTTGAATGTTTGACCATCGATGGCATCGCCGAACGAACCAATGAAGAGAATTTCATCGAGCGGGCCACGGACTTCCAACCTGATTTGGTCATTCTGGAGGTTTCCACCCCCTCGATGGAGACCGACCTGCGTCAAACCCAGGCGATCCGGGCCAAATGCCCTCAAGCCAAGATCGCCTTCGCGGGGCTGCATCTGACCAGCCAGGGCGAAGACTTCCTGGCGGCACACCGGTATGTCGATTTCTCTTTGCGTGGTGAGTACGACTACACCGCCTTGGAGCTTGCTAAGACTCTCGATACCAATGGGGACCTAAGCCAAGTGGCCGGCTTGAGTTATTTCGACCAAGCAACAACGGCTACCCATCACAACCAGCGCCGGGCTGTCATCAAGGACCTGGATGCCCTACCCTGGCCCTCGCGCGATCAATACCCTCTTTACAACTACCATGATCTTCCCGGTGGGATCCCGGCTCCCAGCCTGCAGATGTGGTCCAGCCGGGGCTGCCCCTTCCGTTGCATCTTCTGTGTCTGGCCACAAGTCATGTATGAGGGCAATCAATACAACACCCGGAATCCGGCTGATGTGGCCGATGAGGTGGAATACTGTGTCAAACGTTGGGGATTCAAATCCTTCTACTTCGATGATGACACTTTCAATATTGGCAAACGCCGTTTGATGCAATTGGGCGAGGAGATTTCCAAACGCAACCTGGGCATCCCCTGGGCAGCGATGTCACGCGCCGACACCTGCGACAAGGAGACCCTGCGCGAGCTCAAGAAGTCTGGTCTGCACGCGGTGAAGTATGGAGTCGAATCCGCCAGCCAGGAACTGGTCGACAACGCCGACAAGAGCCTCGACCTCGCCAAGGTCGAGGAGATGGTGCGTTACACCCAGGAACTTGACATCCGCATCCACCTGACCTTCTCCTTCGGATTGCCTGGCGAGACCCATGAGACAGCGAAGAAAACTATCCGCTGGTCACAGAAGCTCAACCCGGATTCGGTCCAATACAGCATCATGACTCCCTTCCCGGGGAGTAGATTTTATAAGGAGCTTGAAGCGAAGGGATTCCTGACTACCAAAGACTGGAGCAAGTTCGATGGCAACAGCATGTCAGTGGTGAGAACCGAGGCACTCTCGGCTGAAGACCTCGATAACTACCTGCGGAAGGCTTACAAGAGCTGGGAATGGCACAAGTTCCGCCGTGCATTGACGCAGCCATACTACATGAAACATGCTTTCAGCCACCCGCTGGAGAGCTTCCGCCGGTTCAGGTTCGGGTTACGTTCGGCGGCACGAGCGTAAAATCCGCTCCCCCAATGCGAATAAGTTCGCTATTCCATGAATAGGCCCCGCTGGAACGGGAATCACTTCTCGTTCCAGCGGGTGAAACATTTTACCGGATCCCGTAGATGATCTCGCAGGTTAATTGATCGAGACGCTCGTAGGGTAGCGGATGCGCGCAAATAGCCTTGCGGTCGAAGGTGCGAGCCTTGAGAGCCTTGGCCTTGTCCGCGCTGTACCCCTTACAGAGCGCTTCCAGTTCTGGATCGGAACGCTTGACCGCCTTGAGCAGGTTCTGGATTTCCTTGTCCGCGTTCCAGCGTTGAGCCTTCTCCTTGAGAATCAAGTAAGTTCTCATGCAGCCAGCCGCAAAGGCCTTGACCCCATCCAGATTCTCGGTGCGATAAGCATGGGCATCGAAATGCCGTGGCCCATCATAACCACTGTCCTCCAGCAGCTTCACCAGGAAGAAGCAGACCTTGAAGCTCTCCGAGCCGAAACGGAGATCCTGGTCATAACGTCCGGGACGCTGATCATTGAGATCGATGTGGAACAACTTACCAGCTTCGATGGCTTGCCCGACCGCATGGAAGAAGTTCAGACCGGCCATGGTCTCGTGAGCCACTTCCGGGTTCACTCCCACCATCCCGGGGTGAGCAAGGGTCTGAATGAAGCCCAGGTAATTACCGGTGGTGGGGAAATAGATGTCACCGCGTGGTTCATTGGGTTTGGCTTCAAGCGCGAACTTGAGTCCATAGCCCTGTTCGATAGAGTACTCGCAGAGGAAATCGAGAGCATCACGGAAATACTTGATGCCATCGCGCGGGTCCTTGGAGGCATCCACCTCAGTGCCCTCGCGTCCCCCCCAAAAGACATACACCTTCGCACCCAGGCTGGCTCCCAAGTCCATGGCATTCATGGTCTTCTGCAGGGCATAGGCACGGACTTGAGGGTCATTGGAAGTGAAGGCGCCATCCCGGAAGATGGGTTCCCCAAACAGATTGGTGGTGGCCATGGGAACCTTGAGGTCATAGTCGGCCAGAACCTTTGTAAACTCCTTCAGGATCTGATCCCGTTCGGCGGGGGTAGCATCGATCGGAATCAGGTCATTGTCATGGAAATTAACCCCATAACCTCCAAGCTCACCTACAATCTTGGCGATCTCCCATGGTTTGAGTGGAGACCGTACAGCCTCCCCGAAGGGATCGCGTCCTGTATTCCCGATAGTCCAGAGCCCAAAGGTAAACTTATCGGATTTTTGCGGCGTAAAACTGCTCATATGAGTATCTCCTGAGTTTGAATCCAAGATGGAAAGAGAGAGTATTCACTCCTGTCCATGGTTTCAAGGTCCGGGTTTTTCGGGAACCCGTAACCGGCTGGCGGTTTGATTTGCTTCCCCGGCTTCATCTGGCTGTCCCAAGATGCGTAACAACCGAGCCTCCTCATCGTAGTAACCCGCCCAACATGGGTTATACAGAAGCAGGCCTTGAACCGCCCCAAGAGAGATCTTGGGATTTTCGATCTGCTTGGCATAGTCCAGCCAGGTTTCATACAGGGCCAGGGTGTGACGGTAGTTTCCCGCCTTTAACAGGGCCTGCTCCGCCCCGGGAAGATCCCCCTGCTCCATGGCTACACGGGCGCGGTAAAGCCAGCGGTCATGGGTATCTGGCAGCGGGTAGAGGATCGCGTCGAGTTCCACGCCCGCTAACTGAAGAACTGTTTGACGAAGTATGGGAGTAGAGATTCTCATGCCTCTCATCAGCCCCTCATAACCCTGTTTCAGGAGTCTTTGGTCACGCAGCCCCACCGCGGAAACCACGATGAGAATAAGACCAGGCACGCCAACAAGAACCGGAACCCACCAGCCCCTTCGCTGTGGTTGCAGGAGGGGAACTCTCCCCAAAGCAACAGGATTCGCGGCTAATACCGCCAGATAGACCACCGCCAGCAGCACCGGTTGGGGTTGACGGAAGGGAAAGTCGGCCAGCGAGTGAGAGAAGATTAACAACAGACCCGCCCCACAGGCCCAAAGATCTCCCCGGTACCGGTCCGGTTGTCCTCGTGCCGTGCGGAGCCGTGATCTCCATAGTTTGATGACCACGCCCATCAGCCAGAAAAAGGCGATCCCCCCCAGAACTCCCGACTCCGCGATCACCTGAAGAGAATCGCAATGCGCCTGTGGCACCAGCCCCACCGAGGGACGGTCATGGGGATGACCGCGTTGACGGTAGAGTTCGCCCTGATAGAGGTTGTGAAGGGTGTAGTAATGCCCCCAGCCAATGCCGGAGAGGGGATGGTCTTTGATCATCAGGGCGGTGGTGGTCCAGATAAAGCGCCGCGCGCCAAAACCGCCCTTCCAGCGTGGCGAGGCCAGCGCTTCGGAGACCAATCCCTCCGGGTGGTTGGCGATCCCCCACGGTGGCAACAGAGTACCCCACACCACCAGCAATCCCACCACGGCTAATGTGACACGCCAACGGAAGCCGGGAAGCAGCCAACGTGTGAGCAGTAAAACCACCAGAGTCAAGATTGCCATCACACCCACGAAGAGGGTGGTGTGTGAGGCCAGCTGGATTGATTCTGAGAAAGACAAGCGCAACAGGCCGAATGCCAGGGCTGAGACAGCCGCTGCGATCACCACCCGTCTCCAATGCCCTCCCCCATTTCCAGGAAGCATGGCCACTGCCAGTGGGAGAACCAGGAAGAGACTCAACCAGGCCGCGACGGTAAAAACAGTGGTGAGACCATACAGGAGCAGTAGCCCAACAAGCCCCCAGCGTAATCGCGCGCCAGGGTGGTCAACAGACATTGAAAACCAACGCGCCAGAACCACCGGCAACAGATAACAGAGATAGCCCCCCACTTCGTTTGGGTTGCCCAAAGAGGAGGAGAGGTTGAAACGCCAATCCGAGACTGGTTCATCCCCCCAGCGCCACCACCCCCAATCTTGGAGAATAGCGAGCAAAGCTACGCCGCATCCCCCTCCCACCGCCATCGACAGGAGGAAACGGACTGTTCCCTCTCTTTCTTCTTCGGGTTTTGAACGGATCCAGGAAACCAAGAGATGGAGAGCCAGGAAGACCACCACCAATCGGAACCACAAGGCAAACGCCACCCAATGATCCGCGGCAGCCCACCGCATAGACAAGAAAGTGGCTCCCAGACAACACAGCAACGGCGGCGTAAGGGGGGGCATTCCTGTGAAGATGGTTCCGCCATTTTGCGCCCTTAAAGCTAAAATCAGTCCTACCCAGGCGGTCAACAACAGCCACTTGGGTTCATGGAAACTGTCATACCCCATCGACCAGAAGAAGATTGGAAAGACACCAACGAGGAGTGGCCAGAGAGCGTCCTCCAGGGTCTTACTGCCTGAGAACAGGTTCCGTGATAGAGTTGACAGCATGTGGCAAGACTACCGGTTTTGGCGGCGTGCATCCATCCGGAGAGCTCTCTTTGTTAGCCTGCTGACCTTGACCTGGTTTCCGGGTGGGAGCATGTCAGCCGGCCCCACCCAAGTGACTCCCGATCAAGGGATTGTGGCCGCCCTGCAGACCCTGAAAGAGGTGGCCACCCCACTACGCCTGATGTGCGTGGCGGCGCACCCCGATGATGAGGACAGCGAGACCCTGGCTTATTACAACCACCGCTTCGGAGTCCAGACCTCGCTCGTGCTGGCCAATTGGGGAGAGGGAGGACAAAACGAAACCGGGCCGGAACTGTACGAGGAACTCGGGGTCATCCGTTCCCAGGAGACCCTTGCGGCGGCTCAGTTGGTGGGAATCCGGAATGTCTATTGCCTTAACCAGAAGGACTTCGGATTCTCCAAAACCGCCGGGGAAACCTGGGGCTTCTGGCACCGGGCAGAGGCGCTCGAACGGTTGGTTCGCATTCTCCGCCAAGAGCATCCGCAGGTGATCATCACCAACCACCGCGCCGGCTCCGGGCATGGGCACCATCAAGCCATGGCCGAGTTGATTACCGAGGCCATTCCTCTGGCCGCCTCACCGGAAGCTTATCTGAGCCAGATCCAGGATGAGGGACTCAGCCCCTGGCGTGTCTCCAGGCTCTTCCAACGGCGGCGTTATTATGATGGCTCTCCCGCCGAGGAAGCCGATGTTTCGCTACTAGTCAGCCAGACCGATCCACTGCGTGGAGTCACCTACCAGGACATCGCCGCCGAGGCGCTCAACCAGCATCGCTCCCAAGGCGGTAAGGGGGCCTGGGCGCGGGTTAATGAATCACGTGGTAACTCGCCAGAGAGTTTCTACTCGCTCATTCAGGGGAACCACCCCAAAGGAAGTCTCAAAGATCTGTTCACTGGCCTGCCCGGTGCCTGGTGGGAAGGGTGCCCGGAATGCCGTTTTTCAAAAACAGAGGGCTCTTCAACCACCACCACCTGGCGGAATCAACTGTCGGGCAGCCTACGCCAAGCCTATGCCTCACTCGCGGTGGAACCAGCTTCGGCTGAAAAAGCTGTGGCCTCAGCGGTGAGCCTTTTATCGGGAACAAACACAGCCAATTCAGCCTTCCAGCAGGAGTCAGCCAGCAGGCTCAAGGCATTGTTGGGAGGGCAGTGGGGGATGCGTCTGGAGATGCAAGTCTCCGAACCAACTCTGGTCCCTGGGCTGGAAGCGGTGGTCAGTTTGATTCTTGCAAACCAAGGTTCCACAACTGTGGATGTGGAGGATTTTGGGCTCAACCCACCCGCCGGATGGAAGACCTCGCTCATCCGTCAACAGACCGGGTCTCTCGGTCCCTCACGCGAGGCAGAGGCCCACTTTATAGTCATTGTTCCCACCGGCGAAGAGACGACCCTACCCGCCACCGACGCGCTTTACCGTTCCGCGCGTCCCTGGCTTCCCAACCTGAAGGGGACAGTCAGCCTCAAGAAAGGAGACATCCCGGGGGCTTGCACAGTCTCGCGGCGGATGGAGATCTCCGCACCCTGGGAGATCTGGATCGAACCAGAAAACGCGCTCATCTCCAAGGAATCCTCCACACCCATCTCCTTCCTGGTGAATGCCCGCCGCAACACAGTGGCGGGAGCCACCGCCGAGCTCGAGGTCACCCTACCCGATGGGAAGATTCAGAAGGCCTTTTTGAATCCAGGCGTGGCGCGAAGATCCTCCACCAAAGTGACCTGGACTCCGGCCAGGAATCTTGATCCCAGAGATTACACATTGACCACAAAGTTGCATACACGCGCCGGGGAGTTCTTTACCGAGGCCAAGGCCACAATGGTGGATGTGCGGATTCCATCCCATCTCCGGGTGGGGATTATTCAATCTTATGACACCACTCTACCCGATGCGCTCCGGACTCTGGAGATTGAGTATATTCCTCTCAACACGAAGGATCTCGAGACGGGTGATCTGAACCAGTATCAGACGATCCTCATCGACATTCGTGGGTATCTTGAGCGGC
Organism: uncultured bacterium; assembly: GCA_964422415.1. Lineage (GTDB taxonomy): Bacteria > Hinthialibacterota > Hinthialibacteria > OLB16 > OLB16 > OLB16. The sequence goes on along the minus strand of CAYRBI010000010.1, from coordinate 9,158 downwards.
CAGACTTGCGCCATGCCAATCCACGCTTGCTCAAGTATGTTTCGGATGGAGGCCACCTGGTGGTCTTCTACCATAAATCCTTCGACTGGAACGAAGCCGATCCATCCTATGCGCCCTTCCCGCTTCATCTCTCCAGTGCGCGGGTGACCCAGGAGGACGCGCCGGTTCAGATACTCAAGGCCTCGCATCCCCTGTTCACCACCCCGAATAAAATTATCCCTTCGGATTGGGAGGACTGGATCCAGGAACGCGGCCTCTATTTCCCGGACACCTACGATTCGCATTATGAGGAGTTGGTCTCAATGGCGGATACCGGTTCCGAGCCGTTGAAGGGAGGGATCCTCTGGGCCAGATATGGCAAGGGAACTTATGTTTACACCTCCCTCACCTGGTACCGTCAACTGCGGGCCTTTGTCCCCGGGGCTTATCGGCTGTTCGCCAATCTGATCGCACCACCGGCAAAGACACAGGAGAGGAAAAGATAGAGTCTCCACGAATTCTCCCCCCCACCCCAACCCTCCCCCGCCAGGGGGGAGGGTTGGGGTGGGGGGGAGAACCTCACCCCTTGGGGTGCATTTTGGGGATTGCGAGCAGGTCACGGAACATGCGGATGGAGTCCCGCATCCCATGAATCTGCGAGTCCGCGGAGAAGATCCACTTCACCGGAACCTCGACCACCTTCATGCCGAATTGACGCGCGAGAAGCAAGTGCTCCACATCGAAGGTGTATCCATCGATCTTCTGCGCCGCGATGAGTTTGTGGGCGGCCTCGCGGCGATAAGCCTTGAAGCCACACTGGGTATCGGAGATTCCGGACAGGACCATCAAGCGGGAAAGCCGCGCGAACAGATGCCCCATGAGATGACGCGAAAAGGGGAGGCCCACAACCTGCGACTGTGGCAACCGCCGTGAACCAATGGCAATGTCCGCGCCAGTCTCCAGCCCCTTGATCAGATGTGGGAGCTGCTCAATGGGAGCGGAGAGATCAGTATCAGTAAAGACCAGGTACTTTCCAGTTCCATGCCGCAGCCCCTCGGCCACCGCATATCCTTTCCCCCGGTTGCAGCCATATTGAAGATAATGAAACTTTGGGCCGCCCTCCGGTGAATTGATATAGTCTTGAACAATCCGAGCAGTGGCATCACGGCTGCCATCATCGACCACCCATACCTCCATGGAGCGGGAATAGGTGGCCATGAATTGCCGCACTTCCCGCAGGGAGGGGCCGATCCGCTTCTCTTCGTTGTAAGCGGGAATAATCAGAGATATTTCTGGCGAAGACTCTTGCATAGGAAATTGGAGTTTATCGCTTCGGCCAACAGGGTCAATGATACTGCCCAGCCCGGCTCTGTCATTCCTGTCAAAACAGGTGTCCACTCCCCCTTGGTAAACCGGCTGTCCGGAAACTGTCCCTCCCGTTTCTTCCCAGCCGGTAGTTCTGCTACACTCAACGATATTACCAGTAAGGGGGGGACAATTATGTCAGTTGCAGTCGAGAAACCAATCATAGAACCTGAGTCCGGGAGACAATCCCGGATCGCCAGCCGTGTCGAAAACCTGAAACCATCTGGTATCCGCCGTTTCTTTGACCTGGTCATTGGACGGGACGACATCCTCTCACTGGGGGTGGGCGAGCCAGATTACTCCACACCCTGGGCGATCCGTGAACAAGGCATCTTCTCGCTGGAGAAAGGGCACACCTCGTATACCTCCAACCAGGGATACCTGCCCTTCCGTCAAGCGGTCAGCCGTTGGTTCGAACGGGAGATGCATGTCTCTTACAATCCGGAGCAGGAGATCCTGGTCACAGTGGGAGTCAGCGAAGCGCTGGATCTAGCCTGCCGTACGCTTTTGGAGCCGGGTGATGAGATGCTCATCCCAGAGCCTTGTTTTGTCGCCTATCCGGCTCTGGCCGAATTGGCTGGGGGTGTTCCGGTGATGGTTCCGACCAGCGCGGCCACCGATTTTCTTCCTACACCCGCCGATCTGGAGGCCCATTGCAGTCACAAGACACGTGTCTTGCTCCTGAACTTTCCCGGTAATCCCACCGGCGCGACCATCAACCGCGAGAAGATGAATGAGATCGCCCGCTGGGTGATCGAGAAAGATATCGTCCTTATTACCGATGAGATTTACAGCACGCTCACCTATGATAGCCAGCACATCTGCTTCGCTTCATTACCAGGCATGAAGGAGCGGACCATTCTAATGCATGGCCTTTCCAAAGCCTGGGCCATGACCGGCTGGCGGATCGGCTTCGTGGGAGCCCCGGCGGATATCCTGGCGGCCATGAACAAGGTCCATCAATACCAGATCATGTGCGCGGGGATTACCGGGCAGATGGCCGGCATCGAAGCATTGGATCATGGCGATGAGGAATGCAAGCGGATGAAGATGGATTATTCCCGCCGCCGCCGTCTGATTGTAAAGAGCCTCAATGAGATGGGGCTTCCTTGTCACATGCCCGGGGGCGCTTTCTATGTGTTCCCCTCGATTCGTGAGACAGGCCTGACCAGCGAGGAGTTCGCGCTCCGTCTGCTGGAGAAACAAAGCGTTGCCGTGGTGCCAGGTGATGCGTTTGGTTCATCGGGGGAGGGATATATCCGCTGCGCCTATGCCACCTCGTTGGACACCATCGAACAAGCCATGGAGAGAATGAAGCGGTTTATGCATTCTCTGTAAGGCTCACATCCCCCGGAGTCCAGCGGCTCTAGCACCGGAAAAACAACGCTATCAGATTGGAGGCCATATGCCTTGGCTCTTCACAACGTAATTCCCATGTGTCTCCTGTTCCTCTTTCTAGGGGGGGCATCCGCGCAACCCAGCATCGAGGACAGACGGAATCTCATCCGGGAGCTCGAGAACAAGAACCGTGCTGAAAATATGCGGGCGGCCACCACGGAAGCGAGCCTTACGCCAGATCAGACCGGAGGCTTGGAGGAACTCAAGCAGGAGATGGCCGCGGCGCGGCTCGCATTGACCTCGGCCAAAACTAACCCAAACCGCGCACGGGCCGCTCAAGCAACCATCAACTATGTGGATCCACTCACCAGGTTGGAACAGTACGAGGAACCGGTGGTGACCATTAAAACCTCACTGGAGATGGGAGCTGCACCGGAGGTATTGATACAGAAACTGGGCGAGATCCGGGCCGCGCAAAGCAGTCAGGTGTTCAAATCAGGTGACTGGGAGAAGACCAAATTCCTCTTGGATGACACCTGGAGAACGGCTCGTTCATATAAGGTACCAGCGGTCGAAAAAGAGTTCGCGCAAAGGTTGCGCGACTTGTTGGCCGCATGGGCGGAAAGTTTGCGGCGTGCCGGAGAGACCATCGATGCGCGCGCGAAAGCAACCGAAGCACTAACCTGGAAGATCAACACAGAGGAGATCGAGAGTTTGTTGGCCCAGATCTGCTACCAACAAGATGATTACAAGGCCACTCTCGAACACCTCAGACTGGCCTTGCGTGGTTCACAGAGAGAATCCCAGGCGCTGCTGGCATTCCAAGATTTGGTTCAGAAGGAAGCGGGGTTGGAAAGAACCTACAACCGCAAGGAGCTTAACGGTTTCGTGGTCACCTCACCGGGTGGTCTAGCCGTGAATGAGGCCGGGATCGCCGCTGCCTTTGAGGGGTCACGCGAAGCTGCGGAAAAAATGTTCGGCTTGAAAACGCCTCTTCCCCTACGGGTTATGCTCTTTCAGAAAAACAGCTATGAATCCTTCTTCATGTCCCCCATTTGGAACAAGGCTTTGTCCTTGCACGGGAAATTGCGGATGCAACTGGACACAGTCAAAGTTAATATCACCAGCCTACCGGTGGTGACCCGGTACGCCTTTGGTTTATGGGTGATCGATGTACTAACCGAGGGAGCCGCTCCGGCCTGGTTCCAGGAGGGAGTGGCGCTCCAGCTCGCCTATCCAGATGGACCGGCGAATGGCGGCATCAACGAGATCACAAGCCGTCTCGCCAAGAAAAAGACTATCTCCCTCCAAAATCTGCCGGCCACCTTCCTGGGGATCCCGGATATTCTCGACGCGGCAGTGGTAATGGCCCAATCCCAGTCCGTAATCCAAGTCCTCATCAACAAGAAAGGCCTGCAGGTCATCCCCCAGCTGGTCGAAGCTTATGCATCGGGACTCGATCAAGAGACGGCGTTGCGGGAAGTGACCGGATTCGGATACGATACTTTACAGGAAGCGTGGGTGAAATACGCCAACAAGGGATTCAATACGAATCCCAAACCTGACCTGGCCGCATTACGCGCGCTAGGTGTCATTAATCCAATGGGCGACTACTGGGAAAAATGAAGGCATCACCACTTCTCTCAATCCTCCAATGCCTGCGACTGACCGGACCGGAACGCGAACAACTCCTCCGGGAGACCGAGGTTCCCAGCCAGGTGGTAGCCGCTTTCTTTAAAGTGGCACCGGGGTACACAGTCTGGAATGAAGTTCCCATTCTGTTGGAGGAACTGTCCGAATTTGGCGAATGTGTACGTCTCGCGCCTGACTTTTATGACGACTCGGTAGTGGCCGCGGGAGTCCGTGATTTCTTCTTCGTCGCAATAATCCCCGATTCACAAAATGAAGCGCTCAAGGGCCTATTCCTGCGCCCCTGGATCGAGCGGTACGCCTTGGTTTCCAGCGAGGACCGGCATGAGCTCCGCCTACTGCTGGAAGAGGGTGGAACAAAATCCTCCCGTCCCACCGAGGAGGATCCCGAGGTCCTCTTGGACCGCGTCAGGTCCTTCATCCTTTCCGGGGGAAGCGCGGGAGAAAATGAGGCCAAGGCTAAACAAGAGGTAGAGATGTTGACTAATCTGAAGATCGTGACCGCTCCCGAGGGGTTCCGGTCAGCGGGTGTAGGTTGTGGTATCAAAGAAGGTAAGCTGGATCTGGGTCTGCTGGTCAGTGATTTCCCCTGTGTCACCGCGGGGCACTTCACGCAGAACCGTTTCTGCTCGCCTCCGGTTCAGGTCTGCCGCGAGAACCTTACGCAGGGAGATGTCCGTGCGGTGGTAATCAACAGCGGAATCGCCAACGCCGCCACCGGCGCACGGGGTCTGAGCGATGCGCGCAGGATGACTGCCGCGGTGGCTGAGCAACTGGGCCTGGAACCTCACCAGGTGCTCGTATGCAGTACCGGTGTCATCGGCCATTTCCTACCGATGGAGAAGATCGAGAGCGGTATCGAGACAGCGGTGGCGGGGCTAACCACGGGCCAGGATGAACGTCTGCTCCAGGCCATCATGACCACCGATACCACGATGAAGTTCGCCTCGCGCCACTTCCAACTAAGCGGTAAGGAGGTCACCCTGGCCGGCCTCACCAAGGGCGCGGGCATGATCCATCCCAACATGGCGACCATGCTGGCCTTCCTCACCACCGACGCCGCTATCCGTCCCTCGGCGCTCAAGAGCGCCCTCGGCTTGGCGGTGCAGGATTCCTTCAATTGTCTGTCCGTGGATGGCGATACCAGCACCTCGGACACTGTCATCTTATTCGCCAATGGCAAGGCCGGCAATGAGGAAATCGGACCAGATCATGTGGAATACAACCACTTTACCGAGGAACTCCGCTTGCTTTGCCAGGACCTGGTCCGTCAAATGGCCAGGGATGGCGAGGGGGCCACACACCTGGTCCGGGTAATCTGCGAGGGAGCCTTCAACCGTCCCGATGCCCATGCGGTCTCCAAGGCCATCGCGGGCTCGCTCTTAGTGAAAACCGCGATCTTCGGGCGCGACCCCAATTGGGGACGGATCATCTGCGCGGTGGGCAACACCCAGGCGCGGTATAATCCCAATGAGGTAAGACTGTGGGTGCAGGGGATCCTGCTGTTCGAAAATGGAATGGCCACCGATTTTGACCGCACGGCGGTCTCGCAGGCCATGAATGAGGAAGAGATCGAGATCCGTGTAGACTTGGGGGCGGGCTCCGCCTCAGCCACCACCTATACCTGCGATCTATCTTACGATTACGTCCGCATCAACGCGGAGTATCATACCTGAGCATGGCCTCCATCCCCGCCTGACAAATCCGCCACCGGCCAGGTGGCGGGTGAGATGTTCGTGGGATGTTTCCAGCCACATAATCCCGCCACTAGGCCCCAGGGAAAGAGAGCAAGAGCCGTTGTCAAAGAGATCCGCAAGTGAAGGAGCGCCAGTCCAGGAAGGACAGACCGCCGAGATCGAGATCGAGGATCTCACCTCGGTGGCCGAGGGATTGGCGCATATCGAGGGGATGGCCTGTTTCACCCCCGGACTGCTGAGTAGTGAACGGGCGCGCGCGCGGATCGGGAAGGTATCCCGCGATTTCGCACGGGCTTTCCCCTTAGAGATCCTGACCACCTCACCCGAACGCCAAACCCCCACCTGCCCTGTTCACCTCCAACCCAGAGATGGAATGATCTTCCAGGAATCCCTCCACTGTGGTGGCTGTCAATTACAGATAATGGACCGGGAAAAGCAACTCGCCTTCAAGCGCAAGTTAGTTCAAGACACTCTTCAACGGATGAGCAAACTGGAGTTGGAGGTCGCTCCGGTGGTGGGCGGCGATCCCTGGCACTACCGGAACAAGATGGCCTACAGCCTAACCACACAGGATGGCCACCTGAGATGGGGACTGCGCAGCGTGGAAGATAGTGGCCTCCCGGTTCCCCTGCCCTCTTGTGAGATCACGCGCCGGGAGTTGTGGACGGGAGCGGAGCGGATTCGCGCGGCTTTGGATGAGGAGTTCGGCACCTCGCTCGCCTGGGATGGAGAGAATGGCTGCATCCGTTCAGCGACCATCCGCTTCCACACCGGGCGTCAGGATCCACTCCGCTCCAGCACGGACAGAGCCTCCCTCGATCCCTGCATCATCGCCCTATTCGCGGTCGCCTCCTTTGATATGGAGATCCCGCTCCGGATTGTCAATTGCCTGGCAGCCTTGCCGGAGGTGCGTGTTCATTTCACCTATTCCGATCCGCGCGCCGACGCGGTCTACTTTGACCGGGCCCAATACCTGAACCGGCCTCCCGGAAAGACACCCTCCTGGGGAGTGGCCAACTTCTCCGAGGAAAACTGCGCCTGGCACTCGGCGGGCCCTTGGACCACACTAGTGGGCCCCACCTCGTTCCTGCAGGTTAATGACGAGATGGCGGCCAAGTTGTACGGACGGGTGCTCGATCTCCCCTTCGAGGAAAATGGCTTCGCCATCGATGCCTACTGTGGAGTGGGAGTGTTGACACGCGCTCTAGCTCACCGGTTCGAGCAGGTGGTGGGGATCGAGCTGGATACACAATCGATCAAGCTCGCACGCACCACCTCACGCCGTCTGAAGGACTGCCGTGTGGAATGGATCGCGGAGGCCTCCGAGGCGGTGTTCGGAAGACTTGGGAAAGCCTCTCCGCGTGAGCTGGGACGGAAACCGGATCTGGTGATTCTGGATCCCCCCCGCAAGGGCTGCCAGCAGGAGGTGTTACGGGCACTGATCACACTCAAACCAAGCGATGTTGTTTATATCAGCTGCCACCCAGCGGCGCTGGCACGGGATCTGAGAACCCTCTGCAAGGATGTCTTCCGCGTGTCCTCGGTGGAGCCCTTCGATCTATTCCCGCAAACGCACCATGTGGAGACCCTGGTCCATCTCAAGAGGCAGTGATGACGGTTTTCTCCTGGCTAAGACGTTCTCCCCCCCCCACCCCCACCCTCCCCCGCAAGGGGGGTGGGGGACAATCGCTCCCACCCCCCTTGCGGGGGAGGGTGGGGGTGGGGGGAGAAGGCACCGCTCTTTCTCCAGTTCCTCTTCCCAAAGTCGCCCTGAAAAAGACCTCACCCACCTCACTGGTGGAGGATCTCCTGGAAGTAATGACCCTCTCTGGTTGCCTACCCCGGATACAGACAGCCCAGGAGGTAGTACTCAAACCCAACCTGGTTACGGACAAGCCGGACTACATCGCCCTGGGCGCCAACACGAGTGTCGAGTTCCTCGATGCGCTGCTCACAATCCTCTCTGACTATGGGTGCCATGTTTCCATCGCCGAAAGCGAGACCGGTACCGCCGCTAAGGGACGCCGTCTCGATCTCACCTGGGAACGGATGGGCTTACCGGCCCTGGCGGCGCGGTATGGCGTTCAACTCATCAACCTGACCCACGAATCCAGACGCTGGGTGGAGTTCTCCGGGCGGGGGCTCAAGGGGCTGGAACTCCCCGGACGGATTCTGGATTGCGATCTGCTCATCGACATCCCCAAGATCAAGACCCACAAGTACGCTGTCCTTACCTGCGCCATGAAGAACCTTTTTGGTCTGGTCCCGGAGCCACGGCGGATCATCTACCATCGCTGGTTAAACGAGACCATCGCGGATCTGGCCGCACTGCTCTCCCCCAGAATGATCACGTTAGTCGATGGACTCATTGGGATGGAGGGCAACGGACCGCTGTATGGCACTCCAGTGCAGCTCGATCTGTTAATGGCCAGCGAGAACTGTTTCGCGGCCGATCTGGTGGCCTGTGATGTGATCGGGGTAGATCCAGAATCGGTCCGCTATCTGCGGATTGCGGAGGAGGCTCAAACCTTGAGACATGGGGCCGTCGAGGTGGTGGGAATTCCCTTGGAGGAGGTCCGCCGGTCCTTCAAGCCAGTTAAATTTAATCTCTACCGTCTCTTCGAGAAGAAATTGATGGAATCCCCTCTGGTACATGTCATCACCTCAGAGTGGTTCCAGTGGCACATCTCCAGCCACCTCGCCGGTCTCACCCAGAGACTGCGTGGGGGGGGGTACAGCTGGTACATGGACAAACGGGACCGGAAATAGCGGCTGGCCAAGGATCTGGACCCGTACGTTGTTTTCGCTTCAGCGTAAGGGTGACCGCCCAGATCAAAAACAAGGCCAACATGCTGAAGCATGAACAACATACGGGTTGCTCCTCCAGCTAGATGATACACCTTACTCCTCTCCCACCGCCTCCTCCTGCATTTTTAGAATCCGTTCCGAGAATGGCCCTGGGGCTCTCCCCTCTGGAAGGCGGATCTCGATCTCATCACCTGGATGGGCCTGGAACACCTTCCAGCGGATACGTTCGCCATGCCGCCAGACTGAGAGCGAGTGCATCCCGCCCCCCACCCACAAGCGGTCCTTCTCAACCGGGTAACGGTCATCCAGGCGGATACGCGC
>CAYRBI010000009.1:57447-76395 GCA_964422415.1 uncultured bacterium | reverse complement strand
TGAATCCTCGAACTGGGACCATCGGCCACATAATCATTGATCTCAACCCCACGGTTCATCGGGCCGGGGTGCATGACAATCGCATCCGGTTTGGCTAGCGCAAGCCGTTCTGGAGTCAAGCCGAAAAGGTGGTAATACTCACGGATGGTGGGAAAGAAGTGCGAGCCCTGGCGCTCCTTTTGGATACGCAGCATGTAGACCACATCAGCGCCATCCAGGGCCTCCTCCACCCGGCGGCACACCTTGGCCCCCATTTGATCCAAGCCCTTGGGCAGGAGGGTGGCTGGACCGGTGATGTGCACATCCGCGCCGACTTTGGTGAGCCCCCACAAGTTCGAACGCGCGACACGGCTGAAGGTGATGTCACCAATGATGGCCACCTTCAGGCCCGCCAGTTTCCCCTTGTTCTCCCGTATGGTAAACAGATCAAGCAGGGCCTGGGTGGGATGCTCATGGGCCCCATCACCAGCATTAACAATGGGAACCGGGATACGGTCCGCAAGAAAGTGACAGGCTCCCGCGAAGGAATGGCGCATGACGAACAGGTCGGCCTTCATCGCGAGAAGGGTATGGAAGGTATCGATAAGGGATTCGCCCTTCACAAAGCTACTACGCTCCGAGGCGATGTTGATCACATCGGCGGAGAGACGCTTGGCCGCTAATTCAAAAGAGGTCCGGGTGCGGGTACTGGGTTCAAAGAAAATGTTAACAACAGTTTTTCCCCGGAGGGAAGGAACCCGTTTCACGGAACGGGTGAAGATTTCCTTGAATGGAACAGCGGTATCGAGAATTTCGTAGATCTCTTCCGGATCGAGGGATTGGATATCGAGCAGGTCTTTCCGATTCACTTCAGGCCCCCCTTCAAGCGCCGAGACCTCCGCGTAAGAGAAGGATCTCATCCTTACCATCAATTTCAATCATCCGTACCCGGATCCGGTCCCGCTTGCCGGTCTGGAAGATCATTCCAGCGGCATCGGGTTGGATCGGCAATTCACGATGACCCCGGTCGGCCAGGACCGCCAGGCGGATCGCGCTGGGACGGCCATAATCGCCCAAGGACTCAATCGCCGCGCGGATGGTACGGCCAGTAAATAACACATCATCCACCAGGACTAGTTCCCGCCCATCCACCGAGAAACGGATCTGGCTGCTTTGGATGCGTGGCTTGACACCCCGTAGATCGTAATCATCCCGGTACAGGGTGATATCCACGGTGCCCACCGGGACCTCCACGCCATAATGTTCCTTAAAATAAACCTTGAGGCGGTGGGCCAGGGGAACTCCATGGGTGTGGATGCCGATGAAAGCGGCTTTGTTAATGGAGACCAGTTTCTCGCGGATGTTCTGGGCGATCCGTTCAACCGCCGTATGAACCTGTTCAGCGGTGGCTAGAATCTGTGGGCTGTCAGTGCCGGTCATGGGCTCAGAGGAGTTCTCACTCCTCCTCCTCTTCATCCTCGGTCTGTTTTCCCTTGCCGGGAGTATTTTCAAGGACAGCGGAGATGGCCTGACGGTTGAGAGTCACCTTGACTCCATCGGCAATCTCCAACACCAGGGTCTTCTCCTTGGTGGCACGGACTGTTCCATGGATTCCACCCGAGGTGATCACCCGGTCCCCTTTCTGGACAGCGTTGATCCGTTCCTGGTGTTGACGTTGCTCCTTTTGTTGAGGACGAATCACGATGAAGTAGAAGATACCGAAGAACAACAGAAGCATCGGCAGGAGGTTCATCAGGTCACCTCCCCCACTCGGAGCCGGGGTGGTTTGGGCCCAACTGGCCTGGGTTAGAAAAAGGGAGAGTAAAAACAATATGTGTTTCATGCTTTGGAACCCGCGTAAGAACCTCATTATCATTATCGAAAGCGGAGTGTAACAGTCTTGATGCCTCGGAGCAATCATACCCAGTACTCTCCGGGGACAACGTTTTCGAATAAACACAAGAGATAAAAACACATTGCCTAGCCACCAGCTAGCAACAGACTACGGCCCATCACTCTCATCCTTACTCCCTCATCATATTCATCTTAGGAGTCTTTCACAGGACAAACCTGTGGGCATCCTGTGAGACCGGGTAGAATCCACATTGCCCCCCTCAAGTTTCTCTTGACCGGGCGGGAGGAAGGCCGCACCATGGGAGTGTTGCTGGGGAGCAAGGGGGGAGGACCTCGCGAGCCCCTGCCTTCGAGCCGGACCTGGAAATCCAGGCTGGCATTTTGAATGTACATGCGTTCGGGTCTCTCGAACAGAACACGGCATTTCTGCCCGGATCCCTATTGATTCGTGAAGAGGTGGTGGTCTGTGCCGAGTGAATTTTTCTATTCGGGTATGGGTGAGTAGGTCGCAATGGCTGAGCCAGTCGCACACAAAAATTTACCTTTTAGTATCGAGGCCGAACGGGCGGTTTTGGCCGCGATGCTCCATGACCGTGGAGCGCTCATGTCGGGACTGGAGGCCCTGCGTGACCTCGATGAGCAGTCCAAGCGCGAGCAGATCCAGCGTGGTAAAGAACTGCGCGACAGCCCGTATGTCCGTTCCCTGTTCTTCCATCAACCCTACCAGTTGATCTTCGAGCTCATCTCCGATCTGGAGCAGAAGGGGCGGATGCCCGACTTCACCACGCTTCTGGAGGAAGCCAGAACGCGGAATGTGGTCGAGAAGATCGGGGGAGCGGCCATCATCATGGAGGTGGTCTCCTCGGCGGCCACCGGCGCTCAAGTCCGCGAGTATGCGGCGATTGTCAAAGAGAAGTACCTCAAACGGCGTCTGATCTTTTCGACCAACGAGGTTCTGGAACGAGCCTACGAAGACCGGGAGGACGCTGAGACCCTGCTCAACGAAGCCGAGCATGATCTCCACACGATCTCCGATAGCCGTCAGACTGGGGCCTTTGTCCGTATCGGACAACTTCTCGGCGCGGTCGAAAGTTCTCTCCACGAGGCTTTCCAGAAGAAAGGGCTAGTGACCGGGGTTCCCACCCATTTCACCCTGCTGGATGAGATGACCTCGGGCTTTCAGAAGACAGACCTCATCATCCTCGCGGCGCGTCCCTCCGTCGGAAAGACCTCCTTCGCTCTGAACATGGTCGAAAACATCGCCACCGAGTCAAAACTACCGGTGGGGGTGTTCAGCCTGGAAATGAGCTCCGTCCAGGTCATCCAGCGATTGATTTGTTCAATGGCCAAGGTGGATCTCAAACGGCTGCGTACTGGCCAGCTCTCAAAGCGGGAATCCTCGAATGTGTTCAACACCCTGGCACGCATGTTCCCCTTGCCGATCTATGTGGATGACACCCCGGGGCTTTCCATCGCCTCGATGCGCGCGCGGGCTTTACGGCTCAAACACAAAGAACCGAACCTGTCGCTCTTGGTGGTGGACTACTTGCAGCTGATGGAAGCAGGTGTTTCGCGCGGGAACAACCGCAACCGCCAGGAGGAAGTTTCCGCAATCTCGCGTGGACTCAAGGGATTGGCTCGTGAACTCGAAGTCCCGGTGCTAGCGCTTTCCCAGCTGTCCCGTGGTATCGAGAGCCGCGAGGACAATATGCCGCGTCTCTCCGACCTGCGCGAATCGGGCGCTATCGAGCAAGATGCCGATGTGGTGCTCTTCATCCACCGCCGCCGTCCTAACAAGGACAGCGAGGAGGCTGAGGAGGATGTGAAGGCCGAGATCATCATCGGTAAACAACGTAACGGCCCAGTGGGCAGCATCCCCATCGCCTTCATCTCGCGTTATGCCGCCTTCCGGAACCTCACCCCGGCCGATGCTCCACCTGAGGGGAGCGGAGCGAGAGAAGATGACTTCTATGAGGATGTCAGCGCGGATGAGAGCGTGCCGTTTTAAGGGTGGGTGGGGCTTGTCCCACTATTTTGCTTTTCCAATCTGCTTACGTTTTTTTGTTTCCAATCGTTTAATGCTTTCGGCGGTGGGGAGATTCTCAGGCATGGTCCCTCCAAGATCCTCAATGGTTTGTCGAACTTTTCGTCCTACTGCGTAATGAATCTCGTTTGCCTCTTTCTTTCCCCGAATCCTATCCCGTCTTAGTTTCTCCTCGGTCTGCGTAGCGCGGAACAAGTTCGCGGCAAGTTCGGTACTCCCCATGTGATCGAGTATCTGTTGAGATTTTCTCAATCCTTTGCGGTGGTGGATGTCCTGGGCGGTCATTCCACCATAAAGACCTTGGTACCCATGATTCTGAAAAATGGCATAGTCAATGGGTTCAATGACTCCTGCATCTTTAGCAGCATCCGCTAGTTGACTGTTGTGTTTTCGGATCTCTTCACGGAGCAGGAGCCTTCGTTCAACCTCAATCGTCTCATCGGTTAGTTCCTGGCGGCGGGTTTGAACAGCAAAGTATGTCTGACCGAAAGCAACAAGTTCTTTTCGGGGATCAGCATTCTGGATTACAAGGTAACAGGCATATCGTGACAGATATACCAGTTGAACAGGACGCTCGGCATGGCTACCAATCTCGACCATTTCGGTGACGTTAACGAAATGGTCCTCAACTCTATGCCCACTATTGAAACAGGCAGTTCTCGCTTTATGAATTACTGCTTCAAAATTCCGGTAATCGCCATACCCCAAGACATCAGCGAATTCGCGACTTGACCAATATTCAATCCCTGCTTCAGTAGTCCGCTTTATCCGCTCGAAGGGGGACTTCTTTCCCCCAGTTCGAGTTATTCCACCACCCTTGGCACCCATTAATTCAATACCTCCTCGTTCCTATAACAAACGGTAAGGTTCCCCCCCCACTCTACCCGTTCAACACCTCATCCCGGATCCGCTTCCCGAACCGCCGCCGTTCCAGCAGCGCCCCCGGGGCCTTGGTGAGGGCCGAGAGCAGCCCAGCTAGACACAAGCCCGGATTGTGTCCCGCGCTGTGGGCTCGCCACCAGCCGAGTTCCGAATCGATGATCTCTTTCCAGCCATAACCCACATGGTTCCTCAGGAGGAACAGATAGCGCGAACGGTGAAACACCCGCCAGAAGCGCAACGCCTGGGGACCGAGGGTGGCGTTCATGATGTGCGAACAAGTCACCGCTTTGAGTAACCGGATCCGGTAACCCAGCTGACGGCACCGCAGGGCATACTCCGAGTCCTCGTAGTAGCCGGGATAGTACGCACGGGCGAGACCACCCACCCGGTCCCAGGCCTCGCGGCTGGTGGCCCAGATACAGCCCCCGAAGTAATCGAGATCCACACTGGCGGAATCCTTCAAGGAGGGTGAGTAATCCGGGGTTCCATAACCAGTCTGCCAGAAGAGGCCATGGGGATGAGTCATCGAGGAGCCTTCATGCTGTAGAACTGGCCCATTCATGCTGACCACACGGCAAGTGGCCACACCCAGGCCGGGCACCTTCTCGAACTCGTTGAGCGCCAGAGCCAGCCAGGTGGGATCGGCAATAGAGTCATCGTTGTGAAAAGCGAGGATCCGCCCTTTGGCATGTTGCACTCCCAGACGGCAACCACCACCATAGCCGAGATTCCTCCGGCTCTCGATCAACCACACCCGGTCCTCGAACATCTCAAGGACCGGCCGGAGAAAGCGATCTAAATGACGGGCGCCCCCATTGTTGACCACCAGAATCTCATAGCGGTCCGGGTGCAGGGTCTGCCTCACCAGCGAGCGTAGACAGGCCTCTAATGGGACATGGGGAGAGCAGGTGGGGATGATAATGGAGATATCGGGCATTCCAGTGGGGGGTCAGTACCCCAAATCCTTTAAACTCAACTTGTATACCGAGGCCGAGTCATGCAGCGCTTGCTTCTCTTCCCCGGTCAGTTCAAGTTCGATGATCTTCTCGACACCCTTGCGTCCCAACTGGCAGGGAACACCCACATAGACATCCTTCAATCCATACTGTCCGGTGAGGTAGGCGCTGCAGGGGAGGACATGATGAGTGTCTTTGAGGATCGAGACCGCCATCTTCACAGTAGATGCGGCGGGGGCGTAGTAAGCGCTGCCAGTCTTGAGCAGGTTCACAATCTCCGCACCGCCATTACGGGTCCGGTCCGAAATCGCCTGGATACGATCAGCGGAGATGAGCTCAGTGATGGGGACACCACACACCGTGGTGTAACGTGGCATCGGCACCATGGTGTCACCATGCCCTCCCAGCACCATCGCGTTCACATCATTGACACTGCACCCCAGTTCCATCGCCACAAAGGCCGCGCAACGCGCCGAATCCAGTACCCCAGCCTGACCGATGACACGGTGCGCCGGAAAGCCAGTGATCTTGAAGGTGTGGTAGACCATGACATCGATCGGGTTGGAGACCACGATCACAATGGAACCGGGCGCATGCTGCCTGATGGCCTCGGCGATATCGCCGCAGATGCCCGCGTTCATCTTGAGCAGGTCGAGACGGTCCATGCCCGGTTTCCGGGGCAGGCCGGCGGTGACAATCACTACATCAGCCCCGGCGATGTCCTTGTAGTCATTAGTTCCCTTGATGGAGACATCCATCCCCAACGGCCCCGCCGCCTCCTGAATATCAAGAACCTTGCCTTGCGGGACACCCTCTACAATATCAGTCAAAACGATGTCACCGAGTTCCTGCTGGGCCAGGTAGAGCGCACAAGTCGCCCCCACATTACCCGCGCCGATGACCGCGATTTTTGATTTCATGACAGCCTCCTAAAAACATGGGGTTCACTTAGAAAACCCCTTAGAACAAACAGCATGGATAAACTAGACATGAGGACAAAACTGTCAACCATGTTCCCGTTGGGAGTTCAACCTTAAGGTTGCCCCGGCACGCTAAAGCGTGAACAACAAACAAGTTCCTACCTCCTCCGTGGCGCCGAGGCATCCCCCTTGGTCACCGCGAAGTCCTCGAACAGCCCCCCCAGCTCCTCCAGCCGTGCACGAGTCAGTTCCACCGCGTGTCGCGATCTGTCACAAGCCAGCCAACGCCGTCCTAACCTCTCCGCGGCGACCATGGTGGTTCCCGAACCGCAAAAGAAATCCGCCACACAATCGCCAGGTTCAGTGAGTGCCTCTATGAAGAGTTCCATCAGCTCGAGCGGTTTCTGGGTGGGATACCCATTGCGTTCGCGGGACATCGGATTCAAAGAGGGAATAAAGAGGACATCGCCTGGTAGCTTCTCCTCATTCTCAACAGCAATGCGAGCCCCCTTGGGATTGCGCGCCCGCTCCAGGGCTTTGGGTGAACGATGCACACGGATCCGTTCGGGATGAAACACCCACTCTTTGGAACGTGTGTACCACAGTAGGGTGTCATGTTTCCGGCTGAAGCGGCTCTGGCTTGCGCCACCGGTCTGGTAAAACCAGATGATCTCATTCTGGAAGTTCTTCTCACCGAAGAGATGGTCCAGCGCCACCTTCACCGCATGAACCGCATGCCAGTCGAGATGGATCAGGAAGGAGCCATCCGGCAAGAGCAACTCACGCATGAGGCTCACACGCTCCATTAGCCAGGTCACATAGTGGTCCACCCCGCCCTCCCAGCGGTCGGCATAGTAGGGTGGAGCTGGCCCCAGCATGGCAGTCCCGGTGTTCTCCAGCGGTGAGGTAAGCCCCATCCTACCGGTCCGGACCTTACCTGTGGAGAAGGGGGGATCGATTGCGATCAAACGAATCGTATCTTTGGGTAATAAAGGTAGCCAATCAACACAGTCAGCTAAGGCGAGAGTTCCTCCTGGAATCTGCCATGTTTTCAGTTCATGACCACTCTCATTCACAACCGGTTCCCTCGAGGTAACGAGATTCCGCCACTAACCAACCGGTGGTGGCCACCCAACTGGGTCGTGCGACTTCTTAAAACCTGTAGTAAACTCGCAAGGTTTTCAGAAGACATCAAGCCTTATCATTAATAACATGATTGAATCAACACCTCATCAACCAGGCCCCCATCCGTTGAAGATCGTCCTGTTAACCTCCATCGGATATTTCTTGTGTGCCCGGCTTTCGTTGTTTCTGGTCATGAAACCCGAGATTGTCTCGGCAATCTGGCCCCCCGCTGGGTTAATCCTTGGCTTGTTCCTGGCACTCGACCGGAAACAATGGAAGTGGATCTGCCTTGGTGCGCTACCAGCCAACCTCCTGGTCAACCTCCTTGCGGGAATACACTTTGGCATTGCCATCGGTTATGCGATGACAGACACACTGATCCCCCTCGTGGGTGCTTGGCTGATCACTTGGAAATACAAGAGTCCACTCAGGTTGCACACCCTTCGTGAGTTTCTAACGGTAGTTCTAGTGGGAGTAACGGGAATCTCAACTTTGAACGCCACAGTGGGAGGCTGGATATCACTGATGGAGCCGGAAACGGGACCCTACGTGAGGATCTGGCTGGACTGGTGGACTTCCGACCTGATGGGGATCCTCGTGGTGACTCCCTGGTGTCTATCCTGGTACTCCTCTGGCCTCCAAGGATTAAGGGATGTCTCCTCACGGAAAATGGCCGAAGGACTTCTGCTGATTGGCCTACTCGTTTTGTCCATCCATATGGTGTTTGGAAGAGAGACCACAGTTCTGAAAGAATTGGGCCCCCTTCCATTCCTGCTAGTCCCTTTTTTCTTGTGGGGGGCCTTGCGTTTCGGCGTACCCATGACCTCTCTCGAATGTCTTCTCTCCACCATCATGGTGATCATATACACCACCCAAGGACATGGTCCCTTCATTTCTCTCACCGAACCCACCACAGAGATCGTATTCAGGTTCCAGCTCTTTATGGTGGTGGCAATTCTGTCAGCTTTGGTGGTGGCGGTCAGTGTGGCGGAACGGAACCGCGCCATTCAGGCCCTTTCGGAAAGCGAGCAACTCTACCGGAAGGCGATCGAGGCCACGGGCGCAGTCCCCTACTATCAGGATTTCACTACCAACCAATATGAATTTATGAGTGATGCGATCTTCCACCTCACGGGCATTCCCGCCCAACAGTTTACACGGAGTCTCGTCCTGCAGATCACTCAAGAAATTATCCCCACTGGGGATCTCGCGGGGATGACGCCCCATGAAGCCTACCTGGAGGCACGCCGGAAGGGGGGACATAGTTGGCAAGCGGATTATCACCTGCGCCTGCCTGATGGAACCGAGAAGTGGCTGGCCAACGCGGCGGTGCAGGTCCGGGATGAAAAGGGTGAGTCGATCGCCTCGATCGGGATTCTCCAAGACATCACTAGCCGGAAGATGGCGGAACAGGCTCTGTACGAAAGCGAGCGGCTCTACCGTAGCGCTATCGAAGGGGTAGGTGCGGTCCCCTATTGCCGGAACTTCATCTTCAGCGAAGCGGGAGAGCGGACTGGATCCTATTATAGTTTTCTCGGTCATGGGATCGAAAGACTCACCGGCTACTCCAGCAAGGATTTCACCGTTCAAGTATTCAATGGGAGTTTGATCGAGGAGGTCATCTATGAATCCCCTGATGATCTCCCTGAAGAAGAAGCCCTCCACAGAAGAATCGAACAGGGTGGATTACGATTCCGCGCGGACTACCGTATCCGCCATCAATCCGGCGAGGAGCGTTGGCTCACAGACTCCTCGGTGGAGATTCTGGATTCACAATACCGGGTGACCGCCTGCCTGGGGATCCTACAGGATCTCACCGAACGTAAGCAGAACGAAGAAGCGGCTAGAGAAACCGACCGGCTCTACCGGACCGCCATCGAAGGCATCGGCGCGGTTCCCTATTTCCGCAACTACAACACCGGCAAATACGATTTCGTTGGCGCTGATATTGAAAAACTCACGGGGTATAAGCCGGAGGAATTCACCGCAGATATCCTGCAAAAAATCATCTATGAACGCATCTACTTCGGAGACCTGGCAGGAATGGATCGTGAGGAAGCCATCCGTAAAGTCCGCCAGGACACTGGGGCCCAGTGGCGCGCAGATTATCGGATCCGCATGCGGGATGGAAAGGTGCGTTGGCTGGCCGATTCCGCGGTTCAGGTGGGCGATGAATCCGGTCATACCACAGGGTCCCTGGGCATTCTGCAGGATATCACCGACCGGGTCAGAAGCGAGGAAAATCTGCGGATTCACAACCGTGCGATCACGGCCGCAGTCAATGGCGTCATCATCACTGACTGGCTTCAACCCGATAATCCCACCGTTTTCGTCAATCCCGCTTTCGAAAAAATCACGGGATATACCGCCGAGGAGGCCATCGGACGTAATCCGAGATTTCTTCAAAGAAACGACCATGATCAACCCGGCATAGAGATCCTCCGGCGGGCGATCAAAGACGAGAGCGAGGCAGCGGTGGTACTACGCAATTATCGTAAGGATGGTACCCAGATCTGGGTCGAGCTCTCAATCGCCCCTGTTCGCGATACCAATGGGAAAGTCACCCATTTTATTGGTATCCAGGATGACATCACCGGACGGATACGCATGGAGGAACAGCAGACCAGTCTGATCAATGGACTCCGGGCGGTGGTGGATATGGCCGATGAGCTGCTCGCTTGCCCGGATGAAGACACCATCACGCGGCGGGCAGTGGAACTAGCACGGGAAAAACTCGGGCTGGAACGATGCAGTCTGCAATGGTTCGAATCCCAAACTCTAGTGGGCACATATGGAACCGACCGTGATGGCAACACTGTGGACGAAAGAAGATATAGAAACGTCCTGGAGGATGACTGGATGGACAATCTTCGCCGTCAGGGCGCTAACCTTCAATGGTATTATTTCGAGGGGCATCATATCGATTACCAGGGAGAAGAGATGGAGGAGTTTGGCCAAGGTTGGGTTGTCTTGACCCCTCTCCATTCCAACCAGAAATGGATGGGCGCCTTCTTCAATGATGCCGCCATCACCCATGCCCCCTATGATCCAATCAAACAAGAGTTGGTCGCGGTTTACTGCTCAATGCTATTCAACATCATCGAGCGCCGCCGTAGTGAAGGAGAACAACGTAAGTTGGAAGGGCAGATCCATCACGCTCAGAAGCTCGAGAGCCTGGGAGTGCTGGCGGGGGGCATCGCACATGATTTTAACAACCTGCTGATGGGGGTTCTGGGAAATGCCAGCCTGGCCTTGGCCGACCTACCCCCGGAATCACCCGCCCGGGAGAGTGTGGCGCATATTGAACAGTCCGCCCTGCGCGCCGCCGAACTGGCACGTCAGATGCTCGCTTACTCCGGAAAAGGAAAGTTCATTATCCAACGCTTGAATCTCTCCAAGGTTGTCGAGGAGATGTCCCATTTGCTGCAGGTATCAATCTCGAAGAAGGCCTTCTTGCACTACAACTTCGCCAACAGCCTGCCTGCGGTCGAGGGAGATCCAACCCAGATCCGCCAGGTTATCATGAACCTGATCACGAATGCCTCCGACGCGGTGGGAGAGAAGAGCGGTATCATCACCATCAGCACCGGCGCCATGCATGTGGACTCCAGTTATCTTTCGGAAACCTATCTCAATGATGATCTACCAGCGGGGTACTATGTGTATGTGGAGGTTTCCGACACGGGCTGTGGCATGGATGAGGAGACCCGCTCGAAGATCTTCGATCCCTTCTTTACCACCAAGTTCACTGGCCGTGGATTGGGCATGGCCGCCGCGTTGGGTATTGTCAGGGGACATAAAGGCGCCATCAAGGTGTACTCCGAGGTTGGCCGGGGTACCACCATCAAAATTTTGTTCCCTGCTTGTGATCTGCCGGAAGAGGAGGCCTCCAACCAGACCGGGAAAAATGAAATGGAGTGGAAACCTTCAGGAACGATTCTGGTGGTGGATGATGAGGAGACAGTACGGGTGGTCTGTCAGCGGATCCTCGAGGGACGTGGATTCCGGGTTCTCACCGCGGATGATGGTCTATCTGGACTCCAATTGTTCCGCCAGGAAGCGGATCAAATTTCACTTGTGCTACTGGACATGACGATGCCCCACATGGATGGCGAAGAAACCTTCCGCGAAATGCGTCAGATCCGTCCGCATGTACAGGTGATTCTCACCAGCGGCTACAGCGAACAGGACGCCACCGGACGTTTCGCTGGGAAGGGGTTGGCCGGTTTCATTCAAAAACCTTTCTTTCCCGCAACCCTGCTGGGGAAGATCCGCGAAATCATGGAGAGCTAGGATTCTCCCATGCGCAAGGCCTTACTCCTGTTGACGGTGCGATGGAAACAGAGCTGGCGTCAGTCCAACACCTCGAATGGATCGAAATGGGCGGGCTGGCTGGTTCTCTTCATCATCCTTGTTCCTTCCTCACTGTTACTGGCCTTCGGCGTGGGATCCCTTGTGTTCACGGGAAAATCCGGAGCAGCTACGGCATCGCGCGTGATCGCCCTTGGTTTCGCCGTTTATTACGCTTATTCCCTTCTCTCCCCTTTTTTCGGGAGGGAACTGGGCGACACGCAGGAGATCGAGAAGACCAGACTGTATCCCTTCCCCGCCAGTAGCCTGTATGCAGTGACATTAGCCTTCTCAGCTTTTTCGCCAGGCTTCATTTTTCTCTTACCAAGCCTGCTAATTCTCTTGTACACCTCCGCCGGCCATCCGGTTGGCTTCCTCATCAACCTCCAGATCCTCGTCTTGTTCATGATTCACACTGCCCAGATCCGTATCTGCATCTCCCTGATATTCGCTAATCTTCTCAGACGGCGCCGTTACCAGGATCTGCTCCGTTTTCTCATGCCACTGGCGGGAGTAGCATTCTTCACACTGACACAACTTACGCTTTACAGCTCACCACGGAATCTGTCAGGCAAGATCCTGGCTTTAGACCCCCCGGAGTGGACTGGCTGGACACCTCCTTTCTGGCATTCAAGCCTCATGGCTCCTCAGGAGGGAGTGGGTGCACTCCTGGTTTTCCAAGCCTTGATGGTGCTGGCATCCATTCCGCTTCTGGGGTGGGTGGGGATACTCCTTCTATACCGCGCATTGGTGCGTGAGATGGAGAATTCTCCCTCGGGGCGGCTTCATGGAAAGGATTGGGATACCGATGTTGAGCCCGGTGCCCATGGTTCCAGGCCCAAGTTTCTCCACGGTCCCACCTGGGCGGTCTTCCGTAAAGAACTACGGATGATGCGGAGGGAACCGGCGATCAAGACGCTTCTGCTCCAACAGTCCTTTCTCTTCCTACTCCCCTTCGTGGGAGTGGTCACTCAGGCTGGTTTCAACCTTGAAAAGATCCTGACAAAGGGGATGGATTTCCTCCTGCCCAGCCTGTTGATCCTGCTCTATGTCGAATTCCAGGTGTGCTTCCTCTCGCTGGGATTCGAGGGCCGGGCTATTCAACACCTGTTTATGACTCCCATCCGCATGGGGAAGCTCTTGGTGGGGAAGAGCTTGGCTTTTGGATTGGTGGCGTTGGTGTGGAATTCCTTGCTGGCCACGGTTCTCTGCACTCTTTTCGGCCACCCCCAGATGGGGCCAGCTTACCTTTCACTGGGGATCTCACTCTTGCTGGTGGTGGTAGGGTGGGGCTCCCTGTCCTCGGTGATTCTCCCAGTACCGGTCTCGACTGGGGGGAGGAGCCTGCTCTCGCAGACCGGCAGTGAACGCCGGGGGTGTCTTTTCGCGCTGTGGAGTTACATCAACACGGGTGTACTGGCCTTGCTCAGCCTCCCACCCCTACTTTTCTTTCATTACCGTGGATTGCTGAACCGCGAAGCCCATGAAGCCATCCTGTTGCCCGTGGGAATCTGTTTCCTCTATGCGCTGATTGCTTTTTCATTGCTGCTCTTTCTCGCCACCAAACTCCTGCAAGCCCGTCAGTACAAGGTGCTCGATCTGTTCGTACAAGCGGGGAGATAGGGGACATATCAAATTGGACAATGGGTAAGGTAAGGTTTGCCCCACTGGGGTGGATCAAACCGGCTTAATCAGTGGAGCAAGCCCCACCTTACCGTTTTGTGCGTGGATCGAACCCTTCCGATTCTTCCGGTCATTGTTTGGATTCCATGATTCAAACAACCCACGATTCAGCGTCCTGGCCGTTTACCGCTACTCACCCGCTGGTAACATTCCTTGAAGGGTTCCGCATAAAACTCATCCACCACCCGGTCCCAATCATAGACCTCCACGGCCCGGCGGCGTCCCGCCTCTCCAAACCTCTGGCGGAGGCCGGACGAATCCAGCAACCTGCGTAATGCCCCGGCCAACTCTCCAGCATTCCCCGCCTCATAATGTAGGCCGGTGACTCCATCCACCACAGTCTCGGCGATACCACCGATACGTGAACCCACCACGGGGAGCCCGGAGGACATTGCCTCCAGGGTAGTAATCCCGAAGGGTTCCACCCATAGGCTGGGGATGATGACGATATCGGCCTCTTTATAGAGTCCGGGCACCCGGTCCTGCGGAATCCACCCCAGGTTACGGATCCACTCCTCGGAGAAACCCATCTCATAGGCTGCGGTGATACGGACCTCGAAGTCATATCCCTCGGAACGCAACTGGTGACAAGCCTCATAAACTGTCTTGAAGCCCTTGAGTTCGTCATTGATCCGTCCCGGCACCAGAATGACCGGCTTTGGATTGGAGGGCGGTGGCGCAGGGGTGAAGCGGGAGGTATCGATCCCCGCCGGAACCACGCGCACACTGTCCGAGATAGGACGGAAGAAACGCGCGATGAAATCGTTATAGACGATCAACGCCTCGGCGCGGGCTAGCCAGCGGGGCAGCTGGCGGCGGTACCATGGGGTGAAGGCCAGGGCGGCAGCGTACTCCTGCGTGAAATGCAACTGGGGATGTTGATCTGGATGGCCTAGCGCAATCTTCACCAAGCGTTTGGGAAACGACAGACCGGGATGCCAGCAACGATGGCAGCGGGCGGGATCGGTCAAGAAGCCACCGTCACAGATCCTGCCCTGGTCATATAACCAGTAGTGCAGGTTTAAACAATTGCTGTCATAGGCATAAAACCGGCAATAGGTCGGAAAATCGCGCGAGAAATGGTCCAGAAGGTGTCCCTTGAGGTGGTATCCCTCGGCGAGAAAGACCAGATCGGGCTGCCATTCCCGTACCGCTTTCCCAAAACGCTTCCGGAGATGGAAGGCATTGAAGGTGAAGCGGCTGAAATGGATTTTGGTGACTGGAAAAGGGAGCTCAGTCCGGATGTCTCCGCGTCGGTAGTAGTCCGTCCAGACTGGCGTAAAGAGCTGAACCTCGAAACCACGGTTCTGAAGACGGGTGATGACCTCCTTGAGATCCACCCAACACCCACCAGCGGGCGGCCAGTTGAAGGCTAGATCGATAAAGGCGATACGGGGAAGCCTTGTGGTTGTGTTACTCATGCGGATTCTCTTTCATCGGGACAGATCGCATTCACTTGAGAAGGTCCTTGAGTGCATCCCAATTGGCCGCCAAGTGAGTGAAGACCACAGTGTGTACCTGAACCTCTGGGCGGATGACCAATCTGGAGGAAGGAAGCTCGGTGTAAAACTTGGGCCAAGTAACAGAGTCTTCCACTGTGACCCGGAGAGGTGAGGTTGAGTGGCTCCATCCGCACAGGGTGTGAGCACCGCTCCGTGCCTCCCAATACCACCCATGGACGTCCCCTTCAAGCATCCGGACAGTGACTGCGATACCCGAAGCGAAAAGGAAAGGGATCTGGCAAGGCCGTGGCTGATCACACCTGATTTCATCCCGGATTACCAAGGAGCCAACCGGCTCACATCTCACCTCGCGTGCGATCCATCCCATACCAGGCCGGGCCCACTCTCCTGATACCATGATCTCTCCAGGATCTGTCGTAACCTTGACGTTCTGGATGTGCCAACGGCGCGCCACACGGAAAGAGGCCCAGGTCCCGGCCTGTTCAAAGCCCTCCACCGAGGGGGTGTTATGCGAGTGGATTGCACGGCTCTCGGTACGCCGTGCACCGGCTGTGTATTCATAGACCCCCTTGTCCACAATGAAACGTTCAGTCCCCACCGAGAGTTCAAAGGAAAGGGTGTCATTGTGCACATGCCCCATGAGTTCATCCGGCCCAAGACGGCCATGATCGATGATGCAGGTCAAGTCACCCTGATGAATGCGAGTGAGACCCGTGTCAGGGAAGGTGCTCAAGGGTAGTAACACTCCCACTCTGCCGCGGCAGAGCGTCTCCTCCTGCCCCAGCACACTATCATTGAATAACGGGATATCTCCATCGGGATGGAGGATCTCCGCAAGGAAGGTGGCCATCTTGTGGACCGGCTCTAACAGGTTATCCATCACCCAGGAGGGATGCCACTCCATGAGGTACTCCACTATATCCAACAGATCATTCAGGACCAGACAGTGATACATCGGCGAGCGTTCATAGTGGCCACCATCGGGGAGGATTTGAATCTTGATCTGGCGTGGCAGTTCTCTCGTAATCAAGGCTGCCCAACGGGCTGCGGTGGGTCCCTCAAAAAAGGAGGCTAGTAAGGCTATCGCGCACAGATCCTTGAAAAGGTGGTTGCCCCCCAGGTGACACTCCAGGTTCTGTTCGAGGTACAGGCCATGGGAGAAGAGACGCTTCTCAAGGGTCTCCTGAAGAATCCATGCCTGGGATTCACGGCACTGGCCCAGTATCCGGTATAACCACAGCCAGGAGCGAATCCGGAAGGCCACCGCGAAGGCTCCCCACCCTGGCTGCTGTCCCACCGGGTAGCGCGTCCACCAATCCTCCAACAGGCTGGTGAGGGAGGCCAGAATCTCTGCCCGGTCCGTTTCTGTTGTCTCTGGATAAGCGAGCAACTCACTAAAACTGGCAAGGAACTGGTGGTAATGAAAGGTCTCAGCTACAAGGGGAGGCAGGCTGGGATCATCCACAGATTCCCATAACGCGCCAGGAGTAAAGGTCTCCTCACGATTGAGAAGAACAAGTTTCCCATCTTGAAAAAACCGCCAACGGGACAGGAGGTCCTCGAAGGTGTGTTGAGGAGTGGGCGTTTGTAGACTTAGAGAACGTAGGTGTGCCTCTGGCCACTCTTTTTCCGCCCGAGATTCAATCCACACAGGCCAGGGATTACCGAAGAAACGGCTGCGCAAGACACCGAGACGGTGTCTTGCCAGGGCCACCAGTTGCGCGGGAGGGATATACCATACCGTGAGGATCGTGTCGCGTAGGAGGGAGATGACAGATGACATTGCCGAGTGCGCCAGGGAGTGATCCGGCGGTCTAACCAGGAATCCTTCCGGTTCTTCTCACTCCTCCCCGGTGGCAACCTCCTCGTACTCATATTCTCCGCCCGTGGACAGCCACAGGGAGAACAGAAAGCACACCAGGCATAACCAGCCAAAGAAATCCCCCACCCGGGCCTGGAAGGTGAGGTGTGAGTAGAGGGGAACCTCGGCGATATCCGCGGTTTGAGTCCAGACAGGCAACTGGGAAACCACCTCGCCATTGGGGAGATACACTGCTGTGATCCCAGTGTTGGCGGATCTCACCACCGCGCGTCCGGTCTCGATGGCACGGAAGCGGCACTGGAGGGCATGTTGCCGCATAGCAGCGGTTTGAAGGAACCAGGCATCATTGGTCATATTCACCAACACCACCGCTCCCACAAGCACCGCCTGACGAGCCAGGGCGGCATGGGTTGATTCAAAACAGATCATTGGGCCAATCTCACCAAACCGGGTTTCCAGGACCGCGCCCACCTGACCGGGAGAAAACGCACCCCCCCCCCGGTTCTCCACAAACTTCTGGATAAAGGTGAGTACCGAACCGAAGGGCACAAACTCTCCAAAGGGAAGCAGACGGGCTTTGTCATAGATCCTCACCGGCTCGCTCTTCTCCAATGCGAATACGGAGGGGAGGATCCGTGTTTCTTCGAGTGGCCTGGTCTCACCACGTAGCAGTTGAGCTACTTGGAGAGGGGTGGCGAGAGGAAGCTGGTCTTGCAGCTGCCAAGGATCGAGGAAGACGGCTGAATTATACAGCGGCCCAGCAGATCCGAAGCGGACATCACGGTCCAGGACGCCAAACAAGAGGGGGACATTCCATTTACGCACTTGACCAAGGAGGTAATCAAGCAGCCTTGGTTCCTCCGAGAGCACTACGGGTAACGCCACCTCAGGCCACAGAATCAGGTCGGCGCGGTTACGCGCCACCAGACTTTTTGTATCCTCGATATAACGATTCACCGCCTGGTCAACCGGAACAGACCACTTAAGTGATTGTGGGAAGCTCCCCTGAACCAAGCCGATATCGATACGGCTATCGGGGAGCGGCACTGGCGCAACCTCATGCCAGGCAATTCCCAGCCAGATCAAAGGAAGCAGAAGGAAGAATCCCGCTCCCTCTGGCATCCGCCGCCAAGTCATCTTTCCAGAAAAGATCAGAACCACCCCAGCCAAGAGAGCGCTCGAGGCGGCCACCAGGAAGGAAAGGCCATAGACTCCCCATCCCTGTGCCAGAATGACCAGCGGATCGGCCATATGGCCAAGGAGATTCCAGGAGAAGCCTACATCCCCCTTTGAACGCAGCATCTCCATGCATACCCACAGCATGGGGAACAACAACAGACGCCAGCGAAGATGAAAGCACCCCGCCAGGATCATCCACAATCCCAGCCAGATCCCCTCCACTAGAGCCAGGCACCCCCAGCCAGCCCAGGTCACATGCCTGAGCCAGTGGCAGGAGATAAAAAACCAGATAAATCCCACCAGCCAGCCCATAAGGAAGTTGCCGGAGGTATCACGGTCACGGATAAGTAAAATCAAGGGAACCAACGCTACCCAGACAGTGGGGGCAAAGAAAGGATCAAGAAATACACAACCAAGCAGAAGCCCCGCACATACCGCGACCAGGAAATGGCTCAGGGGTCTTGCACGCAGACCGGATGGAGGAGAGAGAATCCTGGATTGGTCAAGATCCACTGGATCTTCTGTCCGCGTACTCGTGGGTAATGCGGTCTCTTCAGTCATTCTGGTCCTGTTGGGTTATATCAGCGGTGTCCTCAGGTTCAAGCGGACGGGAGACATCGTATTCACCCAATAGCCATTTGCCCAAATCCACTTGTTTACATCGTAGCGAGCAGAATGGCAGCCACCGTTC
>CAYRBI010000009.1:17616-57347 GCA_964422415.1 uncultured bacterium | reverse complement strand
AACATCGCGTCGCCATAACTGTAGAACCGGTATTTCTCACGAATAGCGGTCTCATAAACTTGGCGTCTCAGGTCATTACCCATAAAGGCTGATACGAGCATGAGCAGGGTGCTGCAGGGGAGGTGGAAATTGGTCAAGAGGCCTTGAGTGGCCAGGAAGGGATCGCCTGGTATTAGGAAAAGACCGGTGCGGATGGGAGTCTCCGGCCAATCACTGCGTACATAGCTTTCGATTGTCCGGCAAGAGGTGGTACCTACCGCGATCACCCGGCCAGCTCCACCCGGAAGGCGTAAGCGGATCTGATCCGCTGTAGCCGTGGGACAGTGGCACCACTCGCTTTTCATCTTGTGATCCTCTACACGCTCAGATGTGACCGGGGTGAAGGTATCGATCCCGACATGCAGCAACACCGGCCGTAGATCAATACCTTTTTGTTTCAACTCATCGAGCAGGGCCCGGTCAAAATGAAGGCCCGCCGTGGGTGCGGCCGCAGAGCCAGGCTGGCTGGCATAGGTGGTCTGGTAACGCTCACGGTCCAGTTCATCGAGATCGTGGCGCTCCTCCTCGGAAAGATCTTCACGCTTCCGCAAGATATAGGGTGGGAGCGGGACGGTGCCATATTCCTCTAGAAAGACCTCCCAATCCGAGGCCAGTGAGAAGCGGAAAACAAAGCGCCCCTCTCCGAGTACCTCAAGCACCTGGCAGGAGTTCTCTCCGGAGAACTCCACCACAGTCCCCACCGCAAGGCGGATAGCACGTTGCGCGAGAGCCTCCCAAACCAACGGTCCACGTTGTTCGAGAAGAAGGATCTCGATCCGGGCGCCGCCGCGCCGTTTTATTCCATTCAAGCGAGCGGGGATCACCTTCGAGCGGTTAAGAACCAGGAGGTCATTCGGTGCAAGTATGTGAGGCAGGTCCCTGAACACATGGTGTTCAATCGTCCCCGCCGCACGCGATACCACCATGAGACGTGAATCTGGGCGTTGGGGAAGAGGACGGTCCGCAATAAGTTCACTTGGGAGATAATATTCGAAATTGGAAACCAACATGGGAGAAAGGGGGTAGACGTTCGGGGAGCAACAAGCGTTTCCAGCCGGGCATACCGGATTCTCCGGATTCAACCCCGCTTATTACCCCCGCGAAGCCCGGCTAATTCATTTGAGCCAACTTAACATAAGAAAAAACATGATTCATACCAGATGATTCAACACACGCAAGACTAGTGAGTGTCTCAGGTTTTTACAAGACGGGGTGAGATCACCAATGAAATCCAGGGAAACGCCAGCTTTTGCCTGGCTAAGCATGGCTTATCAGGTCATGTGCTCTGGAATCAATTTAAGCGGGAGGACAAAGGAAGGTGTGGGTGGGGGAGAGATGATCGTATGATAATAGAACGGTAAGAAAGGGATATGTGTCTCTACCCCCACCATGCAGAAGTATATCTCTGACCTTCGGGAATGACCACTAAATCGGAAAAAAAATTCAACCGCTTATAAATCGAATAGTCATGCGGTGTTATATTCCGCCCACTGGAACGGAAAAGGAATCTCGTTCCAGCGATATGTGAATAACCTCGAAGTAATCTGGCCGGTTTCTGCTACTTTTCCCCTTCGCGGCTCAGGACTTTCTGGACCTCGGAGGAGATCAAAGCGCCAAGCATCGCATTGCCGTAGACCGTCGGGTGGCAACCATCTGGGGCATACTGCGTAGCAACATTTTTGTCCCCAAAACCACCCTGCAGGGGCGTTGTGTCCACCAGGTACACCCTCGCATCGCCCACGTTGTTGCGCGCGGCCACGGCCGCGGCCACTTCCTTCGTGTGCCAGCCGATAGGCGGTGTGATACAAAACACCCTCGCCTTCGGACAAGCTTTTCGCACCGACACGAGCCAATCCGTGTATGCGGCCGTAATGTCCATCTGCGTGCGATTGAGACCATCTCCCTGAAAGTCGTTGGTGCCCATACAACACAAGATATAATCTGGCTCCGGCAAGAGCAGCCCATCGGTCAGTCGTGAAGTCGTGGCATCGTAATGATCCCAGCTTTGAGGGAGTGGGGGCAAAGACATAGGCTTCAACACCCCTTGTCCCCCTGAACCCAGTTGACCATATTCACAGCCCAACACATTGCACACCAGCGGTAACCATGTGACCCGGGCATTGTTCATCATCAGATTCGAGTAGTAAGGACATGCTCCCTCGGAGCAAACCCCTTCAGTGATCGAGTCGCCGAAACCGAGCGCCCGTTTGGTTCGGACTGGGCACGCCAATAGCAATCCATCCGGGGCCAAGGCAAGGCCCGCGAGACGCAGATGCACGGCTGGCGATCCCCAACGATCAGGTCCCAAATGTGCTGAACGAAAATAGAACTCGACGCGGTGTTGTGTCCCGGGAGCTAAGTCATTGGCCAGCTGAAGCGTTTCGACCTTGCTGTGATTCTTCAGTTGGACAGATTGAAACTGGCCTCCGTCGATCGAATAATCAACCACCGGCATCGCCTCCGGTGGGCAATCGCGATTGGCCGTACCGTCAATCACCACACCAATCGTCGCGGAGTTTATGAAAACCGCTCTAAAATACGCGCCAGGCATCATGGCCTCGGCTCGAACATCCACTCCCTCGCCAGACAATTTCCACGTGTAGGGCGACAAGCAGATAAGGGGGTCGTTGATGGCGATATGTATCTCCACCAGAGCTTCACCCAAGGCCGCTTGAGGGGGTATGCCAGAAACAAACACACCGATTCCTACGAGCACAAAACCGAACCAATCGGCATTCTTCATGTCCGTGCCTTCACAAGGTGTCAAGGAGATCGATGAGTCCTAAAGGTCCATCTGGATTCTCCCAGTTGAGTGAGTAAAGGAAGATCTGATCACCTACCGAGGAGGTTGTGGTCCCGGTCGGGCTGGGAGTGGATTCGCTGGTAGGTGTTCGAGTGGGAGTAGCTGATTCAGTATCTGTCGGGGTGGAAGTGGCACTCCATGTGGCAGTGGATGTAGCGGTCTCAGTGGTGTTCTGGGTCCCAGAGGGTGTTGGCGTGGCGGTCGCGATCAAGGTCGATGTTCTGGTTCCCGTAAAAGTCCGGGTGGGGGTGGGGGAGGCAGTGGGCGAAGGAGTAGGAGTGGCGGTACGGGTGAAGCTGGGGGAGGGAGTAGCGGTCCGGGTGGCGGTTAAAGTGGGAGTCCGTGTCCCCGTACGGGTTGGCGTCATGGTGTATGTTCCCACCGTGACATCAATGTATCCCGAGATATAGGGATAGGTCTTGGAGAAACGGCCATAGACATCCCGGGCACTGGGATTATTACAGGGGTATTCAGTGCTTCCACCAGTTAATTGACCGACGACCTGTCCCGAATAATCACCACTTGAGAGAATCAATGGGCTTCCGGAGCTTCCTCCCTCGGTCACTCCCGAGGACCACCTGGTGACCCAGTAGTTATTTTCATTGATATTGGTGAAATCGAGGTCTTGGCTGATGGTACCGAAGGAGATCCGCTTATAAGACCCCTCGGGATGGTGAATACCATGAATGGAGTATCCAATCAGAGAATTCGAGGCATTCCACCCCAGGAAATAGGTCCCCGTAGGGGGATCTTGATCTAATAAGAGCAGGGTGAAATCAGAATAGCTATCCATATCTTTGGTTGAAAGAACAGCGGAACCGTTACTCCGGGAGAGCGAAGAAAGACTGGGCGCGGAACCATTGCAGGAACTGGTGTCATAATTCCAATAGACCTCGAGGGTATCGGCGACCGCCTCCGTGGCAATACAGTGATTGGCGGTCAGGAAGTAGGGTTTGTATGTGTTGTAGTCTTTATCCACCAGCAAGCTTCCCGAACACACATAACCGGCACTCCCCTCCACAAAATACAGACGCCCGATGGCGGACCGGTATGCATAGCCAGAATAACAGGTGATATCGTTGTGGCAGCTGAGTTCTTTATCTTCTTTGTTCACTTCCCCATCCGTGGCAAGATGGTTGATCCCCACAATCTGGAAGGGGACAGTATCCGGCAAGCCGGGAGCGGAATACTCCAGCACCACCTCCTCGGCGAACACGGTGGGGGTGTAGAACTCACCATTGCCATTGGGCCCCAGACCTGTGATGGGACCCACCGCCTCAGCGGGTGATTCCGCATTGTAAACCACCAGTTCAGCTGCATCTCCAAGGTCGCAACCGAGCAGATGCAGACGGATGCCCTTGGCTCCCTTTGAAAGGATCCGCAGGGTCCACAGGACTGTTCCATCTTTGAGATGGGTCGTGGTGCCCAGAGCAGATTTCGCGGTTGAGGGGCCCTCTGCGTTGACATCCCGGTCAACTCCAATCTTGACCTTACTACCGCCAGGGAGCGGAGCGTAATCCGTGAACAGATCCGCGGATTCAGTGGTGGACAAGACCGGTAAAGCCACCTCGGGGCTCTTGGCGACCGCCCCCTCGAGATCCAGGGACTTGGGAACCGCCCGCTCCAGGGGGGTAATCGCAATGGCGGGCATCTGTTCTGGAAAGGCCTCTTGGCTATTGGCGGGAGAAATACCGGCAATAAACAGGGTTGTTAATACGATGATGGACCAACAGTCACGCATACAGAGCTCACTCCTCAATAATTGAACTAAGATAAGAATAGATTCGACCGGAACCCATCACTCCGAAAGGGCCTTCCGGACCTCTCCTTTTAGGACCTCGAGATCGACTGGTTTATTCAGGATAGCGGTAACTTGGCTAGCCCAAATGTCATAATCCGATTCCATCCCACGCACTGCGGTACAGACAATCACCGGGAGTTGCGGACGGGATTTGCGAACCCTTTCCAGAAATTCCAAACCATTCACCTCGGGCATCCGCAGATCGAGGATCACCAGATCGAAATCCATCTTATCCACGGCGGCGAGGGCTTCCGCGCCATCGCCCGCCTGTTCGATGAAGTAGCCTTCCTCCTCCAGTTCGTCGCGGAAAAGGCGGCGGATGTTGGGCTCGTCATCGACGACAAGAATTTTAGCCATTGTAAAAACCTCCGTCAGACTGAAATCACACGTCCCCCCGAGGAGGTCAAGGGATCCTCGGGATCCATTAACGGCTTGGCCCGGTCCAGGGAGGTGATCATTTCCGACACCTTGGGCGGTTCCAGCCTTTGGGGAAGGATAATACGGAAGGTGGTGCCTTTGCCAACCTCTGTCTGTACCCGGATGACACCGCCATGCTCCTCGACCACCCGCTTGGCGAGAGAAAGCCCCAAGCCGGTGCCTTTAGTTTTCGTGGTAAAGAAGGGCTCGAAGATCCGTTTCAGGTGCTTTTCATCGATTCCCTGCCCCGTATCGGTCACCTCCAGGATGAGACGATCTCCAGAAACCGCTGTACGAATCAGCAGGACTCCCCCCTCCTTCATCGCCTGAGCGCCATTCTTCATCAGGTTGATGAGAACCTGGGAAAGCTGGGTCTCATCAAAGTAGGAGGTGGGGATCTCCGGATCGAGGTCTGACTCACAAAGGACCTGAGCCTTCCCGAGCCGTTCCTCCAGCAGGGTGATGGTCCGTGTTACCATGTCATTCAAGTTGACCGGTTTGATCCGTGTATCCACATTACGCGCGAAATCCAACACATCTCCGAGGACCGAGTTCAGACGGTCCACCTCCTGGATGATGATCTCGGCGTAGGAATGAACCCGCGCCGGGTCCTCATATTTCCGATGCAACCTCTGGGCGAAACCACGGACAGCGGTCAAGGGATTGCGGATCTCATGGGCTACAGTGACCGCCATCTCACCAACCGTGGCGAGTTTGGCCCGGCGGATCATCTCCTCCTGAGCACGTTCTTTCTCGGCTACCGCTTCGCGGACCTTTTCTTCGAGTTGATCCTGCAGACGTTCGAGCTCATTGATAAGCCGGATGTGCATCAGCGCGGCGGCGGTCTGATTGGCGACAATAGAAAGGAGCTGGATGCTTTCCTGGGTGATCGGACGGCCAGAAAACTTGTTGTCCGCCACCACCAATCCGAGGGCGTTCCCTGTCACCACCAGGGGGGCGACAACTAATTCCTGAACCTCCAGTAGGCCGGCTAATGGGGGGGGGATCTTATCCAAATAGTGATCAGGCGCGATATGGAAACAGACCTTCTCATCCAATGTCCGCGAGAAGATGTCATCCATCTCGTGGATTTTCCAGCGGATGGAGTGAGTTTCAATATTCAAACCCGCTGTTTGATACCGCTTGAGCTGGCCAAACTCATTGATGAAATCAGACAGGGTCAGGCCACGCTCAGCGATGGTCTGCCAAACATGCCGGCATTCCTCCTCATTAATGGGCCCCACCCCTAAAACTCCCTCGAGATATTGACGGGAGTCATCCAGCAGGAACACCAGGGCTCGGTTGAAACCAAGCGCCTCGCCCGCTGTGATGCCTGAGAGCATGATCCTCAGCAGGCGTTCCTGATCCAGCTGGGTTTGCAGGGTGAGGCTCAGTTGGTGAATCACCAGCAGACGGTTAATCACCATGGCCTGTTCGGAACGGCTCAGGTGAGCGTTAATCAGTGGGAGCGCGGCGGTAGCGGCGGTGTCCAACTGGGGGATAGAAAAGGCTTCAGTCATAGGGTCGATTTCATCCTAAGGATAATCCTTCATTAAATACAAACTGTCCCGGTTCCGCTATACCGGCGGGTAATGCATACCGATGGCCTCCAGCCAGAGGTCAAGCATCCGCATGTTGCCAAGGGTATCCGCCCAGGTCACCGCGGGAAATGGAGCCTGCCGGAATTCGAGGTTCTCCGCAACCAGATCGGCCTCCAGAGCATACAGCCCCCTATCGCTTTCCACCCGGAGGAGCTCCGGTTCCTCTTGCCCAGGCCGGTGAATCTCCAGAATAGGTTCACGGCCATCACGCTGAGGTAACCAGGGGGAGCGGACCACAATCCACCCCTCGCTCCCATAAATGCGTACCACCTCCTCTTGGTCAAGGTGCAGGCCAGTTGAGAGTTGCGCGAGGATCCCCCCCGGAAACCTGGCATTCAGGATGGCATACTCATCCACCCGGCTCTCCGGCCCAATGACCCCATAAGCGGTGATTTCATCCGGTTCATGGATTTCTCCCCCCAATGCGACACCCGCCACAAGGCGGGTCATCGAGGTGCAGTAGCAGCCCACATCCAGAATAGCTCCCCCGCCCAGACTCCGGTCCAGCGCCCGGTGGTCCAATGGAAAATGTCCATTACCACTGAACACCGCCTGGATAAGCCTTACCTCCCCAATCGTTCCCGCACGGAGCAACTCCACCAGTTTGGCGATCTGCGGGTGACAGCGGTACATGAAGGCTTCCATCAAGAACACATCATGCTTGCGCGCGGCGGCGATGATCTCCAAGGCCTCCCCCGTATTCAT
This sequence comes from uncultured bacterium, assembly GCA_964422415.1. GTDB lineage: Bacteria > Hinthialibacterota > Hinthialibacteria > OLB16 > OLB16 > OLB16. Next base: position 49,981 of record CAYRBI010000009.1, on the reverse strand, counting down.
ACCGATCGGTTTTTCACAGAGGATATGTTTACCCGCCTCGGCGGCACGAATCGCCCATTCTTTATGAAAGGGGTGTAAAGTGGCGATGTAGACCGCATCGATGTCCGGATCTTCAAGGAGCGTGGCATATCCCTTATACCAGCGGGGGACTCCCAGCTCGATGGCGGTTTGTTCGGCTGAAGATTGATGACGGCTGGCGACCGCCGTAGCAATCCCTGTTCTGGAGGATTGCAGATCCTTAATGAAAGTGTGTGCAATCGTTCCAGTTCCCAATATCCCCCATTGAAGTTTTTTCACGAAAGAGACTCCCTCCAGGCGATATTCAAATCGAGTAGTTTTTCTCGATATCATTCACGAACTCGACAAGTGATACAGCTTGTCATTCCTGCTCCCAGACAACCTGTATAACAATCTGATTTATCAAGAGTTGAGTCAATACCTGGAAACAATAATACGAATATAAGAGAGGACGGTCCGATTTGGTCTTGACTTCGGTGAATATAAGTATTAAATTACCACATTATACCAAGAACGGTAACTACCACTAACAACGACTCACCGCCCAAGAAAGAAAGGTTGGAGAAAAGGACATGCCCCGCCCTTGGATCACTATTGACGGAAACGAAGCCGCCGCATATACCGCCTTCCGCACAAATGAAGTAATTGCCATTTACCCCATCACCCCCTCGTCTCCGATGGGAGAATTCTCGGACCAATGGGCTTCCGAGAGATGCAAGAACATCTGGGGGACAATTCCGCATGTCGCCGAGATGCAGAGTGAGGGTGGAGCGGCTGGTGCGGTTCACGGCTCGCTGCAGGCTGGAGCCCTGACGACCACGTTTACCTCGTCGCAAGGCTTGTTGCTGATGATTCCCAATATGTATAAGATCGCGGGAGAACTCACCTCGGCGGTCATCCATGTCGCCGCACGTTCTATCGCCGCACAAGCGCTCTCCATCTTCGGCGATCATCAAGACATCACCTCAGCCCGTTCCACCGGCTTTGCCATGTTAGGCTCTAATTCCGTTCAAGAGGTTATGGATACCGCCCTGATCGCTCAAGCCGCGACACTCGAGGCGCGTGTTCCCTTTATCCACTTCTTCGATGGTTTCCGTACCTCACATGAAGTTGCCAAGGTCGAAGCCCTCTCGGATGAAGATATGTTGGCCATGCTGGATGATGACCTGATTGCCGCTCATCGTGCACGCGCCCTAAGCCCCGACAAGCCGATGCTGCGCGGCACCGCGCAAAACCCGGATGTCTATTTCCAAGGCCGCGAAACAGTCAATCCTTTTTATGATGCTGTCCCCGGTATTGTCCAGAAGTACATGGACCGCTTCGCGAAGATTGTTGGACGGCAGTACCATCTCGTCGAGTATGTGGGCGCACCTGATGCCGAACAAGTCATCGTCATCATGGGTTCAGGCGCCGAAACCGTGGAGGAAACCGTAAAATTCCTCCAAGCTCGTGGCGAGAAGGCCGGCGTTATCAAGGTCCGCCTCTATCGTCCTTTCCCTGTTGAGCAATTCATCAAGGCCCTGCCCATCACCACCAAGGCCGTGGCTGTCCTCGACCGGACAAAAGAACCCGGTTCTTTGGGCGAACCCCTTTACCAGGATGTTGTTACCGCCTTCACGGAAACCTTGGCGGATGGCGTAAGTCCCTTCAAGCAACCGCCACGTGTCACTGGCGGACGGTATGGACTCTCCTCCAAGGAATTTACACCCGGTATGGTCAAAGGTGTCTTCGATGAATTGAAGAAGGCCAAACCCAAGAATCACTTCACCGTGGGGATCAACGACGATGTATCACACACGAGTCTTGATTATGACGAATCCTTCTCAATCGAGGCGGATGATGTCGTCCGTGCCCTGTTTTATGGCCTTGGGTCGGATGGAACAGTCGGCGCCAACAAGAACTCGGTGAAGATCATCGGCGAGGAGCCTGGCAACTACGCTCAGGGATACTTTGTATATGACTCCAAGAAAGCAGGCGCGATCACCGTATCGCACCTGCGCTTTGGTCCCCGTGAAATCCACGCACCTTACCTGATCACCTCAGCCAATTTCGTGGCCTGCCACCAGTTCGTCTTCCTGGAGCGTTACGATGTGCTGGCGGACGCGATGCCAGGTGCGACTTTCCTGTTGAACAGCCCCTATGGCCCGGACGAGGTATGGGATCAGATTCCACGCAGTCTGCAGCAGGAGATCATCGACAAGAAGATCAAGCTCTATGTCATCGACGCCATCAATGTGGCACGTGACAGTGGGATGGGCGGACGTATCAACACCATCATGCAGACCTGTTTCTTCGCGATCAGCGGTGTCCTGCCTAAGGATGAAGCCATCGCCGCCATCAAGAAGGCCATTAAGAAAACCTATGGCAAGAAAGGCGAGGCCGTTGTTCAGAAGAACTTTGAAGCAGTCGATATGACCCTTGCCAACCTCCATGAGGTCAAGGTTCCGGCCTCGGTTACCAGCAAGATCGAACGTCCCCCTATCGTACCCCCCAATGCTCCCGAATTCGTGCAGAAGGTTACCGCGCCGATTTATGGTGGTTTTGGTAATCAATTGCCCGTCAGCGCCATGCCAGTGGATGGAACATTCCCAACCGCCACGACTCAGTGGGAGAAGCGCAACATCGCTCAGGATATTCCGGTGTGGGATCCTGAATGGTGCATCCAATGTGCCAAGTGCTCGATCATCTGCCCACACGCGGCCATCCGCATGAAGGTGTATGATCCCAAAACCCTGGAAGGCGCTCCCGCCACCTTCCAATCCGCGGATTGGAAGGGTAACGAATTCAAGGGAATGAAGGTGACCCTGCAGGTAGCCGCCGAGGATTGCACCGGCTGCGGCCTGTGCGTGGAGGTCTGCCCGGCGAAGAACAAACGGGAGACCCATTTCAAGGCGATCAACATGAAACTGCAGCTCCCCTTGCGCGAGCAGGAACGGGCTAACTACGACTTCTTCTTGGGTATTCCCGAGATCGACCGCCGCAGTGTCAAGGTGGACACCATCAAAGGTTCACAGTTACTGCGCCCACTCTTCGAGTACTCCGGCGCTTGCGCGGGATGCGGCGAGACGCCTTATCTGAAGCTTCTCAGCCAGCTCTTCGGTGACCGTGCCTTGTGCGCCAACGCAACAGGTTGTTCCTCGATCTATGGCGGAAACCTGCCAACCACCCCTTGGGCCCAAAATGCTGATGGACGCGGCCCGGCCTGGTCCAACTCCTTGTTCGAGGACTGCGCCGAGTTCGGTCTGGGCTTCCGCCTCTCTGTAGACAAGCTGAATCATCAGGCGCTCGAGCTGGTGGATCTACTCAAGAGCGAAATTGAAACGGACCTCGCCGGAGCAATCATCAACGCCAACCAGTCCGATGAGACTGGCATCTACGATCAACGCGAACGGGTAGCCGCGCTCAAGGCGAAACTCGCTTCCTGCTCCAAACCCGAGGCCAAACGTCTACTCACCATTGCCGATTATCTCGTCAAGAAGAGCATCTGGAGCATCGGTGGTGATGGTTGGGCTTACGACATTGGATACGGCGGACTCGATCATGTCCTGGCTTCGGGACGCAACATCAACATCCTGGTCCTGGACACCGAGGTGTACTCCAACACGGGAGGTCAGGCCTCCAAGTCCACCCCGCGTGGTGCCGTCGCCAAGTTCGCGGCCGGTGGCAAGCCGACCGGCAAGAAGGATCTGGGCATGATGGCCATGAGCTATGGCACCGTCTATGTCGCCCAGGTTTCTTTGGGCGCTAACGACAACCAAGTGGTACGCGCCTTTATTGAAGCCGAGCGGTACGAGGGAACCTCGATCATCATTGCTTACAGCCACTGCATCGCCCACGGGATCGATATGAGCAAGGGTCTGGATTGCCAGAAGATGGCGGTCCAGTGCGGCCATTGGCCCCTCTACCGTTATAATCCGGAACTCAAGGCCAAGGGCGAAAATCCACTCACTTTGGATTACCGTGAGCCGAAGCTTCCGGTCGCCGAATATGCTTACAACGAAACCCGCTATAAGATGCTGACCAAGAGTAATCCCGAAGCGGCAGCCCGCCTGATTGAACAGGCACAGAAAGATGCGATCGACCGCTGGAAGCGGTACAGCTCGCTCGCGGCCGCCGATTTCGGCGCAAGCGGAAGCGGTCAGACGAACTAGACCATCCTGAGAACATCGTTGGTTGGGGCACCACCGCGAGTCCGTGCGGTGGCGGAAGGGCCCCCTGTGGATAGCAAACCCGTCACCGTGCGTAGCTGCGGTGCTTAGGAAAGATTCGGATCTGGAGGAGGAAAGCAACCGATGGATCTATCGACAAATTACTTGGGACTGAAACTGAGAAGCCCGTTGGTCCCCTCGGCAGCGGCACCACTTTCCCGCGATTTGGGGATGGTCCGCTCGCTGGAAGATGCAGGAGCCTCGGCAATCGTCATGTACTCGTTGTTCGAGGAACAGATCAGCCACGAGGCTGAGGAACTGGACCACTTCCTGGTGCGTTCCGCTAACGCTCATGCCGAGGCGCTGTCGTATTTCCCCGAGATTGGGACCTATAATCTCGGCCCGGAGGAATACCTCGAGCACCTCAGCAAGGTGAAAGAAGCCGTGGACATCCCGGTGATCGGAAGCCTCAATGGTGTTTCGGTGGGTGGGTGGACCACTTTCGCCAAGAAAATCGAACAGGCCGGTGCGGATGCGTTGGAGATCAACCTCTATTACATCCCCGCCAATCCAGATCTCACTGGGAACGATATCGAGCAGAAGTATGTCGATGTTCTCACTGAGGTCAAAAAGAGCGTGAAGATCCCTGTGGCGATGAAACTCAGCCCCTATTTCAGTTCGTTATTCGCAATGGGGAAGAAGCTTGAGGCGGCGGGGGCGGACGGTCTGGTGTTATTCAACCGTTTCTACCAGCCTGACATCGACCTGGAGGAGCTCACCGTTAAACCTAACTTGCTGCTCTCCACGAATTATGAAATGCGGCTCCCCCTGCGCTGGATCGCAATCCTGTACGGCCACCTGAAACTCAGTATGGCCGCCACCAGCGGCATCGTGGATGGACAATCTGTCATCAAAACCCTCATGGTCGGCGCGGATGTAGCCATGATCTGCTCGGAAATCCTCCGGAATGGTCCCAGCCGCCTGACCGCCATCGAAGCGGAAATGCGCCGCTGGATGGAGGAGAATGAATACGATTCCGTGGAAATGATGAAGGGGAGTGTCAGCCAAAAATCCTGTGCCGAACCCGCGGCCTTCGAACGCGCGAATTACATGAAGACTTTACAAACCTTTGACCGTTACAAGGTGGTATAATCGAGAGGGTGGAGTGGCGTGATCCGCCTCCTCCCTCTTGGCAGTGGTAATACACAGAGGAGACAGTAATGATTCTTGCACCCGAAAAAATACCTCTTCCATCGGATGACAAGCGGTGGCGTCTCATCTCTACCACGATGAGGCGGTTGGGGTATAAACCCCACGCTTTAATCGAGACCCTCCATGCGGTTCAGGAGAGCTTCGGTTATGTCGATGAAGAGGCCCTGAAATATGTGGCGCGCGCCCTGCGGGTACCACTCAGTCAGGCTTATGGCGTTGCGACCTTCTATCATTATTTCAACATGAAGCCTCAGGGCAAGCACACGTGCGTGGTGTGCATGGGTACCGCCTGCTATATTAAAGGCACTGGACATATCCTGGGCAATCTCGAAAAAGCTCACGGAATCAAGGCGGGTGAAACCACCCCGGATGGTGAATTGTCCTTGATAACGGCGCGTTGTTTGGGAGCTTGTGGTATCGCTCCCGCGGTAGTTCTGGATGGTGTCGTGGTCGGCAATGCCAATCCGTCGTCCTTTAACGAACGGGTCGAGGAGATGTTGAGCCAATGAACGTCGACGAACTAAGCCAGGTATCAACGGAAGAGCAGGAAGCTCAAGGGAAGTTCCAGAAGCACATCTGCGTCTGTGTGGCGGCGGGGTGCCTGTCCTCCCATGCGGACAAGGTGCAGGAATCGCTCACCAAGGAGATCGACCGCCAAGGTCTGGGCGAGAAATACCATGTCAAGGGTGTCGGCTGCATGGGCCTGTGTTCGCGCGGTCCATTGGTCTCGGTTGAACCCGAGGGAACCCTTTATCAGTATGTGAAACCCGATGATTCGACCGAGATTGTCGAGAACCTCGGCAAAGAACAACCAGTCAGCCGGCTGGAGTGCTCCACCGATGTCCCCTTCTTCAAACGTCAACAGAAGGTGGTCTTGGAGAACTGTGGACATATCGATCCAGAACGGATCGAGGAATACATCGCCGTGGGCGGTTATTCATCACTCGTCAACGTGCTCAGCGAGATGACTCCTCAGGAAACCATCGAGGAGATCATTAAGAGCGGGCTGCGTGGACGCGGCGGTGCTGGATTCCCCACAGGACTGAAATGGAGCATGGTCGCCAAGTCACGCGCGCAAGGACGTGGCAAATTCGTAGTGTGTAACGCCGATGAAGGCGATCCCGGCGCGTTCATGGACCGCAGCGTACTCGAGAGTGATCCGCACCGGGTCATCGAAGGCATGACCATCGCGGCGTATGCGGTCGGCGCCACCAACGGCTACATCTATGTACGCGCTGAATACCCCTTGGCCATCAAGAGACTGCGGAACGCTATCCGCCAAGCCAACCGTTTCGGTATGCTTGGTAACGAGATCGCGGGAACTCCGCATCAATTCAACATCGAACTGCGTTTGGGCGCGGGCGCCTTTGTGTGCGGCGAGGAAACCGCGCTGTTGGCCTCCATCGAAGGCCGCCGTGGAACTCCACGCCCTCGTCCTCCCTTCCCCGCTGAATCCGGCGTATGGGATTCGCCCACTCTCATTAATAACGTGGAGACGCTGGCCAATATTCCCACCATTATACGCAAGGGTGGGGATTGGTTCGCCTCGATCGGCACCGAAAAGAGCAAGGGCACCAAGGTCTTCGCCTTGGCCGGACGGGTTGATAACACCGGCCTGATCGAGGTTCCCATGGGCATCACCCTGCGGGAAATCATCTTCGACATCGGGGGTGGCATTCCAGAAGGAAAACGCTTCAAAGCGGTCCAAACCGGTGGTCCCTCGGGAGGTTGCATCCCGGAAACCTTCCTGGACGCTCCAGTTGATTATGAATCCCTCAACCGCCTTGGCTCGATCATGGGGTCGGGCGGCATGATCGTGATGGATGAAACCTCCAACATGGTCGATGTGGCCAAGTTCTTCATGGAATTCAGCAAATCAGAGTCCTGTGGCAAGTGTGTACCTTGCCGGATCGGGACCGCCGTGATGCACGACCTGCTGGCGAAGATCGCGAATGGCGAAGCCAGCCAGCGGGACCTCCTGATGTTGGAGGAACTCTGCGACGTGGTAAAATCCACAAGTCTCTGCGGACTCGGGCAGACCGCACCCAACCCGGTGTTGAGTACCTTCAAGTACTTCCGGGATGAGTATGTCTCCCAGCTCCAGGTGGAAGGCTGAGTCCGGGAGGATATGACATGAGCCCAATCGCAAAAATCAAAACATTAGTTATCGATGGACGCGACGTGAGCGCGAGTGAGGACCAGACCATCCTGACAGTCGCCCGCGAAAATAACATCCAGATCCCTACCCTCTGCCACCTGGACGGGTTGTCCCCGATTGGGGCCTGCCGTCTCTGTCTGGTGGAGGTCAAAGGAACAAATAAGTTGCTTCCAGCCTGCGTGACCGAGTGCCAGGAAGGCATGGAAGTTACGACAAACTCGGAGCGCCTGACCCGTTACCGCCAGATGCTGCTGGAGCTCTTGTTCGTGGCGCGTAATCACATCTGCTCGATCTGCGTTTCCAATGGCCACTGCGAATTGCAGGCCTGGGCCCAGAAACTCGGATTGACACACATTCACTTCCCATATCGTTATCCCTCCTTGTCAGTCGACATGTCGCATGAACGTTTCGGCATGGACAACAACCGTTGTATCCGTTGCATGCGCTGTATCCGCGTGTGTGCGGAGGTGGAGGGAGCCCATACCTGGGACTTGATGGGACGCGGAGATGACTCGCGCATCATCTGCGACCTGAAACAATCATGGGGGAGTTCGGACACCTGCACCAGTTGTGGCAAGTGTGTCAACGTCTGCCCCACGGGTGCCCTGTTCGAGAAGCTCAGGTCATCCGCCGAGATGTCCAAACGACAGGAATTCCTGCCCTACCTGACCCTGATGCGGGGAGATCGTAATGAGTAAGAAGACACTAGCGACAGTCTGGTTGGATGGCTGCTCCGGTTGTCACATGTCGTTTCTCGACATGGATGAACGTATCGTCGAAGTGGCCGGAAAGGCAGATATTGTCTACAGTCCCTTGGTGGACTTTAAGACCTTCCCCGACATGGTGGACATCACCCTGGTAGAGGGCGCGGTCAGTACTGATGAGGACGTCGAGAAGATCCGCATGATCCGCAAGCATACCCGTACGCTGGTGTCGCTCGGTGATTGCGCCGTCAACTCGAATATCCCCGGCATGAGAAACTACTTCTCCGTCGAGGATGTTCTCAAACGGGGATATCTGGAGAATGCCACGCTGAATCCATCCATCCCCGCGGGAACACTTCCGCACTTGCTTCCCAAAGCCTGTCCCGTTCATGAGATTGTCGAAGTGGATATGTTCATCCCCGGTTGTCCTCCCTCCTCCGACGCCATCTATTTTGTGCTGACCGAGTTACTGGAGGGACGTTCCCCTAACGTCAGCGAGTTGACTCGCTTTGGCGCCTAAAGAGAGGTTGAGAATGAGCCAGAAAATTGTTATAGATCCCGTTACCCGTATCGAGGGCCACGCCAAAATTATTCTACAGCTGGATGATTCCGGTTCGGTCCAAGACGCGCAATTCATAGTCACTCAGTTCCGTGGCTTTGAGAAACTCTGCGAGGGACGTCCCTTCCGCGAGATGCCCTCCTTAATGGCCCGCATCTGCGGTATCTGTCCCGTCTCGCACTTGGTCGCCTCGGCCAAGGCCTGCGATGAATTACTCGCGGTCCGGATCCCCGAGACAGCGGCCAATCTGCGGCGGATCATGAATCTCGCTCAGATTGTGCAATCCCACGCGCTTAGTTTCTTCCATCTCTCCTCGCCAGACCTCCTCTTGGGGATGGATGCGGATCCCGCGCAGCGGAATATCGTGGGCGTGCTCCAAGCCAATCCCGAACTCGCCAAGAGTGGTATTCAACTACGCCAGTTCGGGCAACAGGTCATCGAATGGCTGGGTGGCAAGCGCATCCACCCCTCATGGGTCGTGGCCGGTGGTGTGAATGAACCCCTCGCGCCCGAACTGCGTGAACGCATTCTCAAGGCCATCCCCGCGGCGATGGCAATTGCGCGCAAGACACTCGATTGGTACAAACGATCTCTGGATCAATACAACGAGGAGATCCGCACCTTCGCCAATTTCCCCAGCCTGTTCCTGGGGATTGTCACCGACAATAAGGAACTGGCGCACTATAATGGCAAGGTCCGTGTGGTCGGCGCCGCCGGTAATATCGTTGCCGAAAACCTGGATGCCACGAAGTACTTTGAGTACATCGGGGAAAAGGTGGAGCCTTTCAGCTTCTTGAAATCGCCCTTTTACAAACCGATGGGCTATCCCAATGGTATCTACCGTGTCGGACCGCTGGCCCGCTTGAATATCGTCGACCGTTGCGGAACCCCCTTAGCCGATCAAGAACTGGCCGAGTTCCGCGCGCTGGAACGCGGCGCGGTGCTCTCCTCGTTCCACTACCATTACGCACGTCTGATCGAGATCATTTATGGCCTCGAGCGAATTGAGATACTGCTCAATGACAAAGATATTCTCAGTAGCCATGTACGCGCCGTAGCCCGTCCGAACGCCTACGAAGGCGTCGGCGTCTCCGAAGCTCCACGCGGCACCCTCATTCACCACTACAAGATCGATGAAGATGGCCTGATGTTATCGGCCAACCTGATTATCGCCACGGGTCACAACAACCTGGCGATGAACCGGGGAGTCCTTCAGGTCGCCAAACACTTCGTGGATGGAAAGAACCTTCAAGAGGGAATGCTCAATCGCGTCGAAGCAGTGGTCCGGGCCTATGATCCGTGCTTGAGTTGTTCCACTCACGCCCTTGGAAAGATGCCGCTGGAGATCCAGCTAGTCGATACGGATGGAAAGGTTGTGGACGAGCTAAGGCGGGGTTGATGCGGGAGGTTCTGATCCTAGGTTATGGGAATCCGCTCAGGGGCGATGACGCCTTTGGTTGTTATGTGGCGGAGCAACTGGAGACGGAGTACCGGCATGATGACCGCGTGCGGATCATCCCCTGCCACCAGTTAACCCCCGATCTGGCGGAAACTCTCTCTCATTACGGAACCGTGGTCTTCATCGACGCCTCATGCGGTCAGGTAGATGATGGGGTCAGGTGTGTACAATTGGTTCCAGAGAATGCTGAAACCACATTTTCGCACCATGTGACCCCCTCCACGCTACTGATCGCCTGTGAGATCCTGTATGGATGTCAACCACGGGCTTATGTGCTCAGTATCACGGGACAGTCCTTTGAGTTGGGAGAAGAGATAAGTCCCCGTGTACACTCGCTGATCCCGGATGCGTTGAGCCAAATCCGGACGATTATCGACTCCGCATGGAGGGGAGAGCAGGAGATCATGCCAGTGCTAGTCACTTCAAAGGCCTGCGGAGCCAAGAAAGATGCATGAATACTCCATCGCCGAATCCCTGGTGAAGGCAGTTCTCGATGAAGTGGCCAAACGCGGGAATCCGCGCGTTGAATTGCTCCGGTTCCGCCGCGCCAGCGCCTTTTCCGAGGCCGCCCTGGAACAAGCGGTTCAATCACTTTCCGCGGGCACTCCTCTCGAAGGGGCGGAGATTGTCGTGGAATCAGTGAACCGTGATTTTAAGTGTCCACGTTGTGCACATCAACAGATCATCCACAGCGATGACCTGGCGGGTCACATGTTCGTATGCCCGGGGTGTGGCTATGTGGAGGAGATCGAGGAAGCCCACGACCTCGAATTACTGGAGGTACGGGTGGCGGATGACCCCGCGCCTCTGTGCCAGTCATAAAGGTTTGTAGAACCGGGATCTTAGTAATAGACTACCGCATTCGCGGATTAACGAGTGAGACAGTTTTCTCTGGAGACTGCCGCTCGTTTTTTTTCTGCTAGGACAGTCCGTGATACAAGTTCCGGACTTTCATGAAAATCAGCAATACAGGACCAAAGGAGCCAAACATGGACCGAAGCATTGGTGAGACCATTCTCAATCAGGAATCCGAGGCGGCCGATCATCCCTTGGACTCAATCTTTCACCCTCAGACAGTCGCTCTGATCGGGGCCACCGAGAAGGTGGGAAGCGTGGGGAGGACCATCCTCCGTAATCTGGTCACCAATCCATTCGGGGGTACGGTTTATCCAGTCAATCCCAAACGCTCCAGTGTATGGGGCATCAAGGCCTATCCCAACATTGGTGCGGTTCCCGAGAAGGTCGACCTCGCCGTCATAGTGACTCCTGCCCAATCCATTCCAGGCATCACCGATGACTGTGTGAAAGCCGGAGTGAAGAGCGCCATCATCATCTCGGCTGGTTTCAAAGAGCTCGGCCCCGAGGGCGCCAAGTTAGAGCAGGATATTCTGGCGCGCGCCCGTAAGGGCAATCTCCGCATCATTGGCCCGAACTGCTTGGGCGTGATGAATCCCATCACGGGTTTGAACGCGACCTTCGCCAGCAGCATCGCCCGCCCTGGTAATGTCGGCTTCATCAGCCAGAGTGGTGCCTTGTGCACGGCTATACTGGATTGGGCTCATCAACACAAGGTTGGTTTCAGCTCCTTTGTTTCCATCGGCTCGATGGTGGATGTTGGCTGGGGAGACCTGATCGATTACCTGGGCGACGATCCCAAGACCAAGAGCATCGTGATTTACATGGAAACCGTCGGCGATGCGCGTTCCTTCCTGTCCGCCGCCCGTGAAGTGGCTCTCACCAAACCGATTATTGTCATCAAGGCGGGACGTACCGCCGCAGCCGCCAAAGCCGCCGCCTCGCACACCGGTTCCCTAGCTGGAAGCGACGAGGTCCTGCGGTGCTCTTTCCGCCGTAGCGGCGTACTTCAGGTCGACAGCATCGAGGACCTCTTCTCCATGGCCGAGGTGCTCGCTAAACAACCACGTCCCAAGGGCCCGAACCTGTCAATCTTCACCAATGCGGGTGGACCAGGAGTGCTCGCCACCGATGCCCTCATCATGGGGGGCGGCGAACTGGCCGAGATTGCTCCCGAGACGATGGAGACGCTCAACACCTTCCTACCAACCTCCTGGAGTCACAGTAATCCGATCGACATCATCGGTGATGCCGATCCAGAGAGGTATGCCAAGGCGCTTGAAACAGTCGCCAAGGATCCCCACAGCGATGGACTGCTCGTGATCCTCACCCCACAGGACATGACCGAACCCACACAAACCGCCGAGAAGCTGGCCCCCTATGCCAAGATCGAGGGTAAACCAGTCCTGGCGAGTTGGATGGGTGGATCAGATGTAGCCGCTGGTGAGGCGATCTTGGCCAAGGCTGGCATCCCGACCTTCCCCTACCCCGACATCGCTACACGCGCTTTCAACTACATGTGGCGCTATACCTATCACCTACGTGGCCTGTATGAGACCCCGAGCTTGGGGCCGGATGCCGATGAATTTCAACCCGACCGTGCCAAGGTTGAGCAGATCATCAACACCGCCCGCTCCGAGGGACGCAGCCTGCTGACCGAATTCGAGTCCAAAGAAGTCCTTAACGCCTATGGCGTGCCCACGGTCAAGACTGTCATCGCCACCACAGAGGATGATGCCTCCAAAGCCGCCAAGGAGTTGGGGTACCCAGTCGTGCTCAAGCTCTTCTCCGAGACGATCACCCACAAGACCGATGTCGGTGGTGTGCAACTCAATCTTGAGAACGATGAGGATGTCCGCCGTGCCTACAAGGCAATCCAAAAGGGTGTGACCGAAAAAGCTGGAGCCGAACACTTCCAAGGTGTCACGGTCCAGACCATGATCAAACAGCGGGATGGCTACGAGATCATCATTGGGAGCAGTATTGACTCGCAGTTTGGCCCCGTGCTGCTCTTCGGATCAGGTGGCCAGCTGGTTGAGGTGTACAAGGACCGTGCCCTGGGTCTACCACCGTTGAACACGACCCTGGCCCGCCGCATGATGGAACAAACCCTGATTTATAAGGCTCTCAAAGGCGTGCGTGGACGTAAACCAGTGGATCTAGCCGCTCTCGAGCACCTCATGGTCCGCTTCAGCTACTTGGTCTCCGAACAGCGCTGGATCAAGGAAATCGATATCAACCCATTGCTGGCCTCTCCAGAGTACCTGTTAGCTCTAGATGCACGCATTGTGCTGCATGATGCCTCGGTTACAGAGGATCAGTTGCCCAAACTCGCAATTCGTCCTTATCCCACTCAGTACTGCTCACCCTGGAAGACCAAAGACAATGTGAATGTGATGATCCGGCCAATCCGTCCGGAGGATGAGCCAGCCGTGGCCCGCTTCCATGAAACCCTATCCGAGCGGACCGTCTATTTCCGTTACCTGCACACCTTGAAACTCAGCCAACGCATCACCCATGAGCGCCTAACTCGCATCTGCTTCAGCGATTATAGCCGCGAGTGGCCATTAGTCGCCGAGGTGAAGGGCAGCAAGCCAGGCGAATATGAGATCCTGGCGGCGGGACGCCTGACCCGCAGCCGGGTCGAGAACGAGGCGGAGTTCGCGATCCTCGTGACCGACAAGTATCAGAAGCAGGGTCTGGGAACAGAGATCCTCAGCCGGTTGATCGACATCGGACGCGCGGAAGGGATCAAGCGCATCATCGGCTACATCCTGCCCGAGAATTATGAGATGCAGAAAATCTCCGAGAAACTGGGCTTCCAGACACAGCACGAGGTTCAAGAGGGTCTGGTCAAGGCCACTCTGGATCTCTAGGCGGAGGATGAATGCGGCACCTGAATCTTACCCCGGATGAGGGAGCCACGCTTGGTAAAAGAGTACGCTTGCGGGTTGTCTTGCATGGCGCGGTTCAAGGGGTTGGGTTCAGGCCGTTTGTTTACCGGCTGGCCTGGACACTTGACCTGAAAGGTTGGGTTCGTAACTCCGCCGAGGGAGTCATCCTCGAGGTGGAGGGAGACCGGCAAAATGTGGAGGCTTTTCTTCTCCGGCTGGAGCGGGAAAAGCCTCCACTTTCTTTTATCCAGGGACTGGAACCCTCTTTCCTCGATCCAACCGGGTACACCACGTTTTCGATTCTGGATAGTTCCGATGGCTGCAAGCGGGCCATCATCCTACCCGACATTGCCACTTGCCCGGATTGTCTGCGGGAACTCTTCGATCCAGCGGACCGGAGGTATCTCTATCCCTTCACCAACTGCACTCATTGCGGGCCACGCTTCACCATTATCGAGTCCCTTCCCTATGACCGTCACCACACGACCATGCGCCGTTTTGTGATGTGTCCGGAATGCCGGGAAGAATATGAAGCTCCATTAAACCGCCGTTTCCATGCCCAGCCCAATGCTTGCCCCAAGTGTGGCCCACATCTGGAGTGCTGGGATACGCAGGGCAAGATCCTCGCCACGGGCCAGGAGGCCCTTCTCTACACCTGTGATGCCATCCGGCGGGGACAGATCGCCGCAGTGAAGGGATTGGGAGGCTTCCACCTGATGGTGGATGCCAGAGATGAAGAGGCCATAGCACGCCTACGCTCCCGCAAGCACCGTGAAGAGAAGCCGCTCGCGGTCATGGCGCCTGATCTGGCCGCCGCGAAAAAACTGTGCACCCTCCGCGAGATCGAGGAACGGCTCCTCCTGGCGCCGGAAGCGCCCATCGTACTCCTGCGCCGCCTTGAAAACGACAACCTCGCTCCCTCAGTCGCCCCGGGGAATCCCAACCTGGGAATCCTGCTGCCCTACACTCCCCTGCATCATATCATCATGCGGGAACTCGGCTTCCCAATCATCGCCACCAGTGGAAACCTCTCCGATGAACCCATCTGTATCGATGAACGGGAGGCCCTCTATCGTCTGGCTGGAATTGCCGATCTGTTCCTGGTGCATAACCGTCCCATCCGTAGACATGTCGATGACTCAGTGGCGAGGGTGGTGTTGGGCAGAGAGATGCTGTTACGCCGGGCCCGGGGATATGCCCCCTTTCCCATCCTCCTTCCGTATACTGGTCCGGCGGTTCTGGCCACCGGCGCACACCTGAAGAACACGATCGCGCTGGCTGTGGGTGAAGATGTGTTCCTCAGTCAGCACATCGGAGACCTCGACACCCCGGAAGCATACAAGGCCTTTGTGTCCGTAACTGGTGATCTGTGCGAAATGTACGACATCCAACCAGCGCGGACCGCATGTGACCTTCATCCCGATTACCGCTCCACTCAGTTTGCTCTCTCCTCGGGCGGCACGGTCACCCAGGTGCAGCATCATTCCGCCCACATCCTGTCGTGCATGGCCGAGAATGAAATTGAAAGCGCGGTGTTGGGAGCGGCCTGGGATGGCACCGGTTATGGTACGGATGGAACCATCTGGGGTGGAGAGTTCCTGGTAGTGGAGAATGGAACCTTCCAGAGAGTGGCTCACCTACGGACCTTTCCTCTACCCGGAGGTGATGTAGCCGCGCGCCAACCCCGCCGTTCCGCGCTCGGACTGTTGTTTGAGATGGAGGGCGAACAAGCCTTTGACCGGATGGGTAGATTCCTCCCCTGCCCTTTCGAACCCGGTGAGCTGCAATCACTGGAGAGGATGCTCTCGCGTGGAGTCAACACCCCCAGAACCAGTTCGGTGGGACGGCTCTTTGATGCAGTGGCGTCGTTATGCGGGCTTCATCAGGTCTGCTCCTTCGAGGGGCAAGCCGCCATGGAACTTGAATTCACCATAGAGGAATCCCACCCAACGGAACCAGAATATCCCTTTGAATTCCACCATCAGACTGGTGAAGGTCCACTCATCCTGGACTGGGAACCGATGGTCAGGGCCATCCTCGATGATGTGAACACCCGGATGGCTGTTGGACGAATCGCGGGGCGGTTCCATAATACCTTGGCGGCCATGATCCAGGCGGTGGCGGTGAAGATGGGTCTTCACAAGGTGGTGCTGAGTGGCGGTTGTTTTCAGAACAAGGTTCTCACCACACTCACAGTCACCCGCCTAAGCGCGAGCGGGTTCCACCCTTATTGGCATCAACGGGTTCCTCCCAACGATGGCAGCATCGCTCTGGGACAGGTTATGGCGGCGCGCGCGAACCTAAGTTGAAGGAGGCTGGTTGACATGGAGAACGAGAACAGGATTTCGCGGAAGAGGTTCCTCACCACACTCGGTCAAGGAGCGGGAGCTTTGGCTCTGGCGGAATGGGTACAGCCTACCACCGCAAGTGATCCGCAGCTTCCTTACCGGCTCAAACAGGTGGGACTCATCGAAGCCCCCTACAAACGGATCCGTGATCTCAGCTTTGATTCTCAGTCACATCTTCTAGTGGCGGGAGAGGCGGGTATACGGATCCTTACAGCGGAGGGTCAACCAGTCAGTGAAATTTCAACCTCCTCCGCGGCCCAAACCCTCACCACCGCTCCCGATGGGTCCCTGTTTGTGGGCTTGAAGAGTGAGGTGCTGTGTTTCGATCATACCAGGAACCAACGGGGAGCCTGGACAGTGACAGGCGGAGACAAGGGGCAGTTCGGTTTCATCACCTGCCTGTCATTTTTCGATGAAAAGGTCTATATCGCGGATGCTGGGAACCGTTGCATCTATCGCATTGCCAGTGATGGAGACTACATCGATGAAATCGACGGGTTCCACATTCCCAGCGCTTATTTCGACTGCGCGGTGGATTCTAAGGGAATTCTGCATGTTGCGCACACCTCGGAACACCGGGTCGAGATTTATGATCCCAACAGTGAAATGGTTGGAAAATGGGGGCAATATGGTAGTTCACCTGCGGATTTTTGTGGATGTTGCAACCCCACCAACCTAAGCCTCATGCCTAATGGATGGCTGGTCACCTCAGAAAAGGGTATCCCCCGTCTCAAGATCTACGATGCTAAGGGAACACTCCAAGCTCTGCTGTCACCCGAAGAACTGGGATTGAAAGAGGAACAGTCCTACCTGGCCCAGATCCAGAAAACTGCGGCGGAATCCCTGCCCTGCCATGATGGCTGGCCGGGGATGCCCGTGGCAGCCGATGCCCAAGGGCGCCTGGCGGTCTCGTTGCCAGGGGTGGGTCAGATACGGTTGTATGAGATCGAGAAAGTTTAGTTTCTCATTCTGGAGTGACGAATTGCTTCGCTATTCGTCTCTCTCAATACCAATTAATCCACGATCATCTCGAAAAAAATCAAATCGCTGGAACAAGTATCCTTTCTCGCTCCGTATGGGAGCGAGAAAGGATTCACGCGACAGCAAGAGTGAGGTGAGAAAAAGGATTCTCGTTCCAGCGGCATTACAGTCTCCCGGAATGATCTCTTCCCATTGCCTTATCACCGGCAAATAACAGACACAGGACATCACACAGCCCTTCCGAAATCCGGCACCTTCATTTGTTCGCCCCCCTTGAGCGCGGATTGGTGCGCGACAATGCCCGGTGCGGTATAGGCCAGCGCCTCATAGACATCGACAGCGGGACGGCGGTTGTGAACGAGGGCATCGATGAACTCATGGGTTAGGAAGGTGTGCGATCCGCCATGACCACTGTCATGACGAAGCGGTTCGGGGAGCATATCGGTCTTCCACCACATCGGTTGTTCGTATTGCACCATCTCCGGGGCGCTGCGGTCAAAGCCACCACTGTCCTTCTCCATCTTCCCACTACGGCGGCGTAGGATGGGCCCAGTACCATTGGGAGTGGGCATGAAGAAGCTCATCTTGTCTCCAAACCAATGAGCGCGTTCGGTGCCACCCGCCGCCACCTTCCAATAGACCGCAATCCGGCTGGCATGATCCCGGTCAGTCTTGAAGAAAGCGGTCTCACTCCAGAAGGGATTGTTGTACCTGTTCCCTTCAAGCTCCGGGTCATTGTCTTTCCAGCCAATACACGAGACCTCTGTCAATCGCTCGCCGGTAACTCCAATGAGCATGGCGGTGCTATGGGTGGGATAGTTCATGGGGGGCAGGCCATGCCGCCAGGTGGGTTTGCCATTCTCGAAGAAAAGCACATCGAGGCCATCATGGTGGTATTCCGCCTCACAACAGAAGAGATCCCCAAAGGCCCCCTCCTGGTAAAACTTCCGGGCCGAGATGACCTCCTGAACATAATAACTGGTCTCCGCCATCATGTAGGTGAGCCCGGTACGCTTAACGGTGTCGGCAAGCTGCTGGCATTCCTCCAGGGTCATTGCGGCGGGAACCGCCGAGATCACATGCTTACCGGCATTGAGAGCGAGGAGATCATGTCTGACATGATCGGGAGCGGGGGTGAAGACCGCAATGGCATCCAAGTCAGGAGCCAACACCATTTTCTCCAGGGACTCGAAAGTCCGTTTGCATCCATAGGTCTGGACCAGTCTTTCGAGACGGTCGGGACGCAAATCCGCCACCGCCGCAACCTCACAATTGGGATGCTCATGCCAGTGAAAGCCGCAGCCGAAACCTCCCCCAGCGATTCCGATGCGGATCTTCTTACCCATAGAGGGTGCGGGCGGTGCTTCTTGCCCCCACGCGGAATGGATGATGCCATGCGCGCCGGCCACAGCTCCCACCCCTTTCAGAAAGGTTCTCCGTGAAAGAGCTGTGGAATCCAACCCTGCCTGGATGATTTCCGTCATGATGGAAAGACCTCCTGAGATAAATGTGTCTGAAAGAAACAAGTGGAACATGATCGCATCACCGGCAAAGCATTTCCAGCCAAGTTTTGCCCATTGACACCTCGACCCATCTAGCCGGGCCTGCTAACCTCGCGGTGGAAATTCCCCGGAGGAGCTGTATGAGCGAACACAAGGTTTCAAGTCAACGTACTATCGATGAGCAGATCCTGGAGCTTCTGGAACAAAACGCCAGGTTATCCGACGAGCGTATCGCCAGCCTGGTGGGTATCGAATCCGATCAGGTACATAGTGCCATCAAGCGCATGGAAGATGAGAAGATCATCCTGGGATACCGTGCCGTCACCGACCCGGCCAAGACCAGCACTGGCAAGGTTACCTGTATGATCGAGGTCCGTGTCTCACCTCAACGGGGAGTGGGTTTCGACAAGATCGCCGAACGGATCTACCGCTTTCCTGAGGTCCGCTCGCTTTACCTGGTTTCAGGCACCTATGATCTGCTGGTGGCGATTGAGGGACAGAGCATCCAGGACATCTCCTATTTCGTCTTCGAGAAACTGGCCACCCTGGATCACATTCAATCGACCACCACACACTTTATGTTGAAGAAGTATAAGGACAACGGGATCATCCTGGGGCATATCGAGGAAGTGAAACGGCTGCCCATCACCCCGTAAAAGTTTAAATAATGATCGTGACCGTGGATTCCCGCCTTCGCGGGAATGACGATTACTTAAGGATATTGCGTGTTTTGTCATTCCCGCGAAGGCGGGAATCCAGGGTCACGGTACGATTTCAACGGGATACAAAGCATGTTCAGGCTTGAGAGTTCAATTTCTTTGCCAGGAGGAAAAAGTCAATGCCGATGCGATCTGTTATATCCACTCTGGTGTTGGGGATACTCATGTTGACCATAGCGGCACCTTCTCCAGCTGGGGAGACAACCCCCGCCAAGAAGAAGCTCCTGATCTTGACCTTCAGCGAGGGTTATAAACACTCCGCCCTGGAGCTGTGTGAGCAAACCCTCGCCAAGATCGGCCAGGACTCCGGTGTGTTCGAGGCGGATTGCCTGAACATGTGGAAGCTTAACCCGGAGGAGATCGATCTCTCCTTCCTTACCGCGGAAAAGATGAATCAGTATGACGGCATCGTTTTCTACACCTCCTCCAACAAGGAGGCCAAGGACAAAGACCTGCTCACCGATGAACAACGCAAAGCCTTTGTTGAATACATCAAGTCCGGCCATGCCTTCATCGGCTTGCACAGCGCCACAGACACCTTCTATCACTGGAAGGAATTCGGAGAAATCTGCGGCGCTCACTTCGTCAATCACCCCTGGGGAGCCGGTGATCCGCCGGTGACCATCAAGGTGGAGGACAAAAACCACCCCACTACCAAGATGCTTGGTGACTCCTGGACCATTCAGGATGAGATGTACCAGTTCAAGGAACCTTACTCACGGGAAAAGCTGCATGTGCTCCTGAGCATCGACACCTCCAAGACAGACATGAAGAAAGATAGCTTGTTGTATGGTCCAGAGGGAGATTATGCAGTGGCCTGGACCCATGAGTACGGTAAGGGACGCTGCTTTTTCACCTCACTCGGACACCGTGAGGATGTGTGGACCAATCCCACCTACCAGGCGCATTTACTGGGCGGGATCAAGTGGGCGCTGGGGGTGGAATAGGAAGGGGAAGAGACGAAGGCTCAGTTCAACGTACGAAAACAGGTGTCGAGAAAGCGGAAGAGGTTTTCAAGCTGCGGTCCCCATTGGATGATTATCTCTGGGAATGAGTAGTCAATGGGAGCCAGCACATGGATACCTTGTTCCCAGGGATATTCAGGATTCGGCCCTCGATCGGCGAGTGAAGGCGCCAGGTGTTCGATCAAGAGGCCGACATGAGTTAACGAACATACCATCTCCTGGTAGGAAGCACGTCTGGGATTCTTTGTCCGCCATTGCACACGAAGACGCTCATCTTTGAGAGCCACGAATTGAAGAAACCGTGTAAATCCGGCATGGGTGGTCCGGGGTTGTCCTCCCATCCGTGAACAGGCGTACCCCTTGGCAAGTTTTTCAGCGGACATTTGAAGGAAGTGAAGCCAATGACATGCCGGAGCTCCCGACCGGCGCAAGTCCAGCGCCATGAAATAATCAGATTGGGCTTGTCTGAAGAAAGCCGTTCTCCATGTATCAGACATGGACCACTGCCCTGGACCAGACGAGTTCCGCATCCTCCCAGGTTCCCCAACCATCCGGAGGAATCAGGACTCGTACCTCCTGGGGGTGGATGAGAGCAAATCCTGAGGGATGGCTGATACCGCCCTCCAGGTAAGGGTCCAGATACCAGGCTTCCATCTGGTTCCCTTCGATGAGGCAAGTATTCTCATCAACCTCAACGAGATGAATTTCCTCTGTGGAAGGGAACAGATAGATCTCCACCAGTGAGGGTTCCGCCTCGGTGTGGTATTCAATCAGTTTCTTCACGGAATCCATCATCTCCATAGTAGTTCCTCCTTCCCTATCCTACCCATAGCCAAGGCATTGGGTCTAGTTTATTTGCGCCGTCTCCGCGGTGCCCGTCCTTCGGTCACGATGTCACACCGTCCTCCCGGAAGGATCCACTCCACCATCGCCACAGGCGCGCTTGGCCCCACCAATACTTGACGAATAGATAAGGCGGGAAAATCTTCAGTCGAGCCAAGCATTTTGGCCTCCTCCGCCAGGAGGGGACGGACCCCGGTGTGCTGGATAAGGTGTGTCAAACGGAGGCGGTAATCTGTCTCAATGAGACGGTAGAGGTTGGAGTGGCGATGATCGCGCATGAGAAGTCCCGGAAGCTCATTGAGGGGCGCGAGGATGATTTCCAGGGCTTTGGGTTGCGAGTTCATCAAATGAAGTTTGACAACCCGGCTGGCCTGGTGACCACTCTTACCATGTACCTCGAAGGTGTTGAGGAGCTCGCGTGGAAGGGTGGTCATCACCTTGGAGAGAACCCGCACCTCATGGTGCCCGGTCAGATCAAGGTGTGACTCCGCCGGATCCCACTCCAAGAGCACCCCCATAACAGGCTTGGCACACCGCACAAAGTACCCCTTCCCCGGGACCTGTTCGAGATGGCCTTCCTCGGAGAGGACCTGAACTGTTTTCCGCACCACGGAGAGCGGGATCTTGTAATGCTCGGCAAGTTCCTCTAGAGCGGGGATTGGTTTATCGGTGGACAACACACCATTTTCGATACGCTCACTGAGTAGGTTCGCCAATTGGCGGTAGAGCGGTGTCGAGGAGGTACGATCCAGCGGGGTCATTGCTGATCATCTATGATCGAATCATCACGGACAGTGCCAGGGGGGGACTCGCGCCGCGTCGACTCACGAATTAGTAGCTTAATCGGGGTCCCCTCGAAACCATAGGTCTCACGCATCCGGTTCATGAGATAGCGTTTATAGGTCAGGTGCAAGGCATCCGGATTCCTTACAAAGAGCGCGAAGGCCGGCGGCTTTACTCCCACCTGGGTAATATAAAGAATCTTGGGATGCCGTCCCTTGATACCATGCGGGGGCCGCCGTGAGACCCACTCTCTCAGGCTCTCGTTGAGACCAGCGGTCGGGACACGCAGTGTGTAACCCGCATAAACCTTCTGGATCTCATCCCAGAGTTTATGGGTCCGTTGCCCAGTCAGGGCGCTCACAAACTGGACGGGGCAGTGGCGGAGAAACTTAAGTTTCTCTTTAATGACCTTCACGCAGTTGCCGGAGGTATCCGTATCCTTCTCGACCACATCCCACTTGTTCACCACAATGACCGCCGCGCGTCCAGTCTCATAAGCCTGACCGAAGACATTGGCATCGGTCTCAGTCAGCCCGGACTCTCCATCAACCACCAGTAGAATGACATCGGACCGCTCGATGGCGAGCATCCCACGTCCCACGGAGAACTTCTCGATGTCATGGATCCGGCTGGGCCGCCGGATACCAGCGGTGTCGATTAGGAGGTACTTCCGTCCCTCGACTTCCACCAGGGTGTCCACCGGATCGCGGGTGGTGCCGGGGATACTCGAAACCAGAGCGCGCTCCTTCCCCACCATACGGTTCAGCAGGGTTGACTTGCCGACATTGGGACGGCCCACCATGGCCACCCTGATCGCATCCACTTCCTCGGAGAGGTCATACTCGGCGGCGCGCTCGGGCAACGAGGCCACGATAGCATCGAGCAGATCTCCAGTCCCATACCCATGCACGGCAGAGACTGGGATGACCTGATCAAACCCCCAGGATAGAAAGTCGGTTAGCCCGGCCTCCTCACGCGTCAGGTTGTCGGCTTTGTTCACCGCCACCACCACAGGCCGTCCCAACCGGCGTACAAACTGCACGGCTTCCTCATCCTCAGCGGTGGGGCCGGTGGTAATGTCCACGACCAGGAGCAAGGCATCGGCTAGTTCGACAGTCTCCTCGATCTGCTTGCGGATATTAATCTCAATCTCGCCCCGGCTGGTGGTTTCATAACCACCCATATCCAAAAAGCGGATGGGAACCCCATTCCACTCGAAAACGCGTGCGATGACATCGCGTGTCACTCCGGGTTGGTCATCTACAATGGACAGACGTTGTCCGATGATCCGGTTAAAGAGGGTGGATTTGCCCACATTGGGGCGTCCCACCACGGCAACACTGAAAGGGGCTTGGGTCATATTGGTCCTTGATCCGTGAAACACGCCATGTTGCCACACTTGGAGGGAAACTCCAACGACAAAAGGGGTTCCTTCCCAGGATGGGAGGGAACCCCCTTCTCGCCCCTATTAGAGAGACTCTCTCTATTCGTACCAATACCGGCTGAAGTACCACAGATCTTGTTGATCAGTTACTCCATCCGAGTTGAAATCCCCACCGGTGGTCTGCCCCCAGGCGGCCTTGAAGAGGAGCAGGTCTTTCACAGTCACCTTGCCATCCCCATTGATATCCGGGGTGGGGACCGGTGGTTGTGTGGGGGTGGGAGTGGGTTCCAACGGAGTCATCGTCGGCGTCGGAGTGGGAATCACTGGTTCCGTCTGGCCACAATTGCCCGGGCCACCAGTGTAACCCATATCGTTGCGGACAGTGCCCTGCCCCGGTGGGAGGCAACCATCATTAAAGACAGCATCCGGATTGCCCGCATCGATGCAGAGAGAGGTAGATTGGAGGGTGTAGTCACCATATGTGGCATCGGTGAAAAGGGGATCCTCGGAGATATTCTCCACACCGGCATAGCCTCCTTTCACACAACTGAAGGTGACCGTAGGGGTGGCGGAATCAACCACGAACTCATCCGCCGGATTCCACAGGATGCAATTGGTGAATGTGGGGAGAGAACCGGGATAGCAATACACCCCATCGCCAGACTCAGCCGTGTTACTGGCTATCGTGCAGTTGGTCAGCATGGGAGAGGCTTGATCGCAACACACACCACCGCCATTACCAGTAACTGTGTTGCCAGCGATCAGGCAATTATTCACCATGGGGCTGGAGGACTCACAGTACAGACCGCCACCGTCATAGGTTGTGTTGCCGGTGATGATGCAGTGGTTGAGTGTAGCCGAGTCGACAGAAAGACAAGCGACACCTCCATTACTTCCATGGATGAACGAGAAGCCATCGAGGGTGATCTTTTCACCACCGGCCAGTGTGGCCACGCAAGCTTCAGTCAATCCGCTGGCATCCAGGATGGTTGGGTTGGCCATCCAGTCACGTTGACCACGGTCTGTTTCATTTCCCTCAAAACCACCGTAGAGCGTGGCACCTTGATCCGGAAAGAGGACTTCACGATAGGTCCCCTTGGCGGTCCAGATTTCATCCGAAACCGAGCTGATCCACAAGGCCTCATTGTGAGTACGGAAAGCCGTAGCCCAGGAGAGACCATCCCCACCCATGGCAGCCGAAGCATCTACATACAGGTGAAGTGGAGTGTGGGTGGTAACGCCTTGGGTGTAGGCCGCGGGCGATTCCCAAGCCCCCATGTCAGGCGCGGTACCGTTGAATGTTCCTTTCGTGAGTAAAATGCCACCGTTAACACACGGGGAACCATCGCGGAGACGCCAATCATTTCCATCGGGGTTTTCGAACAGGGGATAGGCATCGATGTTACCTTCTCCCGTGAAGCCGCCTTGAACACAACAATGGGTAAAAGTGGGGGTTTCCGATTGAAAGGTATAAACCTCGCTGCCACGGTTCCAGAGGATGCAGTTGATCAAGGAAAGGGAGGATTCATCGGAATAAACTCCACCCGCAAGGATGGAGGTGTTACCGGCGATGGTGCAGTTTGTGAGATGGATCGAGGTAGAATAAATGGACACTCCCCCCGCATATCCAATGGTGGTATTCCCAGTAATCATGCAACCGGTCAGCGTGGCCGCGGAAGAATCACACAGCACCCCACCCCCCTCAGAGGAAGCAGTGTTGCTGGTAATTGTGCAATCCGTCAGTACCGGAGTAGAGTCCTTGCCATACATACCACCGCCATTGCTAGAAGCCGTATTGTTTGCAATCGTACAGTCCGTCAACATTGGCGCGGCGGTGTCCCAACACATCCCGCCCCCATTCTCAGCGGCGGTGTTGCCGGTAATCGTACAGTCCACAAGCGTTGGTGAGCAATTCCAGCCATACACTCCTCCACCCTCATCGGATGACATATTGCCGGTAATGATACTCTGGGTTAGCGTGGCTGAATGAACGGTCGTGTAATAAACCCCACCGCTCCCGCCGGTGAATGTGAAGCCATCAAGGGTTGTTCTCTCAGTACTGCCCACCGTGACCACATACGAATTCCATCCGGTGGCATCGAGGATGGTGGGGTTGACCATCCAGTCGCGTTGGTCACGCTCTGTTTCGACACCGGTAAATCCACCATAGAACGATGCGCCTTGCTCCATTTGGATGGCTTCGGGATAGACACCCTTAGCCACCCAGATCTCATCCGACACTGAACAGATCGACAAGGCCACATTCAGTGAACGCATAGCTGTAGCCCATGAGAGGCCATTCCCGCTGGTGGCCGCCGAGATGTTGACATAAAGATGGAGTGGTGTGTGCTTGGTCACGCCTTGAATGTAGCTTGCCGGCGATTCCCAAGCCCCCATGTCGGGCGCGGTACCATTATAAGTTAAGCCTGTTACCTGAGTACCACTGTCAATACACGGAGAACCATTACGGAGCCGCCAATTATTTTCATCCGGATTCTCGAACAGCGGATTGGCGTTAATGTTGCCTTCTCCCGCATAACCACCCTGAACACAACAATGGCTAACAGTAGGTACTACCGAAGAGAACAGAGAAATTTCACTGCCCCGGTTCCAGAGGATACAATTTGTCAAGGTGGGGGTAGCGGAATTGATACAATCCAACCCGCCAGCGTCATATCCGCCGGAGTTGCGGGTGATCGTGCAGTTGGTAAAAGTATCCATGGACGAATCACAGGTTACCCCGCCGGAATAATCGAAACCAGTATTACCGGTAATCCTGCAGTTTGCCAGCACAGCCGCGCCAGTCATGTTATACATTCCACCACCTTGCGTAGCTGTATTGGCAGTGAACGTACAGTCCGTCACCACCGGGGAGGAATAATAACAGAACATTCCACCTCCATTCACAGCCGTGTTGCCAACTATTGTGCAATGGGTAAAGGTAGCGGACACGACCGATTCGCAGAGGATTCCCCCGCCATTTTCCCCGGTATTTCCTCCAGTAATCGTGAATCCATCGACCAAAACACTACCGGCATTACGAATGGAAATCACCCTTTGTGATAATCCCGAGGCGTCGATGATGGTAGGATTCGCGATCCAATCCCGTTGATCCCGGGAAGTTTCTGTACCCACAAAACCGCCATAGAGAGAGAGCCCATCCGCCAGGGACACACACTCCGGGTAAGTTCCGCTGGCAGCCCAGATTTCATCGCCGGGCACACAACTCCAGGATGGATAGGAGATGGAATTCACGGCTGTAGCCCAGGACCGGCCATCTCCACCCGCTGGAGCGGAGACATTCACATACCAGATCCGTGGATCACGGGGTTCTCCCTGGGTATAGCTTGCGGGAGCTTCCCATACCCCCATGTCCGGTGCGATGCCCTTGTAAGGAAGTCCCGTGTCAGTACCGGCGTCAATGCAGGGCGAGCCATTGGAGAGGTGATAGTCCCCCCCCGCTAGATCGACGAAGAGTGGGTCTGCATTAATATTTCCAGTTCCAGGAAATCCACCCTGTACACAGCAATGAGTCATGGTCACATCTGGCACCCAGTTCTCATACTCCAGACCCGGATTCCACAGGATACAGTTGGTCAGGGTTGGATACCCTTGAACATTTTCAAGACTCCCCCATAACGGATCGGATTGATTGGCAGCGATGGTGCAATGGGTTAAGACCGGCGTGGAAAAGAACCAGGCTCCAGCCGAGCCATATAAAGAAGAATTATTGGCGATCAAGCACCGGGTTAAAACTGGTGTGGACTCATCGAAGCAGGTCCCGCCGCCATCCCATTTGGCATAGTTGGCAGTAATTGTGCAGCCATTCAAGACCGGCGCGGAAAGCCGGGTACAAAAGAGGCCGCCACCACTGTTGTCCGCATAACTGTCGGTAATTGTACAACCATTCAGGACCGGTGATGCGGCATAACAACACACTCCGCCGCCATATTGGCCAGCGTTGTTCATGGCAAACTCACAGGAGTTCAACATGGGAGTGGAAGTCACACAATAAACCGCACCACCATTAACATAGGCAGAATTACCGCCGAGTACACAATCAGTGAGTCTGGGAGAGGAGACACCGGAGTAAAATACGCCACCACCATTGTTGTAGGCCGCATTGATAGCGATCATAGAATTGGACAGGTGAGCCGTAGCGGCATCACAGAACACTCCGGCGCCATCGTTATAGGCTTCATTGAAGAAAAGGAAACAACCAGTCACGGTGGAAATGGAATCATGGTAATAAATCCCGCCTCCATCCCAGGCTGAATTCATAAAGAGTTGACAGCCAGTCAGGGTAGCGGTGGATGTGACACAGAAGATCCCACCTCCATGGGATTCCACGATATTGCCGGCCACCACACAATTCGTGAGCATCAGCACGGAGGAATTGCTGCAATAAAGACCACCACCATTATTGGTGGCATAGTTGGCTGTAAATGTGCAATTGGACAAGACCGGAGCGGCGGGGGCGCAGTAAATGCCTCCGCCCTCATTGAGGGCTATATTCATTGTGAACGAAGAATCCGTGATGGTGGCCGTGGCATCATAACAACAGAGGCCAGCTCCATTATTGGCCGAATTCTCCATAATCCAACAGCGGGAGAGGGTCAGCGGAGAAGTCGCGCAGTAGATCCCACCACCGTTGTAGTAAGCCGAGTTGGCGGTGATGGTGCAGCTGGTCAGGATGGGTGAGGAGGTATCGCAGTATACACCACCACCATCATTGTTCGACATGTTGCCAGTGATCGTGCAGGTGATCAGCGCTGGCGAGTGGGAATTGCCGAAAAACACCCCGCCGCCAGAGCCCATGGTGTAATTACCGGTGATTGTACAGTGAGCGAAGGTGGAGGAATGGACCTGGCTGCAGTAAATCCCACCACCATCAGTGAATGTGTATCCTCCCGTAAGGGTGAATCCATCGACAATGACATTGTCAACCTCTTTAATGGTTATCACACTTTGTATTAGGTCCGTGGCATCAATGGTGGTTAGGTTCGATACCCAATCACGTTGGTCCCGTGAGGTTTCGGTCCCCATAAAGCCACCATACAGAGAGGTGCTCCCAGACAGAATGAGCGACTCAAAGTAGGTTCCACTAGCCACCCAGATTTCATCGCCCGCAATTCCTCCCCAAGACTGTCCAGAAACAGCATTCAAGGCAGTAGCCCAGGAGTGGCCATCTCCACCGTCCGCGGCGGCGGCGTTTACATACCAGATCCGTGGTTCGCGGGGTTCACCCTGGGTATAGCTGGCGGGAGCTTCCCTTGCTCCCATGTCTGGCGCGCTACCAAGGTAAGGAAATCCCTTGTCGATTCCGGCATCAATACAGGGAGAACCATCCTGTAAATGGTAATCTCCATTGACAAGATCCACAAAGAGAGGGTCTCCACCAGTATTCCCTGTTCCTGCAAAACCTCCCTGTACACAGGTGTAAGTTATATTTGGTAATTTACCCGACAAAGATATCACCTCTTCACCAGGATTCCACATAATGCAGTTGGTCAGAGTGGCCGAGGTGTCACTATCAAAGAACAAACATCCACTCGACCTTTCATTTGAGTTGCCAGCAATCGTGCAGTTGGTTACAGTGGGTGTGGAACTGAAAACGCAGGCAATGCCACAACCTCTCTCCGTGGCTGTATTCCTTGTGATCATGCAGTGGTTCAAGGTAGGCGAGGAATGTGAACAGAGCACCCCAGCGCCATAAGTGGCTGTGTTGAACTCGATCGTACAGTTGGACAACGTCGCGGAAAGGACCCATTCATATAAGATCCCGCCGCCGATGATATAATCCCTCCCACCAGTGATGATGAATCCATCCAGAGTGGTGTCCTCGCATCTATTTACTGTCACTACCCTGGAGTTTAGACCACTGGCATCGATGCTGGTGGGATTGGCTGTCCAGTCACGTTGACCACGAGCGGTCTCCGTGCCCGCGAAACCTCCATAGAGGGCCAGGCCAGGCACCTCAATATCAATGGCCTCCTGGTAGGTCCCACTGGCCACCCAGATTTCATCGCCCGCAACCGCCCACCACAAGGGCCCCGCGGACAACGTCTGGAAAGCGGACGCCCAACTCCGTCCATCTCCGCCCGGGGCAGCTTGTCCATCGACGTACCAGACGATGGGAGCCCGGGGTGAATCCGGTTGGTAGCTGGCGGGAGACTCCCACGCTCCCATATCCGGCGCGCTCCCGTTATAGGGAAATCCCTTATCAATGCCTGCGTCAATACAGGGAGAGCCATCCTGTAGATGGTAATCTCCATTGACAAGATCCACAAAGAGCGGATCCGTGTCGATATTCCCAACCCCTGAATAACCTCTCCGCACGCAGCTATGAGTAATAACCGGAAGATCCTCGGAAATGGAATAAACCTCGACACCCTGATTCCATAAAATGCAGTTGGTCAGAGTGGCCGAGGAGGTAACATCGAAGTGTAGACCGCCACCAATTCTTTCGGTTGAGTTGCCAGTAATCGTACAGTTGATCACGGTGGGTGAGGAACCGTCAATGCAGTCGATGCCACAACCTCCGATCCTGTTCGTATTACCAGTGATGAGGCAGTGGCTCAAGGTGGGTGAAGCTGATTCGCAACCAACACCGCCACCACCAACGCCCGTAACCGTGCAATGGCTCAGCGTGGCTGAGTCTACATTTTGAAAAATAACACCCGTGGGGGAATAGGGTGCGTCGTTCGCGGTGATTGTGAATCCATCAACAAGGGTGCCATTCATGCCATACACCAAGACCACATAAAATGTGTCAGATGCATCCAAGATGGTTGGGTTAGCCTCCCAATTCCTTTGATCCTTACTGGTTTCGGTCCCCGCAAAGCCTCCATACAGAGCCAGGCTCGTGGTCATGG
Source organism: uncultured bacterium (assembly GCA_964422415.1). GTDB lineage: Bacteria > Hinthialibacterota > Hinthialibacteria > OLB16 > OLB16 > OLB16. Next base: position 19,574 of record CAYRBI010000009.1, on the reverse strand, counting down.
TAACGGATTCAACATAGGTTCCGCTGGCCACCCAAATTTCATCTCCAGCGGTGGCGGATGTGATAACCGCTTGGATGACTCCACCCGCATTGGCCCAGCTGTCTCCGGCCCCTGTCCCGCCCAGTTTCACATAATGGGTGGCGGCCTCGACAGATCCCTGGCCGGCCAGGAAAGCCCCCAGAAGCAATAAGGTGGAAAACAATGGCAAGGATTTAATTGAGAAAGCGAGTCTCTTCAGCATGTGGTTGTCACACTCCATGTGGGAATTGGGGGAAAGTATACTCATTTCGGTTTTCTCAAACAGGGAGTAGGAATTTTTTTTTATTGGAAATTACTCTCCCCTCAACAAAGGGACCGGCCCCGGAGTTGACCTCCGGGGCCGGCTGGTCCGGACCGTTTTTAGTGTCGGACAATGATATAGCAGTAAATCCCTAGGCCACAACAAAGGCCGGATACACTTCCGGGATAAGCAGATGTCTTCGCTCCACTGTCGATTCAATCACCCTCAAACCCATCAGATCCTATTCGTACATCATCCAATCCCGGACACCACTCGGATTGATGATTTCATCAGCTCCGATGTCACAGGTAGAACCTGAGCGGGGATCCCCATCGATGTCTAAGAGCGGGACCAGGGAGTTCAACGCTGGCCCGATTCCTTTGCCGATACAGGGTGAGGACGCCTGGAGGTGGTAATCACCATAAGCAGCATCCACGAAGCGAGGATCGGAGTCGATGTTGGCTGTGCCGGTGTGGCCGCCTTCGACACAGGAATAGGTGACCGTGGCCGAACGGGCCGGTTCATACAAATAAAGCTCATCACCCGGATTCCAGAGGATACTGTTGGTGATTATGGGAGGAGATGAGTAGAAATACATTCCATCGCCATTCTGGCCAGCCTCATTCCCAGATAATGTGCAATTAGTCAGCTGTATGGGTGAGGTGGAAATGCAATATACCGCACCACCATATTCTGAGGTGTTATCAGCAATGAGACAACTCTTCAGGTCAAGCGGATCATCTGAATACCAACTCAACCCGCCACCATATTTGGATGTATTCCCTGAAACCGTACACCGGGTCAGCATAGCAACGGAATTGTCTAGACCAAACACACCGCCTCCTTCGAGTTCAGTTGTGTTGTTGGCTATCGTACAATCTTCTAGTGTGAGAGAGGAATAATAATCCAAACACACCCCACCTCCACTTTGAGATGTGTTACCAGAAATCGTAGAGCGGGCCAACACAACGGAGGAACCAACCCCTGACACACCACCACCGTAATCAGAAGACGTGTTGCGGGTTAACAGGCAATCCATAATAATGACTGTGGAAGAACCACAGCTCATCCCACCCCCAAGATTTCCGGTCACCGTACAGTGGGTTAGTGTGGCAGAAGCAACACCATTATAAGACACACCCCCACCATACATAAACGAATCGCTTCCCGTAATTGTAAGACCCGCAAGGGTTGTTCCATTACTATTATCCACAGTTACTACGCAGCAACCCAATCCAGTAGCGTCTAGAATTGTCGGGTTAGCCACCCAGTCGCACTCACCACGATCCGTCTCGCTACCATTAAAACCACCGATCAGTGAGGTCCCCTGTTCCATATGGATGGCCTCATGATAGGTGCCCTTGGCCACCCAGATTTCATCCGACACGGAACAGATCCACAAGGCCTTATTGAGGGTGGGAAAAGCCTTATCCCAAGAAAGGCCATCTCCACCCAGCGCCGCCGTTGTGTCCACATAGAGGTGGAGGGGTGTATGGGATGAAGCACCGGAAATGGAACCTTCCGCTGATTCCCAGGCCCCCATGTCAGGCGCGGTACCGTTATAAGATAACCCTGATACAGGAGTGCCACGGTCAATACAGGGAGAACCATTCTGGAGCCGCCAGTCCCCTCCATCTGGATCCACAAACAGAGGATAGGTATCGATGTTTCCCTCCCC
>CAYRBI010000009.1:0-17516 GCA_964422415.1 uncultured bacterium | reverse complement strand
AACCAATCCACTTCCATATCCAGAAGCTGTGTTACCAGCGATTGTACAGTTCGTCATTATGGCATTACCATGGATACCACCTCCATATCTTGCGGTATTGCCAGTGATGGTACAGTTTATTAGAACGGGTTGCTGTACAGTATAGATATAAATCCCGCCACCAAAAAATCCAGCTTCATTGTCTGCAATTATACAGTTTGTCATGGTAAATGATTGGGAATCGCAAAACAATCCACCACCATTACTCCTTCCCCAGTTACCAGTGATCTTACAGTTAGATATAATAGCCGAGGTAACCTCAACAAAATAAACACCACCACTCTTTGCAGAACCGCTATTATACCCACCCGTAATAGTAAATCCATCGAGAACAAATGATTTGATACGATATGCGGTTACCACACATTCGTTGAGTCCCGCCGCATCGATCACAGTCGGATTGGCGTCCCAATCCCTCTGATCACGTACGGTCTCCGTTCCTTGGAATCCACCATACAAAGCCACACCATTCTTCAGGGTAAGAGCCTCATGGTAGGTCCCGCTGGCCACCCAAACCTCATCGCCAGCGGCGGCACAGTTGATGGCGGTCTGGATACTCACAATGGAAGTCTCCCAAGAGGTTTCTGAAGCAGACTTGACATACCAGGTTGCGGCATCGGCCGGAGTTACCCCGGCTAAGAAGAAGAGAAAGAAACACAGAGTGGATAACAAACAACAATTTTTTACTAGATATGAATGCGATTTCAACATGTTGCTAGCACACTCCTTTCATGAATTGAGGATAAGTATACAAAATCTGGGGTGAGAAAACATTTTTATCGGAAATTGCTCTCTACCCCCTTTTTGGGGTAGTCTTCCCCCAAGGAATTGCTCCGCCCCATACATGCCCTGCTTGCCGTGTGCCTGCTCGTGGCAGGCTATGGCCTCTCCCGCGAGCAGAATACCCATGTACTCTCCACCTTCAGTCACAAGAGTTACACCAAGGCCCCTTCCCTCTGCCTCGATAAAATTGCTGAACTCAGGCAACTCGGCCTTGATGCTTTCACGAAAAAGCACGACCCTTACTGTGATCTCCCCCTCAACGAAAACCTCCCCCAACCGGTGATCGAGTTACCGGTGCCTAAAACGGGGATGGATGAGAAGGGGAATAAGATGATGGAGTGGGGGTGAGAAATGGAACCTCCGTCATGAGGATCCTGCAAAACCACCAGGGGCTAGAGATTCGTCTGACTGAAGAAAGACTAGCCCACATCTTGGAGCATCCGGAAATGAGTGGTTTGGAGCGACTGATCGTGGATACCCTGAGGAATCCAGAGGTAGTAGTGAAGTCTCGGAGCGATGAGAGTGTACGCCTTTACTACCAGTACTTGCCGGAAACCGTGGTTGGTGGAAAATGGATATGTGTGGCGGTCAAGGAAGAAGTTGAGAATCCATTCATCCTCACAACCTACCTGACCGACAAACCCAAGAAGGGAGAGGTCCTATGGCCCAGCGAATAAAGGTCTGGTTTGATGCCGAGGGTGACTATCTGGAGGTCATCTTCTCCGAGAAGGCCGGGTACATGCGTGAAACCGAGGACGACCGTGTGATGGAACGTGTGGACGAGGAGGGCACGATTCTGGGATTCTCAGTGATGAAGGTGAGTGAGCTCAGGAAGGAAAAACCTTTGGTTGCTGAGTTGGCCTGAGGATGGAGATATGAAGGACTACCACATCAACATCTTCTTCAGCGAGGAGGACGGCGGTTATATCGCTGACATCCCAGATCTGGAGGCCTGTTCCGCCTTTGGTGATTCCGCCGGGGAGGCGCTTCGTGAGGTGGAGATCGCCAAGGCCGCATGGCTGGAGGCGGCCAAGGCTGAGGGAAAGCTCATTCCTGAACCTCGTTACCGGCCCGCAATTTATCAGGCTTCGGGCTTCTGAGCTATGGCCCAGCGAAAAGCCATTTGCCAATGGGAGAAAAAACGTGATATCACGCATTGAAATCAATCCTCGTATCTGTTCCGGAAAACCAGTTATCCATGGGACACGAATTCCAGTCACTGTAGTGCTTGAGCTTTTGGCCGAAGGAGAGTCCTGGCGGTCGATCTTGGATGGATATCCAGAGCTGACAGAGGGGGACCTTGAGGCCGTCTTGTTATTCGCTAAGGACTCGGTCGAACACACTGAAGTAGAACCACTCCTGGCCAGCTAAATCTCCAATGCGGATCTACTTGGACCAGATGCTCAAGGTGGATCTAGCGGTGGCGCTCCAGAAGGTGGGACATGATGTCCTAAGGACCGAGGAAGTAGGTCAAAGCCGTGCTGATGATGAAGAAATCCTTCACTTCACGATTGCTCAAGACCGGGTGCTGGTGACATTGGATGAGCATTTCGGCGACTGGGCGATTCTCCCTCTCAATAATCATCCCGGTGTCATTCGAGTTAAGGTCCATCCCCCAACCACGGAAAGCATATCAACCATATTGCTTCCTCTCTTGAGTACCAGAAACCATGAAGATTTTCGTAACAAGCTTGTGATTGTCTCCACCAGAAATGTTAGGTGGATCCAGACCGTGCTCTGACAGGATACTCCCATGCCCCTCCATCCCATCCTTGCCCTCGACCATGTCATTGCTGAGTACCTGGATTATTTGCGCACCGGGTTCCGTGCCAAAGACCCGGAACTGAGGGCGGCGCTGGAGCACGAACTCGATCAGCCACTGTTCCTCGCACAGGAGCCTTTCTACCAGATGCACTGTCCCTTCAAAAACGGCAAGAAGCGGAAGGAAGACCAACATCCATAATGTGGGTAGTAACCTTAACAAATTGACTTAAAAAAAGCATCTTCCACATGTGATTAGCACTCTCCTTATTAGTATTGATGGTAAGTAAATTCACTGCAGTTCTCTCAAACAGCTTTTTATAGGAGGAAATTGCCCACTTCCCCCTTTTTGGGGTAGTCTTCCCCCAAGGAAATGCTCCGTCCCATACATGCCCTGCTTGCCGTGTGCCTGCTTGTGACAGGCTGTGGCCTCCTCCGTGACTCGGGGGAGGAGGAGGGTGTCCCCAAGATCGAGATGATGGTCTTCGATGGGGGTTTTGGAACCGCCTGGCATCGCAAGACAGTCGATAGGTTTTTGGAGGCCAGGCGGGCCGAAGGCCATCCCCTGATCATCGATTTCTGGGGAGACCCACGTATCCTGGATAAGATCTATCCACGGGTTCTGCGTGGCGCCCCTCCCGACCTGAGCGATGCCCAGATGCCCTTCTGGAAGTTGGTGCCCCGGGGGGTTCTCATGCCACTCGATGCTTGGCTGGATGACCCCTCCGCCGGCACACCTGGAAAAACCTGGAGAGAGACCTTTCTGCCTGGAGCCTTGAGCCCCTTCACCTGCGAGGGGAAGGTGTATGGAATTCCGCTGGTCTTTAATGCCTGGCTGATCTGGTATGACGCCACATTGTTCGAGAGCCATGGTTGGACTCCACCCAAGACATTCACTGAATGGAACTCACTGTGCGAGAAAATCCAACAAGCGGGTATCGCCCCCATCGCCTTCCAGGGCAAGTACGCCCAGTATGCCGATGCCATTTTCTGGGGCGCGCTGCAACGCCAGGCGGGAATCCGTGTCCTGGAAAACTGCCAGAACTTCATTCCCGGCGCTTTTCTTGATCCAGAGGTTACCCGCGCGGCCCAGGTTCTACAGGACCTGGCACAACATTATTTCCAGAAGGGTTCCCTGACCATGAGCCACACCGAGGCGCAGATGGAGTTCTGCAACCGTCACGCCGCGATGATCCCCTGTGGTCTCTGGCTTGAGAATGAAATGCGCCATGCCTTTCCCTCCGATTTCCGCCTCTCCTGTTTCAAACTGCCAGCGATGGAAGGAGGTAAGGGGGATCCCAATGCCATTTTCGCTCTGGGCTGGCAGGCCTTCCTGGTTTACCGTCAGGGCGGAAATCCTGAACAAGCGGCGGAGTTGCTCCGCTTCATGCTCTCCCGCGAGAATAGCCGCGAATGGGTGAAAACTGTCTCCACCATCTCCAGTATCGAGGGGGCCACACTGCGTGAGGATGTCTCTGCCGGGGTGGGTCAGGCCCTGGATATCATTGAACGAGCCTCCTACACCTACTGCAACCGGCTGTATGACCTCTTTACCACCTGGCGGGCTGAGGTCTGGCTGCCGCTCCTGGACAGTCTGATGGCGGGAAGAATCACCCCAGAGGAGTTTGGACGGCGTGCCGAGGATAGTATGGAGCGAATCCGGAGGGATCCAGCCATCTACAAACCCAGTCCACGCCCCTTCCCCAAAGGCCCCGAGACAGAGGGAGCGTTATGAACCCCCTTGCCGCGCAACAAAAACGCTTCGCCTGGGTTTGCCTCACCCCCACCTTCCTGTTATTCACGCTGTGGGTGGCTTGGCCCGCGCTCAAGGGCTTCTACCTCTCACTCACCCGCTGGGATGGCCTTTCAGATCCGGTGTTCGTGGGGTTACAGAATTTCCGTGAGATGTGGGAAGCGATCGGTAGCCCGGCGGCGGGGACCTCGGCACGCATGTTCACCACGGCAGTCAAGAACAATCTCATCCTGATCTTCCTGCCGATGGGATTGATCCTGAGCCTGGCCTTGTTCTTCGCCTCCGCCATGCGCGGGCGGGTACACGGAGCCGCGCTATTCCGCGTAGCCTTCTTCTTCCCCAACATCCTCTCCTCGGTGGCTATCGCGGTGCTGTGGATGCTGCTCTACAGCACCTCGGGTTTTGGGGTTTTTAACAATCTGCTAGGAGAGATCAATCAGTTGCTTCTCGGGTGGGGGTTGGCTACGGAACCCTTCTTCAAGGTTCCCTTCGCCTTCACCGCCTCGAAGATCCTGGCCTGGTCTCTCGTCCCGATGATCGTATGGGCGGCCACTGGTTTCTACATGCTCCTTTTTCTAGCTGCCATGCAATCGATCCCCGAAACCTTGTATGAAGCCGCGCGGGTGGATGGAGCCTCCGCTATCGTTCAGTTCCGTCACATCACCCTGCCGATGATCTGGGACACGATTGTGACTGGCATGGTTTTCCTGCTGTTGGCTGGACTGAAAATCTTTGACCCGGTGTGGGTCTTCGAGCAACAACAACCCCGTCCCGACTCGAATACGATGGCCACCCTGATGTACTCGAAGGTGTTCAATGAATACCTGATGGGAACCGGAACCGCGATCGCGGTGATCCTCTTCCTGGTGGTGCTGGTGTGTACCTTGGGAACTTTGCGGCTTTACCGGAAGGAGGCATTGGAGTACTGATGGGGGCAAGGGCGGCACGAAATCTTGGCAAGTCTCTCTGCTACCTCATCCTCACCGCCTGGTTCCTGGCGGTGACACTCCCCTTCCTGTGGGTCTTCACCACCTCGATGCGATCGACCGAAGAAATCTTCCGCTCGCCTTTCGGTTTTCCCGCTGATGCCATCGGTTCGTTCACCACCAACTACTCCAAGGCCTGGATCGAATCGGGTTTCTCTAAGTATTTCGTCAACAGCCTGACCGTGGTCTTCACCACCTTAGGACTCATCGGTGTCTTCGCCTGCCCGGCCGCGTATGTCCTGGCGAGATATAAGTTCCGCATCTCGAAGTGGCTCCTGGTGTACTTCTTGAGTGGGATGATGGTGCCAGTGCAGCTCCTGCTGGTGCCACTCTTTTTCCAGTACAAGGACTGGTCTCAGACCCTGACCTGGATCTTCCACCCTCTGTTGGAGTGGTTGGGCTGGAGTCATATGGTGGTATCACTCACAGACAGCCAACCAGGACTGGTGCTCATGTACACGGCCCTTTCCCTGCCCTTCACCATCTTCGTACTGAACTCTTTTTTCCGCACCCTTCCCACCGAGTTGTATGAGGCCGGGATCATGGATGGCTGCGGGGAGTTCCGGGTCTTCTGCCATGTGATGCTCCCGATGGCCCGTCCCGGCCTCATCACAGCCGGGATCTTCAACTTCATCGGGCTATGGAATGAGTACTTTCTGGCGCTGGTGTTTATCAACTCGGACCGTTACAAGACGTTGCCCCTGGGCCTGGCGGCGGTCTCAATCCAAGCCAACTACCGGAGCGACTTCGGCCTACTCTTCGCCGCGCTGGTGATCGTAATGCTGCCTACCCTTTTCGTGTATACTCTTCTACAAAGACATTTGACTCAGGGGATCACGATGGGGGCCTTGAAGGGATGAGCATCCTGCGTATTACCGCAGTCCTGGTGGGAGTTGCACTGATTGCCGCTTGTCTCATTCTGCCGGGTATGGCCGACCGGGCCTTTTATGCCCCTCTGCCCAAGGCATCACCTCCACCGCAGGATGACACCTGCCGGGCCACCACTGCACGCATTCCAAATGGTGATGCGGTCCTTTCATCCTTGATCCTGGAACCTCCCTCTGGTAAACCAAAGTCCACTGTGGTCTTTGCGCATGGTAATGGAGGAAACTTACAGGGCAACCAACCTTTCTTTGGATTCCTTCCACGATATGGGTTCCGCGTGTTATGTTTCGATTACCAGGGATATGGAGATTCCAGTGGTTCCGCTCCCACCCGTTTCACCACCCATTCGGATGTACTCGCGGCCATCGATTACGCTCGGGGGAAGTGGGGAAAGGTCTGGTTGATGGGACATTCGCTGGGGGCGGCTCTGGTTATTGGTGCCGCACCAGAACGCAAAGAATCACTGCGTGGAGTCTTGTCACTGGCTCCCTTTTCCTCTTATCGCGCCATGGCCAGACTGGTCATGGGACATGTCCCGCTGGTGGAGGCATTTGTCTGGCCCATTGGATTTTTTGTGAGGAGTTATAAGGACCCCATTGACATGGCTCCGGGCATCTCTCCCCTGCCATTGCTCATCATCCATGGTGAAAAAGATGAACTGATTCCACCCTCCATGGGCCAAGAGATCTTCGAGAAGGCGGGTGAGCCCAAACAGATCCTGATTGTTCCTGGCATGACACATGGGGGTACCTTGGATAACGCTCCGAAGGCACTGGAGGCGGCCATTGCGTTTCTTTCACAAGAGGAGACCTGAGAAGAGCATGACCACCTGTTAAGAAGGGAACGTGGCCGTAGAGCCACCTTCGTATTTTTCAACGGCTGGAGGGATTGCATATTGAACATGAAACCTCCGGGGACCAAGATCATGATTCGTCTACTCATATATGGATTGGGTGCTCTGTTTCTTTATGGATATGCAAATCGTGCCTTCTATGTACCCAGCCATCAAAAGCCCATCCCTCCCTCTGATCCAACCCTCAAAATCGAGCCGGTACGGATTCCAAATGGCGGATCAGAGCTTTCAGCCTGGATTTTTGAGCCAGTGGATGCCACACCTGAACTCACAGTCGTATTCTGCCATGGGAATGCGGGGAACCTGGAAAACCATACCGGCTTTGTGACCTTCTTGCCCCACCAGGGTTTCCGGGTACTTCTCTTTGACTACCAGGGCTATGGTGAATCGACCGGCGGTCCGCCAACACGCACATCAACTTACTCCGATGTCCTGGCGGCGATCGATTATGCTTCGGCACGCTGGGGAAAACCCTGGTTGATGGGGCACTCGCTGGGAGCCAGTCTGGCGATTGTGGCTGCGGCTGAGCGAAAAGACTTTCTCCAAGGTGTAGTGGCCATGGCTCCTTTCTCGGCTTACCGGGCAGCCGCGCGGGCGGTTATCGGCGGTAATCTGGTCACTTACACTCTCTTCTGGCCCTTTGGTTTCTTCGTGAAGCGGGGACTCGATCCCATCGATTCGGTGGGAAAGATCTCACCACTCCCCTTGCTATTGGTTCATGGCAAAGACGATGAGCTCATTCCCCCACGGATGAGCCAGGATCTCTTCGAGAAAGCAGGAAATCCCAAGCAACTCCTTCTGGTCCCCGGCATGAGCCACAACGAAACGCTGGAATCGGCGGGAGGGAAGTATGTATCACAAGTCACCACTTTCATGCGGCGTGGGTGATTCCACTCAACCGGCGGGAAACAGACTTCTACCTCAATTCTCATACGAGACCGGCATGCTCAAGCATGAACAACGTACAGTAGTCGGCTTCCCCCGCGTTACTGTCTTATACCCCCGGGAATGGCCTGAGGCATGGGCATGTGGGGATTTATTTCACCAAGAATCATCCGGGTTCCCAGACCAGTCAGCCACAGGTACCCATCTGAAGAAAGCTTCCCATTGGTCACGAAATGGGCTTGAGTGGGTGGTGTGTTCGAGACTTTGAAGATCGCGGTGCCCTCATCCACTTCATCGAACATGGCCACATACCCCATGTCGATACCCAACTCCGCCACATCCTGAAACTGTTTCCAATAAAAGGCCCCATCGCGGCGGGGTATATTCGATTTACCTGCTGGCAGTTTCTGGAGATTGTCCCAACTGAAACCGGGATAGACGACCGGCAGGTAAAGCATACCAGCACGTTGCGCCTCGGCGAGGTCTTCTTTCCAGTAAGCGGTGGAGGCCCAGTTCAGTCCAGAGTCATCGCGCATCCAATTCCCAACATTCCAAGGAGAGATGGCATCGAATCTCCGTAAGAACTCCGCCCAACCGGGGAGCTTCCCGGTCCGCCACTCCCACTCACAACCACCCACCAAGAAGACACCATACTTGGGATCATTTTTGAAGAAGCCGATAATCCGGTTGGCCAATTCGGGGGTAATGTTCTGGTTCCGGTAGAATCCCCACACCATCAACACCGGTTTCCCACCCTCATGGAGGTACCGGCTGTCTTCTAGAATTCCTGCGTCCACCAGGCGCTTCCACTCCGTGGTCATGGTATCGAAGATTTTCTCAGTGGGCATGGCGGCCATGTCATAGGCCAGGGCCCAGACCCGCCCGGTCTTGTTGGCGGCCTCACGGACATTCTGAAGAACACGCATCCGGGACTCATAACGGTTTTCATTGGGCCCACCGGGGAGATCGACCACAAAGTGCTGGAGCCACACACCCTGGATGCCATACTCCTTCATCCAGTCGAAATGCCGTTGGACTGTTTGCGGATTTTCGGAGCTGAACAAGGCGGCGGGTGTGCCATCCGGATAGGAGAAACCTGGAACCGGGTATTTCTCCTCCGGTGTGCATTCGGCCATATCTGGCCACATTTCGAAAGTGAGTGTTTCAGGAGCGATACGGTTCCCAGACCGGCTCCAGTGAATCCACCCCATATTTGCCCGGTCGCCTGGGCAGCGGAACCATCCCTGGTAACCACACATGACCTTGTGATGGATGGTCGAGGCATCGATGACCTCGGGTGGTCCCTCGGCTGCGATCAAGCGTACAGGAGTAGAAAGAAGGAAAACAGTAAGGATTAAAATGATCGGCTGTACGAGATGGTTCATGAATGGAATCCTTTCAAAGGGACTGCCCTTTCAATGTGGCAGGGACAACCCGCACGTTGTTCATGCTTGAGCATGTAGGATTGCATCAAGGGAATTCGAGAGGAAACCACATGCTAAAGCATGAACAACATACGGGTAATTTCAACTACTTGATCTCAAAGGCACGTATCAGCCGTAAGGGCTGATCGGTCTGGATCAAGTCGATGCCCCACTCCATCGCCTGGAGATAGGCCTCAATCCGTTCGTTGCCTCCCATGGCATCCGAGAAGACCTTGATTCCGCCCTGGTGGCAACGGTCAATAAGTTCCTTCGAGAGAGCCTCCCAGGATACATCGAAAGCATAAGGTTGAACCTTCGCGGCAATCGCATCGATCTGTTCAATCGATGAGAGGGGGGGCATCCGGCGTAGTTGGGGAGCGAGCTCCTTCAGCTTTGCAAGATAATCCGGGCCCTGGTAGACCACTGTCCGCTCCACAAGGTGATGCTTCTCCAGGGCCTTTACGAGCTCCCCAGGAGAGATGTCTTTGGCATCGCAGTAGAGGCTCATGCCAGCGGGAACAGCGGCAAGAAATTCCTCCAACGTGGGAACTTTCAACCCCCGGAAAGATTGCCCAAACCATCCCCCCGCATCGAGCCCACTCACCACAGAGGAAGGGTATTCCGAGATGGAGCCCTTGCCACTCGTGGTCCGGTCAAGTTCACTGTCATGCAGGAGGAAGAAACCACCATCCGATGTGGTGTGTACATCCAACTCGATGAAGTCGGCACCCAAACGGGCCGCCTTCTCGAAGGCGGGTAGAGTATTCTCCGGGGCATAGCGCAAGGCCCCACGGTGAAGGGAGAAGGCTACTAGATTCTTGGGGTGCTGGCGATGATAGCCATAGGCGATCACTTCCTCTGGAAGATCAGTCTGCAACCAGTCCGCTCCAGCAGCCAGGCACTTCTCCCACCATTCCGGCTTGTCCCACTCACCCAGGACCTTGACCTGAACCTTGATCCCGCGTTCATGGAGCTGCTCACAAAACCCGGGGATCACCTTGTCCGCATCTACCTCAACCGCAGCTGGCTGCATCGAATCGAGCCACTCCCCCAGGTTCTCTTCCCCTCTCCACTTGGGCATGATGGCCACACGCCCCTGTGAGACGGCACGGATCTCCTTGAGAATCTCAGGCTTGGTAAAGGCAGTGACCTGATGCTCCATGCCCGCCGCCAGTACCTCACGGACCAGCAGATCTGGATCGATTTCCTTGCAGTCGAGATACAGATTGATCCGTCCCTTGGCCAATGCGAGGCACTCGGTGAGACTGAGAATCTTTTCACCCGCATAACGCGGAGCGAAGGCGCTCCCCGCGTCGAGGGCCTTGAGTTCAGCCCAGGTAAAGTCCTTCACCGCTCCCCGGCCATTCGTTTTCCGGTCCACATCTGGATCGTGGAGGAGTACATGCTTGCCATCCTTGGTCAGACGGACATCCACCTCCACCCACTCGATCCCATCCTCGATGGCGCGCTCGATAGCCGGGCGCGTATTCTCTGGCGCCTGGGTCATCATCCCCCGGTGAGCTATGGTCTGGAAGGCACGGGGAGGTGTCAGTGGCTGGAAGAACTCGAAGGGAGACACATTCGGGGCGGAACCCCCTGTGATATCCGTAGCGGAGGAAGGAAGCGGAAGGCTCATCAGGATCATCAGAACGAATAATCCGATGAAGACAGAAGGTGCTAAGGCATCAAGCGCCGCAGGCTTCGTCCACAGCGGCATACATGGCGAGGATGTTTCCGGTTGGTGATACTGGTTGAATGTTGTGACATGGCGCAACGATGTATCCCCCGTTCTCTCCAAGAATGCGGATATTGTCCAGGACCTCCTGGCGGACCTCTCCGGGAGTCCCGAAGGGGAGCGTGTACTGGTTGTCGACACCCCCATGGAAGATCACCTTGTCCCCGAAGCCGCGCTGGAGACCCTCCCGGTCCATTCCAGTGCAACGCCACTGAATGGGATTCAGAAAGTCGATGCCGATCTCAATCATGCGGGGAATAACTTTACGGATGGCCCCATCATCATGATGAAAGGCCAGAACCCCATGGGAATGTGCCAGATCGATCATGGCCTTCATGCGTGGGATGAAGAAGCGCTCGATGCTGTTCATGCTCATCAGTAAGCCATGTTGGCTACCCAAGTCTTCGGCCACGTAAGTGAAGAGGATGCCACCCTGCTTGCCAGCGGCCTCGAAGATCCTCCGGTTCACCTCATAGTGGAAGTCGAAGATCCTCTGGAGCGCCTTTTCAAGAAACCCGGGATTGGCGGCGATATCCTCAAAGCCCTTTTCCAGGCCACGCAACGCACAGTACAGATTGAAGGGTTCGAAGGTTCCGCCCACGACCGGCCAATCGGTAAGCATGTCCAGCTCAGCACGGATGTGGGAATAGTCAAACCAATCTGGGGAGGGCCAGGGGAAGTCATCCAACTGGGCGGGATCGGTCATCTCCGCGAGGGGATTTTCGACCACCTCGCTGTAAATCCCCTTGCCATCCGCCACAACCTGGTCCTTGCGTCCAAGATGCCAGATGTTCTCATCGGGAATCTCTGGACCGGCATAACGCGGATATACGGCGTGGACACGGTCGATCTTGAGAGCGCGCCACAGGTCATCCTCGGTCTGGCACTGGAGCTCCGCCATGAGACGCTCGAGGACCTCGCTGGTTGACCAGAAATCAGTGGCGATACGGTCTGCTGGCTGACGGTGGATAGCCGCCAGCCAGCGTTCACGTGGAGTCATGGGAATTATAGAACCGTTCTTATTTGTTCGTGGTGGTTGATTCCATCTTGAGGTTGCCGATGGCGGTGTAGCTGCCAGCGTCTTGCCCTCCGAAAGCGGTGGTGATGGCAATATCAAAGGCCAACGTGGTGATCGCGGTGTCACGCGAGATCTGGCCCAGTGTGTTGTTCATATCCACTAGCGCTTCGCTCTTCACATCCAGCTTGTTGACCGTGATGTTGATCACGCCAAGTGGAATCTGACCCGCTTTCCAAGAGAAATTGGTCACTGAGCTGATCATCGCAATCTCGTTGCCACCCTCGGTACGGATCTCCTTGAGGGTACTGACCGTTTTCACATCATCGATTCCCAAGACCGCCAAGGCATTCAACATGGGATTATCCTTAGCCAGAGTCGAGGTCAGTTCCTTGATCGACAAGACATTTTCCCAAGTGTCTCCCACTTTAACATCCTGTTCAGGGAGGGGGGCATGTTTGGCGATCACATTCACTACAGAATCTGACAGGTTCTGAACCTCCTTAGCCTCCTCAGATCCCATTTGGGTGGAATCCAAGGAGAGTGATACCGGTGCACCCAGGTTATCCATGTTCACCTGCCAGGATTGGGCCTTCACATTAGGCACTGGAGGGATCGCTTCTTCTTTCCCATCAACGACCGTCTTTCCCCCATTCTCGTTTAGCTGGAGGCTATATTTCTTTTTCCCTTGTCCCATGTCGGCCTCGGAATCGACAGTCACATTGAAGCCCTCGAGCTTATTCTCAATCGAGGCGATCCCCTTTTCATCGATCGCGAGGGTCTTCTGGTTGATCTTAACTCCCATGTCACCCGAGGCGGTTCCCTCAAGGCGCTGAGTTCCATCGACCTTCAAGTCTCCCTGGATATGTGCGTTCACTTCATTTGCCGCAACCTTGTCCTTCTCGAATTTAAGGCGCAGCTGGATGGCAGAGCAGGCGGGAATTACTAAAAAGCCCACCAAAAAGCAGAGAAAGCATTTCTTGAAAAACATAGAACAACACTCCTTTTAAAGGGACATCATCAGTGTCCCTGATCCAATACCGAGGGTAACAGGCCCAAGTGCGGGTGTATTTAAGCAAACCCACCCCCCGGGGAATAGTAGCTTCCACTTGCGCTCTATTTTCCCTGCTCTAGTCTTGAGACAGAGGCTTACGATAGGATCGACAATATATCCAACCGCCTTGAGAGAAGTACGAAGGAGTTCCCATGAAAGCTGAAACCCTCCTGGCCAAGTTGAATGAACTGCGCAAGGATGCCTCTGGTGATGAGGAGGATTTAGAATACCTGGCCCTTCATCATGCAGTGTGCTTTATCTCCTATAAAATGGCGGAATTCCAGGGATACCTTAACGAAGCGATGCGGGATTCTGGAGAGTAGAGAGGATCATTCGAGATGACAGACCACAAATATGTACTCACCGCGGTCGGACCTGACCGCCCAGGCATTGTCGCCAACCTGTCGGGATTCCTCACGGGGGAGGGATTCAACCTGGAGGACTCCCGCATGGCCACCCTGGGTGGGGAATTCGCCCTCATCCTCCTCCTCTCCAAAACCCGTCCCGATGCCAGAGAACCCAAGACCTTTCTAGGTGATCTGGAATCTCTGACTGGGATGACCATCACGATGCGCGAAACCGCCATCTCCGGCGGCCGGGAAGGCATCCCGTACCTGGTCCGTGGATATGCCATGGACCATCCCGGGATTGTCCATGCGCTCGCGCATGAGATCGCTGCGCTGGGAGCAAACATCGAGGACCTGGAAACCACCACCCGGCCCGCTCCGGTCACCGGGACACCACTGTTTGATGTCCGGATGAGAGTCTCGCTTCCCCTGGAGATCTCCGTTCATCAACTCCGCAAGCGCCTATCCGAGGTTGCTGACCAACGGAACATCGACATCAGTGTCGAACCTATACCCGTATAAGGAGTTTAGGGGTGAGGGGAGGCGATCTCACGGAAACTGAATCCGCACACACTCACCAGCTCCGATGAAAAAGTTTGTGAAAGATCCCCTGGGTGTCCTTGTCCCGCTCTGTATGGGGCTGGCGGCGTTCTGGGCCACAGTTGGATTCAAGATCCTCGACACCGCGAACATTGCCTGGCTCTCAAACGGGGACCGTGCTCAGTATTACCTAGCCTGGGCCTATTATCGCTGGGCTCCTTGGACACTTCCACTGACCGCGAATCCAGCCTATGGGTTGGAGATCAGTAGTTCCACCTATTACGCCAACACAGTTTCTCTAGCGGATCTCTTCTTCAAACCCTTCTCATCCTATCTTCCTGATACATTCCAATACCTGGGATTGTGTCTGTTATTGAACTACTTTCTGCAGGGCTACTGGTCTTGGAAACTGGTGGGTCTTTTTACTAATAGCCGCATTCTGAAGGGGCTGGGATCCGCCTTCTTCCTTTTCTGTCCCACTTTTAGCCAAATGCACGGACACATCGCAGCTTCCAGTCACTGGACTCTCCTGGCGGCTGTTTATCTATGCTTGAGTGAGAATATACTGACCAAGAGATACCTCTGGCCAACCTTACTCTGTGTCACCGCCACTCTCTCTCCCTATCTGTTGGGAGCTGCCGGGTTGATATGGCTTGCGGATTTAGTTGCTAGATATTGTTTTCTGCAGCAGAGGCCAGTGCCACTCTTCACCGAAGTGGGTGGTACTTTTCTTCTCGTCTCCGCCACCCTCTGGCTTATCGGATTCTTCATCGTTAGGGCGGGACGGACAGCCATAGGATATGGCTACAATAAGATGAATGTGTTGTCGTTTATCGACCCCAATGGGTGGTCTCTCCTGTTACATAATATACCGAACACTGAGGGAGAGGATGTGGGCACCGCTTATCTGGGTTTGGGGATGCTCCTTCTGTGTGTCATTGCTCTCGCCTCTCTCTATTACAAACGCCCCACCATCAACTATCAGCGGCTTCCCCTGTTTCTTGTTCTTTTCTTTCTGACCCTGTTCGCCATTACTCCCAATATCGGGGTGGGACCCCACCAGTTTTCACTCGGTGCACCGGACTTGGTTATGAACATGGGAAGCTTGCTCCGCGCTTCTGGCAGGATGATCTGGAGCGTTGTCTATTGCCTCCAACTGGCCGTGCTGGTCACAGTTATCCGGAGGTTTCCGGTAGGGCGATCGATCCTCATTTTGCTGGCCTGTCTCATCCTGCAAGTCATCGATATCAGTTCTGGTTTGCTAGCCACCCGCCAATATCTCAGTCCCGTGAGTTCCACTTGGGATACCCCCATGCAGTCGGTGTTCTGGGATGAAGCGGTCACACACTACGAGAAGGTACGCCTGGTCCAACCCAGATCGACTAACTTTGGGGCGGTGACCATCCCCCAATGGAGATATGTGGCCTACTTTGCAATGCTTCACAAGAAGCCTACCGATGCCGCTCATTTTGCACGTGTCGGACGGGACCAACGTGCGGCCATCCGGGAGAAGTATGCCCGCATGATCCAGGAGGGTATATTCGACGAGGACTCCCTCTATATCTTCGATACTGAAGAGAACTTCCAGACTTTTTCCAAGGTTCTCTCAGGAAAGGGAGCCCACCCCCATCTCCTTTCCCAGATCGATGGCCTCTGGGTGTTTGCTCCCAACTGGAATAATCTCACGCATCCTACCTCCTAAGATCATCTCGTTGAGGTGTTGGCTTGTCCGGGCAATGTGCGTATGATCCAAAATCCGGGGGTGAGAGAGGTGATCTTTGGTTTCATCCACTCCACCCATACCCGAACCGGGAGTTTACTGCCTTTACCCTGAGGCTGTAGAAAAATGAAATTTTGGAAAACCGCAGTCATGCGGAATGCAGGCAAGAATGTTGTCTCCGCCAACCGTGGGATGACATGCCTTTTTTACAATGTCATGGGGAGGTTTTATGACTTCCTTTACCACCGTCTCATCCGGGGTTACGTAGAATCCGCCGAAACCTTAATGAATGATCTAGTCCGTGAAGGGGACTGGGTATTGGATATCGGTTGCGGGACAGGACTCCTCTGTTATCTGGCCGCTCCCAAAGCGGGTGGGGTGGTGGGGATTGACCTCGCACGCGGGATGCTCCAGGAAGCTTGCCACAAACGTAAATCCGGACAACCAGTCTTCTTTGTCAATGGAGATGCCCTCAATCTCCCGATTAACCGCCAATTCGATTGCTGTGTCAGCGCCTTCATGCTGGTTATGCTACCACGTGATAAACGTTGGCAGGTGATCCATGAGATGAACCGCCTCCTCAAACCGGGTGGACGGGTGGCCTTCCTGACCAGCCGTCCCGAATTCGGTGAGCAATGGATGTCCGAAGAGGAGTGGAAAACGGGACTCCGTAACCTCGGGTTTACCGGTATCCATGTCATCGAGAAGGGGGATGTTTTCTTGAATATCGTGGCGACCAAACCCTCGATGGATTCTGCCCATTACGTACCCAAACCGGATTGGACAGAAGAAGGAGAAGTCTCAGACGAGGGGCTGGCCGAAGGGCTGCCCGTATTGTTGTCTTAATCGGGAGAATAGCATGTCAACAAACACCCTGGTGGGAACTATCCTGATCCTGGCCAGCCTCTTCGATGTCGTGATCGGGCAGTTGGTGGTGGGGCCGCGTGTCGCCCCGGAGAAGAGGAAAATGGTCCAAGGCGCTCTCCTGGGAGGAAGCCTTGTGATGTTCCTGGCCGGCCTTGCATTTCTGACCCGGCTCTTCGTGCTGCCGTAAACAAAACCCTCTCACCTCTTGGAAGGAGGCCATCGCCAATGTCTTATCCCCAAGAAGGAAAAAATGCTCCCGCCTTCACCTTGCCCGCCTCTAATGGCAAGAAGGTTACCTTGAAGGAGTATCACGGCCAGGTTGTGGTCCTCTATTTCTATCCCAAGGACAACACCTCGGGCTGCACCACAGAGGCTTGCCAATTCCGGGACTCCATGGAGGAGTTCACATCCCAGCAGGCCGTGCTGCTGGGAGTCAGTCCAGATAGCCTAACCTCGCATGAAAAGTTCATCGACAAATTCGGCCTCCCCTTCCTGCTACTTTCCGATGAAGATCATGCGGTTGCCGAAAAGTATGGGGTCTGGCAAGAGAAGAGCATGTACGGCAAGAAATACTTCGGCATCGTCCGTACCACGATTGTGATTGATAAAACGGGCAAGGTGGCCAAGGTCTTCGAGAAGGTCAAGGTTCCCGGCCACGAGAAAGAGGTTCTCGAGGTCATCAAAAGATTGGGATAGTTATTCCAGCCGCCATGGTCAGTTGTTAATCGGGGGCAAGGCAACATTGCTTTATCACTTGGAAATATTCAATGGCGCCCCCGGAAGGCCGTGAAGAAAGAACACAATCCACCGCACACCGGGGGTGGCGGCACCAAAGTGTATACGAATTATCACGCGTCGTTGCCTTACCC
>CAYRBI010000008.1:74403-78388 GCA_964422415.1 uncultured bacterium | reverse complement strand
CAAGGAAGAATTCTGTTTGCTGAGTTCCCCTGGGCGGTTCTCTCCAATTATGAAAGTTGTTCCTCTGCCGATATGTTTCTCAACCTTGTGAGTGGCGAGACCATCAGAGGACTTGATGGCGAGGTCCATGGATTGATGATTGGAGAGGATGGGAATCCGGTCATTCTGACTGATACGGGAATCTATGTCCTGCCACCTGGATCGAAGACGCTCGAAAAGCGATATGAGGTGAGACTGCCGCGGAGATGATGGGCAGGCGGATAAATTGATTTAGTGGGTCATACGGAGATGGAGGTAATGGCAATCAAGACTCATTGTAGACATTTTTGGTTTGCCTTGGGAGTTTTGAATTATTTTCTACTATTGCCTTCCACACAACTCAGCGTTCACGCGGAAAGTGTTCCACTGTCTCTTCCAGATATCGGATTGCTCTCACAAAACCACTACTTCATCAAGAACAGCGAGTCTTGCATCGATATTCTGACCTTCGATGGCAAGCAGAGGAACCAGTTATGGCTGCCAAACTACGAAATCTGCTCGCTTGTCATGCAATGTGATGATTCCGCAGATATTTTTTTCGTGGCTACCCCCAAAGGAAAATCATCCTGGTCACTTTACCAAACTCCTTTGGGGGGAGGTTCCGCTTCTGAGTTAATCTCCTCTCCTCTCGGAGAAACACGCTTCGAACTCATCCCCTTGGGAACTCCCCATGGATACATCCTGGCAGGCTGGGAAAACCGTCTTCAACATTGGAAACAGGGTATGTCAGCTTCCAAGATAATCGAGTGCAATCCCCACCGGGGACTTGCTTGGGATTCAGTGACTCAGAAAACCACTTGGCTTGTCTCCCCTCAATTCTTATTCGCAGAAGATGTATGGATAGAACCTATCACTAGTCTCTCAGTATGCGAGTACAACTTGGCTACCGAAGCCATCACGAAGACGGAAATTCCGATACCTCCTTCCTTCGTTAAATTCCAAGATGTATCCCTTTGGAGCATGTCTGCTGATACGTTCTATCTCGATTTGTGGGATAAACAGGATACCTTTTTTAAACTTGAAAGAGATGGACATTCTCCGCTGATCGCCATCAGTGTTGGAAGTGCCGAAAGGCTTGAACAACTGAAGGGGATGTGGGGAATCCTTCAGCAGTCTGGGACGGGATCAAAAGGAAAACATTTTCTGCTTAACCTCACAACCATGGAGAGGACAAACCTGAAGACCGAAAAGGTCCATGACATGATCTTTGGCGCGGCTGGGAATCCAATCATCCTCACAGAAGATTCGATCCTGGTTTTCGACAACACGGGAAAGGTGTGCAAGAAGAGATATGCCACGAACTCTCCCATGAAAAAGGATTAATGAATCCAGGGGTTGAATGAATGCAAACAGGTCAGTAGATGAATCAGAGACCAACCCTTTATTTTGAAACCTCAGTCGTTGGTTACAGGACATCGCATCCATCAAGAGATATCATTGTCCTGGCCCACCAAGAAATCACACGGCGATGGTGGGACGAGTGCCTTTCCGATTTTGAACCCTTCATTTTGGAAATCGTGTTGGAAGAGGTGAAAGCCGGGGATCCAGGCGCAGCTCAGGAGCGCCTGAGTGTCCTAGGAGTCATACCTGAACTGGCGATTACCCAACAGGTGGAAGCACTGGCGGCCATCTACATCATCCAGATACCGCTCCCTCCCGGATCATTCCGTGATGCTCTTCACATTGCTCTGGCCTCATACTGGGGAGTAGACTATTTGGTGACATGGAACTGCAAGCACATCGCCAGCGGTCGAGTACGGCGCCGTCTCCAGGAGATCAACACTCTCCAGGGATTGATAACTCCAATCATTTGTACTCCGGAGGAGTTGTTCAATGATACCAGATGATTCCTGCCCAGAACCATGGATTGACCCAATTGTCGAAGAGTTCCGGCTAGCGGGAGCGAAACTTGCGAAAGATGCTGGATATGATCTTCACACACTATGTGAACGTTTGAGAGCGGCTGAATGTCAGCATCCGGAACGGTTCGAGGTTCCGGGAGAGAGAACACTTTCAGCTTCATCCTAGTAATTTGGGTGGGAGGATGATCTCCATCGCTCTATCCTCCAACAAGAGTCAGATGTCCTCTCAGTAGTTTCCCCCAATCCAGAAGATACGATCTCGCTTCTCCCGGATCGCCATTAACCGGATCTGTTGCCGGGAACCATGGTCAGTAATAGACTCCCATCCTGTGTGTTAATCCGTATACGGGAGGTAGTGAACATGTCCTCGATGAATCGTCGAGATTTCCTGATGAGTAGCGTGGCGGGTGCTGCGTTTCTAACAGCGTTGGCCGCCGAAGTGGGTGCCGAGGAAGCGGCTACCGACAAGAAAGCGGCGAAGAAAGCTGCGAAGAAAACCGGGAAGAAACACCGTGCCGGCGTGATGCTGGGCGCGCAGAGTTACAGTTTCCGCAATTTCAAGTTTGATGAATCTATCAAGAAGCTGAAGGAACTGGGATTGAATCACATGGAGTTCTGCTCGGTTCATTTCCCGCCCAAGGCGGATGATCCGGGTTTTGCCAAGATCAAGGAAACCCTCACCGCCGAGGGGATCAAGGTGCCCTGTTTTGGTGTCGAGAGCTTCACTGCAGATGCCGCCGCTAACCGGGTCAAGTTCGAGTTCGCCAAGGCGCTGGGGATTGAGATCCTTACCGCCGATCCAGAGCCGGAATCCTTCGACAGCCTGGAGAAACTTTGCGAGGAGTTCAAGATCAAGATCGCCATTCACAACCATGGCCCCAAATCGCGTTATGACAAGGTGGCCGATACCCTCAAGGCCATTGAAAACCGTCACCCCTTCATCGGCGCTTGTGTCGATACAGGGCATTCCATCCGCTCCGGCGAGAAACCCGATGAGGTGATTCTTGCATTGGGCAAACGGGTTCACAGCCTTCACCTCAAGGACTGGAAACAGGGTGGTGAGGAGCAGATCCTGGGCGAGGGTGATATGGACGTGATGAAGGTGGCCATGACACTGAAGAAGATCCACTTCAGCGGGCCAATCATGTTCGAATACGAAAACAGTCCGGACAATCCTGTTCCCGATATGAAGAAGGGGCTGGAGAACTGGAACAAGGCTTGGTCCACAAAGGAATCCGAGACGGATGCGGTCAAGGATTTATTGAAGGATGCGCCGAAAGAAATGCCCAAGGATCTTCACAAGAATCCTACGGGAGAATCCAAAAAGTAATTGATGAAATTCCCCTCGGCCGGGACTCCGGCCGGGGGTTTCTGTTAGCACAAGGAAGACCATGGCGAACCGTACAATCGAAGTCAGCGAAGTCCTTTATGACTACTTGGTCACCGCAACGCTCCGCGAGAGTGAGGTGGGACGCCGTCTGCGTGAGGAGACCATGCGGATGGATGAACGCTCCTGCCAGATATCTCCTGATCAAGGGCAATTCATGGGGCTGTTGGTGGAGTTACTTGGGGGACGGAAAGCTCTTGAGATCGGGACCTTCACCGGTTACAGCGCACTGTGTGTCGCCCTTCATCTGCCGGAGGATGGCTGCGTGGTGGCCTGTGATATCAATGCGGAGTGGACTGGCATTGCCCAACGGTTCTGGAAAGAAGCGGGAGTAGACCACAAGATCGACCTGCGCATCGCCCCGGCTTTGGAGACACTCGGTCTGATGCTTTCCAATGGTGACAAGGGCACTTTCGATTTTGCTTTCATCGATGCGGACAAGCTCAACTACGATGCCTACTATGAGGCCGCGCTACAGCTGCTCCGCCCCGGTGGATTGATCACCATCGATAATGTGCTCTGGGCGGGACAAGTCGCGGATCATTCCGACCAGTCCAAGGAGACGGTGGCCATCCGCGCCTTAAACGAGAAGATTCGTAACGATTCACGTGTGAGTTGTAGCCTGGTTCCCATCGGCGATGGCTTGATGCTGGCCAGAAAACGTTGAGGAGCCAATAGAATATGAGGAGCGCCATGG
>CAYRBI010000008.1:0-74303 GCA_964422415.1 uncultured bacterium | reverse complement strand
ATTCCCGCGAAGGCGGGAAGCCATGGTGAAACCAAATCACCCTTTTACTGGGCAACCAATGGTTCCACCGGCCCAAACCAGGAAGGAGGCGTCTCCATGCGCACGCAAACTCTTCTTGGCATCCTGCTGGGAGTCTGGCTGAGTTTTGAATCTCCCATCACAACGAGTGCGCAGGAACCCACCCCCACCCCCACAGCCACTCCCGCCGCCACCCGTCGGCCCTTACCCGGCACCACCGAGGGAATTCATATCTTCAACGATCAGCTGTCCGGGCAGCTCTCGCCCGGGCAAATCACCTTCTGCGCTACGCATTATGCCGGTACTCAAAAGATGACCCGCTCCAGTGCTGACAGCCTACGGGCGGTTAATCCTGGTTTCATCATCCTCCATTACCGGCTGGGGCTGGGGCTCGGATACCGTTCCACCCAGGAAGGTTGTACGCCGACAGGAACTTATTTGCATATCATCAATACCAACTGGGTCCAGGAATGGCCTGGCGATACGGCCGTGCAGGACAGCTGGTTCTATCTCTATGGCGGGCAACGGGTATTGAATTGCACCTACGGGTGGTATGTGATGAATCTCGAGGACACCAGTTGGAGAGAATGGTGGATTGGTCAGGTCCTTGAACAATTGGCGAACAACGATGACGATGGCCTATTCGCGGATAGTCTCTCGATCCCCAGCTATCTCGGGGCTAACACCTACAATCCGGTTCTGCCAGCTTATGATCTGACCTTCGAGAGTGCCTGGGCGGATCGCATCCGGGACTTTATCACCTTTGTCAAAACCCGTTTCGGTGAACGGTATTACCTGATCCCCAACGCGGGCTCGTGGGTGACCACCCGTGACACAACCGATTACAGCGGAACCGATGGGGTGATGATCGAGGGGTTCGGTTACGATGTATGGGAGTCATATGGTGAGACGGATTGGAAGCTGCAGATGAATCGTTGTCTGGGGCTGATCAATGCCGGCAAGTGCTTGATTGGGCAATCCTATCGTACGGATTCGGTGGATACCCGTCTTTTCGAACTTGGCTCGTATCTATTGATCAAGGGGAGCAAGACCTATATCAACCTGGAGCAGGGTTACGAGCCGGAGTGGTGGCCTGAGTATGAAATCCCTATCGGCGCTCCCACGGGCACCGCTCCGTCCACGGTGAATGATCTTTATATTGACGGGTGGGGAGTTTTTACACGTTCTTATAGCAATGGCTTAGTCCTGGTGAACACCGGTGGATCGGCACATACCGTGGATCTGGGTGGAACTTTTTACCTGGCACAACCCACCGGGGGAGGCTTTGTGCCAGAAAGCGGTATCCCTCCCAGCGAATGGCGTGTGGACTACACAGCGATAAGCGAGGTCACTCTCCAAGGTGGCCGGGCGGCCATCCTGGTCATCGATCCCACACCAGAACTGGAGCCGACACCCACACCAACCGAGAGCAGTACAGGGGTTTCTGGGTGGAAGATGTTCTGAAGAGCAACAGTCTAGAGAATCTCAGTAGTCGTCAAAGGATGTATTTTGATCAACGTGGAATATCTTTCGAAGTCTACCATGTTGTCCGTCAAGAGATGACCAATTCCCACCGAAAGCATAGTGGCAACAATGTTGGCATCGTGGATTTGCTTACCTGCAGTTGGAAACTCGTGGAGTAAATCGAGTAATAGTAGAGTCACAGATGGACCATCCTCAGCAATCCGAAACTGTTCCTCGAAACGCTTTACATCCTGAAAAATCTCGTCAACGGTCATCGTTGGCATAAATGCTCTCTCTTCTTAAGGAAAGACCAGTAGGCCACGGACCAAAATCATGCGAAGGAAGATCAAGAGGTTCAACTGACCGGTCCTCCGGAGTGTCACGATATACAAGGAAGACACCCACCTTTGAACCTGGCTCGATTTCTGATGACACGGACACAGTCACGGTACCCTCTGATGAAACAGTTGCATCCGCTTGAAGAGTCAGCATGGCAGTTACACCTCCTTGCTTGAACAGATCACCTTACTCGCACTATCCACCTCATTATTATGATGTCCCCTTGTCCAAAGCGGAACTGGGGGAAAAAACTATCAGTAGATCTTTCCCAATGGGATGAAAAAGACCTTGAAACCAGCCTCACGCCCCCAGAAACTCCTCGAAGTTCCCCCCGAAGAGCCGGTTCACATCGCGGTCGATCTCCTCGCGGGTCACCCGCCAGCCGGTGGCCGCGAGGTCCTCGTACTTGTCAGTGAGCACCTTCGCGATCAACGCCTTGGAGTGCTTCCATTTGTAAACCAACTGATCGAGCACCCGCGCATCCGAATGCTGCGGGATCATGGAGAGGCCGAGGAGTTCGAGGCGCTCGCGAGTGATTTCCTCGATAATGCTGGGATTATTCATGAACCACCAGCAACCAAAGAGCATCAGGTTGGGGAACTTACGCGCGGTGACACAGACTTCATGCTGGTTCTCGCGTGAGAGGAAGGTTACCAGGAACTTGTTCTTCGGGTGCTTCTCGCAGATGCGTTCTACCGAGCCCACATCGGAGCGTCCCACCGAATCCCCCGCGAGACGTAACGCCGGATTCACCTGGCGTTTGACCCCAATCATCATGGCGAAGGGCAGCCCCTTCTCGTGTGCCACCGGAAGGATGCACTCCTCCAGTAAGGTCGTGGTCGCCGAGGAATCCGGGTAACAGAATTCCGGGGTAAGCGAGACTGCCATGTAGACCGGCTTCATTTTGGCGATCCACTCCTCCAGAAAACGACGGACCTCCTGCTTGCTCTGGGAATCGAGACAAGGTGTGGTGGCATATCCCCACTCCTTAAGGATCTGACTGGTGTTTTCCCAAGAGGTCAGAATGGGGTCCATACGTAGCACCGGCTTGAAACGTGGATCAAGGTCGAGCCCTTTCTCCCAGACTGGCCGCTCTATGGAATCAAAGGGGTCATTAGTCATCACCACCGATCTCAACTTGGCGGTGCGGAACACCCGGTCCACATGCTCACGTGCATTCGTGGCGTGGAAGAAGGCGCGGTAGTCTTTCAGGTTGCGGCTGGCGGTATCCAAGCCCAATTCCTGGAGAGTGGTGAGAACTCCACGGCAGGCCTCGGAGACCGGTGACCGTTCAAGGAAGAGCGATTGCCAGATCAGATCCGCCTGTTGGGACTTGCTCATCGCCCAGAATTGCTCTGCCCCGGTCCGTGTAGCGCGAAAGACTTCCGCCACCAGATAATGATAAGTGAGCAGTTCATCAATTCCCCACAGGAGCAGCTCCCCGAAGGGGACATCATAGACATGGGTATGAATATCCAGGACCGGAACCTGGTTCACGGAGTCTTGGACTTGAGCGCGTATCTCTCCGGTTGCTATTGGTGCTGACATGGGGATCTCTCCTCTCACAATCAGTGGCTGTATCATTCAGGGAGGAAAATAAACTCACACGGTCCGTGGAAGAACCCCTCAGCATCCTCCACCAGTCAAATAATTGTTAGCACGGGGATCAAACCCGTCTAGAGAACAGAGCCATCGTGTCCTTCATGCCGTCGTCCCCGGTGTGACAGCGCTCCGGGGGCGGCGGCATGAAAACGTGTGCAATGGATCCCATCGCGTTGCCTTGCCACCGGCTAACAACAGACCACGGACTCGATTTTCATCCTTTGTGGGTGCCGGAAACCGGCATGGGGGACTGTTTAGTAGTTCTCCTAATCCATGATCCAAGTTGTGGCTGTCGAATCACTCGATCAAGAGAATTCGGCACTACAATTACACATTCCCCTCCCCCCCCTAGAATCCGTCCGCTCCATCGGGGAAACTTGGTTGGTTATTTTCTCAGGGAGTTCCCCATATGTACGAACCAAAAACCCAAGCCAGCCGGTTAGAACCCACATTGTTTGAGCTGTCGAGAGCAGGGAGGCGGGGCTACACCATTCCACCCTCGGATGTGCTCTCGGCCACCCACCTCTTGCCAGAGAATCTGGTACGGACCGAACCTCTCCAAATACCCGAACTGACCGAACCCATCGTAGTCCGTCACTTCACACGGCTCTCGCAGCTCAACATCTGCATCGATAGCCAGTTCTACCCGCTTGGTTCTTGCACCATGAAGTACAACCCGAAGATCAACGATGAAGCCGCCGCGGATCCGGGCTTTGTGAATCTCCATCCACTGCAGCGGGCCACCGATTGCCAGGGGGCTTTGGAGTTGATGGTATCCCTACAGGAGATGCTCTGTCAGTTCGCTGGCATGGATGCCTTCACCCTGAGCCCGCTGGCCGGCGCTCAGGGTGAGTTCACTGGGCTACTGTTGATCCGCGCCTATCTTCAGAAAACCGGACAAACCCAACGGGACACGATCCTGGTCCCCGATTCGGCCCATGGCACCAACCCCGCGAGTGCGGCTCTAGCTGGATTCCATACCGTACAAATCCCATCGAATGAGCGCGGCCGGGTAGACATTGCCAAACTCAAGGAAGCCCTTAACGACCGTGTGGCCGGGCTGATGATGACTAACCCGAATACGGTGGGGTTGTTCGAAGAAGACATCCTCGAGATCGCCCAGCTGGTGCACCAGGCCGGGGGGCAGTTGTACTACGATGGCGCCAACCTGAATGCCATTGCCGGTGTAGCGCGTCCCGGTGATATGGGCTTCGATGTCGTCCACATCAACATTCATAAGACCTTCTCGACCCCCCATGGTGGTGGTGGTCCTGGAGGTGGACCGGTCGGGGTAAAGGCTCACCTGGAACCCTTTCTGCCTGTACCCAGGATCGTCGGAGCCACTGACGGAGAGGGTGGTTACCGCATGGATTTTGATCGTCCGGACTCGATCGGTGCACTGAGCGCCTTCTGGGGCAATTTTGGGATTTTGGTCAGGGCCTATGTTTATATCCGCCAACATGGCTTAGAGGGCATTCGCGGCAACAGCCATTATGCGGTTCTCAACGCCAATTATCTCAAGGCGCTTATCCAAGAGCATTTCCCCGCGGCCTATGCGGGAGTGTGCATGCACGAGTTTGTCCTCAACATCAAGGAGGCGGATGCCGGGAAGCAACGGGCCATCGGGCTGGCCAAGCGGCTACTCGATTACGGGGTTCATGCCCCCACGGTCTATTTCCCGCTGATTGTTCACGAGGCCTTCATGATCGAACCGACCGAGACCGAGACCCCTGAGACCCTGCGAACCTTCGCGGGCATCCTGGAGAAGGTCCGCGAGGAGTGCCTGAACAGCCCTGAGCTCATCGATGAGGCTCCCTGGACGACACCAGTCCGCAAGCTCGATGAAGTCACCGCCGCACGCAGCCCGGTACTGGTGGAGAGGATGTAGGCCCAGACCTCCCAGCCCCCTTCCTTGAGACATCCTGCTCACTGGAATCATATGGAAGAGGGGAAGGGGAGAGGTCTTCTCTCATGTACATCACCATCGGACAAACCTGCTCCCCTTGGTGATATTCCATCAATCTGGCATGATCCTTCCCGGAACCGGCCTGTCCCCATGGCACGGCTCCGGGGAGGAGCAGCAAGTCTTGTCCCGCCAACGCCATGTGCATGCACGGCGTCATCCAGGTTTATAAGAGTTAAGGAGGAGTAGTGTCATGGCCGCAACCAGTAAAGATTCACAGTACCGCTTTTCGTTTGGCCCATGGAATATTCACGAGGGGGCCGATCCCTTTGGTCCCGTCACTCGTGATTCCTTCGCTTTCGAAGAGAAGATCAAGATGTACCGTAAACTTGGGTACACCGGCGTCCAGTTCCATGATGATGATGTGGCTGATTCTAAACTCTCACTGGCGGATGCCCTCAAACGGGCGAAAGAAGTCAAGAAGATGTTGGATGGCGAAGGCCTGGTCACGGAGTTCGTGGCGCCGCGCACTTGGGAAGATCCGCGTGGAGACGATGGTGGCTTTACATCCAATGATGCCGCCTGCCGTCGTTGGGCCATTGACCGTGCACGGCGTACTGTGGATATCGCCAACACTCTGGGGTGCCACCAGTCCGTTTACTGGCCAGCCCGCGAGGGAACCTATTGCCGCGAGGCCAAGGATGCGGCGTTGGCTGTTGACCGGATGATTGAGGGCATCAACAAGATGCTCGATCACGACAAGAAGCTACGTCTGATGATCGAACCCAAGCCCAATGAGCCGATGGATATGGCTTTCTGCCCAACCATTGGCCATGCCATTGGTATTGCTTACCGCTGCAACGATCCCAAGCGTGTCGGCGCGTTGGTCGAATCCGCACATGCCATTCTGGCCAATCTGGATCCGGCCGATGAAATGGCCTATGCGATCTCCCACAAGAAACTGTGGAGTGTACACCTCAACGATCAAAACGGTCTCAAGTTTGATCAAGATAAATCCTTCGGGTCGGCCAACCTCCGCCGTGCTTTCAACCAAGTCTGGGTGCTGGACCGCGCGGGCTTTGGGAAGAAAGGCGAGTTTGTCGGCATGGATGTGAAGGTCATGCGGACCCAGAAGAAAGAGCGGTCGCTCGAGCATCTCAAGAACAGCCGCGAGATCTTCCTACGCTTGCTCGATCTGGTCCGGAGCCTGGATGTCAAGCAGGTTGAGAAGCTGCGGGCCGAACGGGATTATGAAACCCTCGACCGGATGATCCTCGATCACCTGATGGGCGCGAAGTAACAGCCGTTTATAATACGGAAATCCACGGACACCGGCCTTTCTGTTCATAGGCCGGTGTCCGGTCCCGTGAGTTCGCCAAACCAAACCGATGCTGATCCCTCTTCTTGATGAGTGTATCCGTATCGAGGCGACCGACCTCCACTTGTCGGTAGGATATCCTCCCTTTTTCCGTGTGGATGGATCTCTCCAGCCCGCCTCTGGAAACCCCTCGCTTAGCCATGATCAGATCGGCCTCATAACAGACAGCCTGATCGGAAACCGTGACAAAGGGCCACTCTTGGAAAAGGGTTCTCTTGATGGAGCTTTCAGCCATACGGATGGTTCACGTTTCCGGTTCAATGTCTTCAGAATCCAGGGTGAGTTGGCGGTTGCGATTCGAAGATTGGATCAGACCTTCCAGCCACTGGATGAACTTGGCTTACCGGTGAGTCTGTATCAACTTTGCGATCTCTCGCAGGGCCTTGTGCTCTTGGCTGGACCCACCAGTTCGGGCAAGAGCACGACACTCGCCACGTTGATCGACCGGGTCAACTCAAGCCGCCGGTGCCATATCATCACCATCGAAGATCCAGTCGAGTACATCCACCGCTCCCGGATGAGCCTGGTCAGTCAAAGACAGATTGGGATTGATGCCCCTAGTTTCTATGATGCTCTCGTGGCGGCGCTGAGGCAGGATCCGGATGTGATCTTGGTGGGGGAGATCCGTGACCTGCCCACCATGCGGACCGCGATTGCCGCCGCGGAGACGGGCCACCTGGTGTTTGCCACGGTTCATGCGGGAGATTCGACAGGAGCGATCGAACGGGTGATCGCGGTCTTCCCAGGAGAAGAACAGGAGGGGATCCGGCGCCAG
This sequence comes from uncultured bacterium, assembly GCA_964422415.1. Lineage (GTDB taxonomy): Bacteria > Hinthialibacterota > Hinthialibacteria > OLB16 > OLB16 > OLB16. The sequence continues at coordinate 66,824 of CAYRBI010000008.1, read as the reverse complement.
CTCTCCTTTGTGCTGCGTGCAGTGATTTCCCAGCACCTCTTGCCCACTGATGGAGATAGAGACCCCCGCGAGGTCCTAGGGAAGCGGGTGATTGCCAGCGAAGTCCTGAGAGTGACTCCAGCGGTCTCCAATCTGATTGCCACCGGGCGTACTGGGCAAATTTACTCCGCCATCGAGACAGGCACCGAGAAGGGGATGCAAACCCTGGAACAGGATCTCGTGCGGCTATGGATGAGTGGTGTGATCTCCGAAGCAGCAGCCCTTGCGGTGACTCGCAGCCCCGACATTCTCCACAATCGGGCCGCTTCTCTGCGTAGGAACCAGGAAGGGTCCTGATTTTACTATCCAGATTAAGGAAATTTCTACTGATTTCCTTGCCTTTTATTTCACCTTTACCAGGTCGTTCTGTTTTTCCTGTTTACCGATCGATAATGAAGACAGGGGTAAACGAAATGTGACCCAGAACACGTATCTTGTCAACATACATAGCTCGCATGATAAAAGGATGGATTAGCGCTTTTTTTCTCGATATGAGCCTTGACAGCATAATGGAATACTTCTATTATTATAATCAAAAGTGGCAGTGTAAGTGTATGTTATCTTTCGTAAAATGAGTGCGGATGACGCGCTGATAACCTATAAAGGAAGGAAGGTAACGGACGATGCAGGCCCCATTCATACAATGTCAGTGCGGTAAAGAGAGTGAACAAGAAAAGCTGGTCAGAGTGAAGGAGATTATCGACGAGTTCAAAACCGAGCCCGGGAGTTTGATTCAGATCCTCCATCTTGTCCAAGGTGTCTATGGATACCTTCCTTTACATATCCAAAAGCTCATTGCCGAGCGGATGGATATCCCTCTCTCCGAGGTCAATGGAGTCACTAGTTTCTATTCCTTCTTCTCCGACAAACCCCGTGGTGAATACTCGATCCGGGTCTGTTTGGGAACCGCTTGCTATGTCCGGGGAGGAAGCAAAATCCTCAAGAAATTCACCGAAATCCTCGGGATCGGAGTGGGCGAGACTACCCATGACCAGAAGTTCACGCTGGGGGTTATGCGTTGTATGGGAGCCTGTGGTCTGGCGCCTGCGGTTATGATCAATGACACAGTCCTCCGTCAGGTCAATCCTGACCGGCTGCATAAAGTTTTGGGGATGTGCGATTGATTCCAGGTTCTCCGAACGTATGGCGATAGGAGTCGATTTCATCCAGTTATTCTGATACCCGGACATAACCGGGCGTTATTATATTTATAGATAATGAGAATGAAAGATGAGCGCGGATATAAAAACTGTTATCTCAAGTAAGCAAGATCTTGAAGAAATCCGCCAGCATTATAAGGCGGAAACAAAACGATTTAAGTTTCAGGTGCAGGTATGCGGAGGAGGTGGATGCATTTCTTCCGGTTGCCTGGCTGTCCGGGATGCTCTCCTCAACTGCCTCCAGGATGCAGGGCTCAAGAATCAAGTGGTGGTTCATGAAACCGGCTGTATCGGTTCCTGCCATCTTGGCCCCATCATCGTGGTCCAGCCCGATGGGGTCTTCTATTGCAATCTGAAACCCAAAGATGTTCAAGAGATCGTCTATTCCCACCTGGTGCGTGGGAAAATCGTCGATTCTTTATGCTTCTACGATAAAGAGCGGAAACAACATATCACGCACCTAGCCGATATCAGCTACTTCAAGAATCAGGTGAAGCTGGTCACGGGCCGGTGTGGATCCATCCCGTATTCCTCTCTGGAGGCGTATGTTGGCGCGGATGGATACTTCGCTTTGGAGAAGGCGTTGTGCCAGATGACACCCGAGGGGGTCATCGAAGAGATCAAGAAATCAGGGTTGCGAGGACGTGGAGGTGGAGGATTCCCGACCGGAATCAAATGGGAGGCCGGGTATCGCGCCAAGTCTGAGCAGAAATACATTGTATGCAATGCCGACGAAGGAGATCCCGGTGCCTTCATGGACCGCTCCTTGATCGAAGGCGATCCCCATGGAGTGATCGAGGGGATGATAATCGGTGGTTATGCAATCGGTGCGAACAGGGGATTCGTTTATATACGCGCGGAGTACCCCTTGGCGATCGAACGGCTCAAGGCAGCCATTGTCCAGGCCCGTAAGCATGGACTGCTCGGTTCAAACATTCTTGGTACAACCTTCTCATTCGATATTGAGATCCGCATTGGCGCCGGAGCATTTGTCTGTGGCGAGGAGACTGCGCTGATAGCCTCAATTGAGGGACGGCGTGGTGAACCGCGCCAGAAACCGCCGTTCCCCACCGACGCGGGCGTTTTCGGAAGGCCCACGGTCATTAATAACGTCGAGACTTTCGCCAATGTCCCATTGATTATCTCAAACACCGCCGAATGGTTCACCACCTATGGCACCAAGGGCAGTCCTGGAACTAAAGTTTTCGCCCTGGCGGGTGATGTCTTGAACACCGGGATCATCGAGGTCCCCATGGGTACCACTCTTGGTCAAATCATTTTTGGTATTGCTGGCGGTCTCAAGGGCGGTAAGGGCTTTAAAGCCGCTCAGACCGGTGGGCCTTCGGGCGGCTGTCTTACGCGGCAACATCTGAATGTGCCAGTTGATTTTGACTCTCTCCGTAGTTTGGGGACCATCATGGGTTCCGGTGGATTGATCGTGATGAACGAGGATGCCTGCATGGTGGATGTGGCCCGGTTCTTCATGGACTTCTGCCAAGATGAGTCTTGCGGTAAGTGCGTGCCCTGCCGGATTGGAACCAAACGGATGCACGAGATCCTCGCCCGCCTTACCCAAGGGAAAGGCGAGGATGGCGATATCGAGTTGCTGGAGGAGCTAGCGAACGCTTGCCGCGAGACCGCTACATGCGGTCTAGGCCAGACCGCTGGCAACCCTGTGCTGAGCACGATCCGTAATTTCCGTAGTGAGTATGAGGAGCACATCAGCCACGGATATTGTAGCGCCAGCGTATGCGCCGATCTGTTTCTCTCGCCCTGTGAAAATGCTTGCCCGGCGGGAGTCAATGTTCCCGGTTATGTCGCGTTAATCGCGGCTGGCCGTCCGCGCGAGGCCTATAACCTGATCCGTAAGGATAATCCCTTCCCAGCCATCTGCGGACGTGTGTGCACGCACCCCTGCGAAGAGAAATGCCGCCGTGGTCAGCTGGATGAACCCGTGGCAATCCGCGATCTCAAACGGTATGCCGCCGATTATGTCTTCAATAACGAAGAACCTTACAAGGACTTGGTGTTCCCCAAGAAATCCAAGTCGGTGGGAGTTATTGGCGCTGGCCCCTCGGGGCTGACCTGTGGCTACTACCTGTCTCGTCTCGGCTATGACGTGGTGGTTTACGAGGCACAACCCGTGGCGGGTGGTATGCTCGCTTTTGGTATTCCTGAATACCGGCTTCCCAAGGAGATTCTGGATCATGAGATCCGGATGATCGAACAGGTGGGTGTCCGGATCTTCACCGATATCGAGATTGGCAAGGGTGTGAGCTTCGATGAACTACGGACCCGCCATGACGCCATCTATGTCGCCACTGGAACCCAGTTCCCCAACAAGATTGGCGTGGATGGAGAAGAACGCGAAGGCGTTTATCACGGCCTTGATTTCCTGCGCGATGTGAACTTGGGAAGAAAGGTGAGCGTTGGCAAGAAGGTGGTGGTAATCGGAGGTGGGAGTACCGCCTTTGATGCCGCCCGTACGGCTCTACGTCTGGGTGCTGAGCATGTGACGGTTCTATACCGGCGTACCGTGGAGGAGATGCCAGCCGATGCCGAGGAGATCCGTGATGCCGCCGCTGAGGGCATCCGGATCGAGTGCCTTTCGGCGCCCGTGGCCTTCACCGGTGTCAATGGCAAGGTTGACGGGGTCAACTGTATCCGCATGGAACTCGTCGGATATGATGATTCTGGACGGCCCAAGCCCAGGCCCGCTGTCGGTTCTGAGTGGACCGAGGAGGCCGATATGGTGATCCCCGCTGTCAGCCAGCATGGCGACCTGCCCTTCATCGAGAAGAGCGAGGCCATTGTGACTCGCTGGGGTACCATCAAGACCGATGCGGAGACTCTGATGACCCATATGCCGGGAGTGTTCTCGGGTGGAGATGCCGTGCGTGGTCCGGATGTGGTCATTCAAGCCATCGCGGATGGCAAAAGGGCGGCCCGCTCAATTGACCGCTACTTGGGAGGAAATGGCGAGCTGAACACTGGCGAGCCGATTGAAATTCCCAAGCCCTCAGAGGACAAGGATGTGGCCGAGCATGAACGCTTCCAAATGCGTTTCCTCGATGCTGATCTACGCAAAAAGAACTTCGATGAAGTCGTTGTGGGTTTCCACAAACTGAACGCCATCGCTGAAGCCATGCGCTGCCTGCGCTGTGACCGGAGGTAATCAAACCATGGTAACCCTGACGATTAATGGAAAAGAAGTGACCGTCGAGCCGGGGATTTCCGTGCTTGAAGCGGCTAAACAGAACAATATCCTGATCCCTTCCCTCTGCTATCTGGAGGGTGTCCACCAAGCCGGCGCCTGCCGGATCTGTGTCGTTGAGATCGAGGGTGCAAGGAATCTCCAAGCCTCGTGCATGGTAACGGTCCGCGAGGGGATGAAGGTCCAGACGAACACGGCCAGAATCCATACCGCCCGCAAGATTCTGTATGAGCTGATGCTCTCCGACCATCCCCGCAACTGCCTGAGCTGCTACCGCAACCAGAACTGCGAGTTTCAACGTTTGGGCGAGTTGATCCATATCTCCGAATACCGTTTTGAGGGTGAGAAATCGAAGGACCTGGTGGATGATTCCAGCCCCTCGATCATCCGCGACAGTTCCAAGTGTATCCTCTGCCGCCGTTGCGTGACGGTGTGTAACCAGATCCAGGGGGTGGGAGTGCTTAACGTTCAACACCGTGGCTTTAAGTCCATGGTTGGACCGGCGGAGGGCCTGACCCTGAACACCGCCAACTGTGCCAATTGCGGACAGTGTGTCCTGGTTTGTCCAGTGGGGGCTTTAATGGCTCAGGACAACACCAACGTGGTATGGACGGCGTTACATGATCCCAGCAAGCGTGTGATCGTCCAGACCGCACCCGCTATCCGCGCGGCTTTGGGTGAGGAGTTCGGCTATCCAGCGGGCACTTTAGTGACGGGCAAGATGGTGACCGCGCTGCGTGAGATGGGATTTGATGATGTCTTCGACACCAACTTCGCCGCGGATCTCACCATCATGGAGGAAGGCTCTGAATTCCTGCACCGGGTCAAGGAAGCCCTCACCGGTGGCAATGCGGTCCTGCCCATGATTACCTCCTGCTCGCCGGGCTGGATCAAGAATATCGAACACGAATACCCGGATCTGCTTGACCACCTGTCCACCTGTAAGTCACCCCAGATGATGTTGGGGGCGCTGTTGAAGACCTACTATGCCGAGAAGATTGGGGTGGATCCCAAAGATATCTTCGTGGTCTCGATCATGCCCTGCACGGCGAAGAAGTTCGAGGTCACCCGGCCCGAGATGTTCCATAATGAGTTACCGACAGTGGATGTCTCAATCACCACACGTGAACTCGCCCGGATGATCAAAGAAGCGGGTATCGACTTCCAGGAGCTTCCGGATGGCAAGTTTGATGAGCCGTTGGGTTTCTCGACCGGCGCCGCCGATATCTTTGGAGCCACCGGCGGAGTGATGGAGGCCGCCATCCGCACGGTTTACGAACTGGTTACAGGGCGTCCAGTGCCCTTCGAGCATCTGGATATCACCCCGGTTCGCGGACTTGAGCAGGTCAAGACAGCGGAATTGAAGATCGAGGGCGCCAAGCCGGAGTATGCCTTCCTGGAGGGTTTCACTGTCCGCGTGGCGGTCACCAGTGGATTGGCCGGCGCGAGCATGTTGATGCACCAAGTGGCGGCCGGTGTGGTTCCACAGTATCATTTCATTGAGGTGATGGGATGCCCCGGTGGTTGCTTGAGCGGTGGTGGCCAACCCAAACCCACCAACCAGGCGATCCGCCAAGCGCGTATGCGTGCCATCTACGCCGAAGATGCTGGCAAAGAGAAGCGCATGTCACATGAGAATCCCTTCATCCAGCAGCTCTACGAGGAATTTCTTGGAGAGCCCTTGGGGCATAAGTCCCATGAACTATTGCATACGGAGTATGTAAAACGAGGCCGGTATAACGAACTTGTACCGTAGGACCGGTTGAAGTAACCGGAAGAAATGAGAATGGCAGTGGATATTGAAGAGTATAAGTGCACCTTTATCGATGAGCGCAGGATCGAGTCGGTCCTCAACGCCAATAAGCGCCCCGATGAGCACCGGGTCCAGGAGATTCTCACGAAAGCGCGGGATCTCAAGGGTCTATCGCAAGAGGAAACGGCGTTGTTAATGGCGGTGAGTGATCCAGATCTTCTGGGTGAGATGTTTCGTACCGCCAAGGAGGTCAAGGAGCTCATTTATGGCCGTAGGCTGGTGTTGTTCGCACCTCTCTACATCTCCAACCTGTGTAGTAATGAGTGCTCCTATTGCGCCTTCCGCGCCAGGAACAGAGAAGTCCACCGGCGTGCGTTGAACCAGGAGGAGATTGCTCGCGAGGTGCGGTTCCTCATCGATCAAGGGCACAAGCGGATCTTGGTGGTGGCGGGTGAGTCCTACCCGGCGGAGGGTCTCGATTATATTCTCAATTCAATCGCTACCGTCTACGCCACCAAGCATGAGCATGGTGAGATCCGCCGTGTCAACGCTAATCTGGCGCCCATGAGTGTCGAGGATTTCCGGCGTCTCAAGGCCGCCAAGATTGGAACCTTCCAGCTCTTCCAGGAGACCTATCACCGGGAGACCTACCAACGGGTCCACCTGAAAGGGAAGAAGGCCGATTACGATTGGCGTGTGACCGGGATGGACCGTGCCATGCAGGCGGGAATCGATGATGTTGGCGTGGGGATCCTCTTCGGCTTGTTCGATTGGCGTTTTGAGATTCTCGCGCTGATGCAGCATATCCAGCATCTGGAACAGGTCTTCGGTGTGGGACCGCATACAATCAGTGTTCCACGCATGGAGCCCGCAACCGGATCGGATATCGCCACGCATCCGCCGCATCCGGTATCTGACATTGACTTCCGCAAGATCGTGGCGATCCTGCGGCTGACCGTGCCATATACGGGTATCATCATGTCGACCCGCGAGACCGCTAACATCCGGCGTGAAACCTTCGCATTGGGGGTGTCGCAAATTTCGGCGGGGAGCCGGACCAATCCAGGCGGATATGCGGAAGGGGAAGACCGTGCCGATGAAGCCCAGTTCTCCCTCGGCGATCACCGTTCTCTGCCCGAGGTCATCCGTGACATCTCATCACTGGGGTACATCCCCTCGTTCTGCACTGCCTGCTACCGCTTGGGACGTACTGGTGGGGATTTTATGGATCTTGCTAAACCCGGCGAGATCAAGGATCACTGCGATCCCAACGCCGTCTCAACCTTTCAGGAGTATCTTGAGGACTATGCCGATCCGGAAACAAAACGGGCTGGTGAAAAGTGCATCGCCGAGTCGGTGGCCACCATGCCGGAAAAAACCCGGATCACCTCCGAGAAACTCCTTGCGCAGGTCAAGGCGGGGAAGAGAGATGTTTACGTTTAGGAGAAGTGGGGCGGGGGGAGACCCCCGCCCCTGGTCCATCAGATCACAAGGAAATCATGAATACGCTGGATGCCCTCGGAAACCTCTGCTTCCGTGGGATCTGTAAGAGAGAAATTGTCATTCATCTGAAGGTCTGTTGAGACAAGAGATACCGCCAGGACTTTGGTGTTGTAACACTCGATAAGGATCTTTTGCTTCTCAACATGGATGGCGATACTCACCCCTCCGTCAATGCAGGGCATGATGGCGGTGGGATGAATCCTTCTCTCGTCAAGATGTGTAAGCACACATCCCGCGAGATCCATCGAATAGGAATTGGGAACTTCGGCGTCTTCCCCATCCCATCTTGGTTGTAGATTTTCCAGGGAGGATAGGCGCGCATCAGGAGTGAGATGGAAAGACCGGGGAATGGGATTTCTTTCGGCACTCATTTTTGGGTGTGCCTCGTTTCTGAAGGTCTTTTGGGAAAGTGTAAGTGTTGGCCTCAACCTTTTCAACAACAGAATTGGCCTGTATGTAAGCCCCCTTTTTTTGGGGGGAGTTGAGAAACCAACCACTGCCTTGTCTTCGGATTTATCGTAAAATCAACCTCATATGTCACCCCACGATGACACCCCTTTCCGTATCGAACGCGACCTTCTCGGAGAGATCTTGGTTCCAGCGGGGGCTCTCCATGGGATCCACACACTCCGTGCGTTGGAGAATTTCCCCCTGGCGCGGCGGTATGTCCACCGCGAGTTGGTCCACGCCTACGGAACGGTGAAGCTGGCTTGTGCGGTGACCAACCGGGACCTGGGCGTGTGGCCCGATGATCCATCCAAAGTGGATGCCATCCTGCGCGCCTGCCAGGAGATGGCCGAGGGGGTGTTGGATGAGCATGTTACCGTGGATGCTCTTCAAGGCGGAGCGGGGACTAGTACCAACATGAATGTTAACGAGGTGCTGGCCAACCGCGCACTAGAATTACTTGGTGAACCCCATGGTCGATATCAACGGGTTTCACCCCTCGATGATCTCAATCTTCACCAGTCCACGAATGACACCTATCCTACGGCGCTCAAACTGGCCGCAATCCGCCTGGTCCGTAACCTCGAAGAACAGACCGTACTGCTCCAGGAAGCCTTTCAATCCGCCGAGAAGCGTTTCGCCCATGTGGTCAAGGTGGGACGGACCGAGATGCAGGATGCGGTCCTCACCACGTTGGGGCGTACAATGTCCGCGTATGCTGAAGCATTGAACCGGGATCGCTGGCGGATCTACAAATGCGAGGAGCGGCTGCGGGTGGTCAACCTTGGGGGAACCGCCATTGGGACCGGCCTTACCGCGCCTCGTGAGTACATCTTCCGTGTGGTGGACCACCTCCGGGAAATCACTGGAATCGGATTTGCCCGTGCGGAGAATTTGATCGACGCCACCCAGAATGCGGATGTCTTTGTGGAGGTCTCCGGGATTCTGAAGGCCTGCGCGGCCTCCCTGATAAAAATCTGTACCGATCTGCGGCTGCTTTCCTCGGGGCCTGATGCAGGCTTGGGGGAGATCCAGCTCCCCGCGCGGCAGGCTGGCTCCTCGATCATGCCAGGCAAAGTCAACCCGGTGATCCCCGAGGCGGCCAGCCAGGTTGCGATGAAGGTCATCGGCAATGATGCAACCCTTACTTTGGCCTGTGCCTCTGGCAACCTTGAATTGAATCCCTTCATGCCGTTGATCGCCGAATGTCTTCTGGAGAGTCTGGAGCTCCTGGCACGGGGCTGCGGTATTCTGCGGCGGTTGTGTGTCGAGGGGATCGAAGCCAACGAGGGCCGTTGTGGAGCTCATGTGGATAGTTCCACCGCAGCTGTAACTGCCCTGCTGCCGGTGCTGGGGTATGAACAAGCTTGCGAGGTGGCGTGGGAAGCAGGCAAGATGAAGAAAACAATCCGCGAAGTGGTCCTGGAAAAGGGCCTGATGACGCAAAAGGAGTTTGAGAACTTGATTTCTCCTGAGGCGGTCTGCCGTTTGGGCACACCTGTCCCACCTCACCCCTCCAGCCCCCCTCTCCCACAAGCAGAGGGAGAGGATACTCCTCTCGCTTCATGGGAGAGGGGGGCTGGAGAGTGAGTTGGGTATCACCGCGTAGCCTGGATATATGAGGAATAAGACATGATGCAAACCACTCCGCGTTCGATGCGGCTGCATATCGGTATCTTTGGACGGCGCAATGTGGGGAAATCGAGCCTGCTCAATGCCATCACCCGCCAGGAGGTGTCCATTGTCTCCGAGCAGGCCGGGACCACCACCGACCCGGTAGAGAAACCGATGGAATTGCTTCCGCTCGGTCCGGTCTTGTTCATCGACACGGCGGGAATCGATGATGAGGGGGCACTCGGTGAGATGCGGGTGCAGAAGACCCGTAAGGTCATCGAGCGGACCGAGGTGGCCCTGCTGGTGGCTGTGGCGGATCAGTGGGGCACCTTCGAGGAGAACCTGCTCAAGGTGTTTTTAGAGGCGGGTATCGCCACCATCGTGGTTTTTAATAAATGCGATCTCGGACAACCGGCCGCGAATCTCATCAATCGTCTCCAGAACCAAGAAGTCCGGGTAGTCTATACCTCCGCCAATACGGGGCGTGGAATTCCAGATCTCCGTCAAGCTCTTTTAGAAAGTGTTCCGGCGGAGCTTTTGAACAACCCCTCGATCCTGGGAGACTTGGTTCCCCCCGGCGGGTTGGCGGTGCTGGTGGTGCCCATCGACAAAGAGGCCCCCAAGGGCCGGCTCATCCTTCCACAGGTACAGGCCATCCGTGATCTGTTGGATAACGATGCCTGTTGCGCCGTGGTCAAGGAACGGGAACTGCGTCATATCCTCGGCCGTTTCACGGTACCACCGGATTTGGTGGTAACCGATTCCCAGGCTTTCCTCAAGGTGGTTGCGGATACTCCACCTGGGGTGCCCGTGACCAGTTTCTCGATCCTGTTCTCACGCTTCAAGGGCGATCTCCTCACTCAGGTTGAGGGAGCCTTGGCGGTGGACAGCTTGCAGACCGGGGACCGGGTTCTAGTATCCGAGGCCTGTTCGCATCATCCCATTGGCGAGGATATCGGGCGGGTGAAGATCCCAAGATGGTTGACCCAATATGTGGGTGGTAAGCTCGAGTTCACCCATGTGCAAGGCCATGATTTCCCGGATGACCTGGCGGAATACAAACTTGTGATTCATTGCGGGGCGTGTATGTTGAACCGCCGCGAGATGCTGGCGCGGATTCTGCACTGCCGTGAGGTGGGTGTCCCTATTTCAAATTATGGTCTTGTGATCGCATACAGCCTGGGGATCTTCGAGCGGGCTCTACAACCCTTCCCGGCGGCGCGGGATCTCTATCAAGCCCACATGGGGATGAAGGGAAGCCATTCATGAGCTTTACAAAAATGGAGATGTCAACACGCTCTCTTACTCGCGAGGACATACTCGCCTGGCTGCATGAGGAGAACGAAACCGAGTTACAACGGTTGTGGTCCTGGGCGGATTCGGTCCGCCAGGCCCATGTGGGCGATGCGGTCCACCTGAGAGGTTTGGTTGAGATCTCCAACCACTGTGTACGTCAGTGTGCTTATTGCGGATTGCGCGCGGGACACCGTGGATTGGAACGCTACCGGCTGAGCATGGAGGAGATCCAGGACTGTGCGCGAACCGCGGTCGATCTGGGATACGGAACCGTTGTACTCCAAGCCGGCGAGGACCCGGGAATTTCAGCGGAGTGGATGGCGGAGGTAGTACGCTGGATCAAGGCCAATACGCCTCTCGCGGTGACTCTCAGCCTGGGTGAAAGGACAGAGTCCGAACTCCACCTCTGGAAAGAGGCTGGTGCGAATCGTTACCTCCTGCGTTTCGAGACCTCGGACCGCGCCTTGTATGAGCGTATCCATCCAACACCCGCTGGGGCTCCGGACCGGATGATGATCCTGCGTTTTTTGCGTGAACTAGGGTATGAGGTGGGCAGCGGGGTGATGGTCGGAATTCCTGGTCAGACCTATGAGTCCCTAGCGGAGGATATTCTGACCTTCCGGGACCTCGACCTGGACATGATTGGCATGGGGCCATTCCTGCGGCACCCGGATACCCCTCTGGGTGAGCTAGGCTTAGTTCTTAATGAAACGGGCGGTATCCTTGGGGAGCCGTCGTTCCCGCGGCAGCGTGAATCTACGGTGCCCCGGCAACTTCCAATTTTTGGAAGGCCGGCCATTCACGATGAATCATCTCTGGGACCGGATCAGGTGCCCAACACAGTGACCATGACCTGCAAGGTTGTGGCTCTGGCGCGGCTGGTGTGTCCCGAGGCCAACATCCCCAGTACCACCGCCTTGGCCACCCTCGACAAGGCCGAGGGGCGCGAGAAAGGCTTGGCCTGTGGCGCGAATGTGGTCATGCCCAATCTGACTCCCTCCAAGTACCGCGTGCTCTATGAGATTTATCCAGACAAAGCCTGCATTTATGAAAGCGCTATCATCTGTGCTGAGTGCCTCAAGAACCGTCTGGCCGCGATTGGACGTGAGGTCGGGGTAGGGCAGGGCGGACGCCGGCGGCGGATGGCGGAATCATTCGTTTCACATGACAATAGCCGTAAAGGATAAGAAGCGTATCTTTCTTATTCAAATTCATTCATAGGATAGGTCCGATTCACCGCCATGTTTTCGCCGGCTCCCATCCTTCGCTTTCTGGCTCTCCAAAAAAGTATCCTCGGACTGCTCTGTATGTGCATTCTGGTGGGTATGGGCGAGAAGATGGCCGAGAGGTTTCTCCCGGTTTATCTCCTGGCCCTGGGCGGGGGTATTCTCTCGGTGGGGATTCTCAATGGCTTGGACAACTTTCTCTCGGCCTTGTACTCCTTTCCGGGCGGATATCTCGCTGAGCGCTTGGGGACCAAGCGCGCGCTTCTGATCTTCAACCTTCTGGCGATGACTGGTTTTGCATTGGTCATTCTCATTCCAAGGTGGGAGGCAGTCCTATTGGGGGCTTGTCTTTTTCTCTCCTGGACCGCCATCTCTCTTCCTGCGACGATGGGGTTAGTGTCTTCTGTTCTTCCAAAGCACAAGCGGACGATGGGAGTGTCGATGCACTCCCTGGTGCGCCGGATTCCGATGGCTATCGGACCTCTGGTGGGTGGTTTCTGTATCGACACCTGGGGGACCCAGACGGGAGTACGTTTAGCTTTTGTGATCGCATTGCTTCTGGCCGGTGTGGCGGTTTGGGTGCAACAAACCTATCTGCCGGATGATCATGGGAACAAGCGTGGTGAAGATAAGTCTCCCGAGGCTAATCCTCTCCGCCTTTTGGGACGCATGGCTCCATCCCTCCGGAGTCTGTTGATTTCCGATATCCTGGTGCGTTTCTGTGAGCAGATCCCCTATGCCTTTGTGGTCATCTGGTGCATGGAATCCATCCGCCATCCCATCAGCGCTTCCCAATTCGGAATACTCACCGCGATTGAGATGGCCATCGCTGTCTTGATCTATATTCCGGTCGCTTACCTGGCTGACCGGAGCACGAAGAAGCCCTTTGTCGTGGCCACCTTTCTCTTTTTCACCTGTTTCCCTCTGGTTCTCCTTTACTGCCATTCCTTTACGTGGCTGGTGGGAGCCTTTATTCTTCGGGGCCTCAAGGAGTTTGGGGAGCCTACGCGGAAAGCACTCATCATGGACTTAGCGCCGGAGGACTGCAAAGCGGGGATGTTTGGTCTCTACTACCTGATCCGTGATGTAGTGGTTTCAATTGCTGCTTTTGGCGGCGCTTTCCTGTGGATGCTCAGCCCGGCGGTCAACCTGTTGACGGCATTTGCCTTTGGAGTATTGGGTACGGTTTGGTTCGCTTGGAAGGGTACGGACCTGGGCAAGTCCATGTAAGGGCGCGATTCATCCTCCCCGGTAGATGGTTTTTACCGCCGGACCTCCTGCGCCACTGCTTGCCCGGCTTTTTCCTCGACACGCTCGATGACCTTTAAATTGTAAGTCTCTGTGTATCCGCACAGTGAGCAGGTTACGAAGAGATAGCGGTCCAGAATCGGGAGTGGGATCTTCGCCGGGCCGCCACGGGGAATGGCGTGCTCGGTCAGAAGCGGATGCTTCCCCTTGCATTTAGGGCACTGATAGGACTCTTTCAAAGCCTCGATATTCATGCAGCACCCCCATGGGGAAGGTTGTGTATCTTGAGATGAAACCGGGTGGACCACACCGCATCCACATCACCCCCCGGCGTGAGTGTCACCGGCCAGGAGGGAATGACCACACTACTCTGATAGGTGCGTTCAAAACCACCCTCCGAGCTTGACACGGTCTCGATAGGGAAACGCCATACCTTGGCGCGTTTCTCGAATTGAAACTCGATCCGAATCCCCCACCAATCTTCGGTCAAGCTTACTGAACCTACTCCAGAGCTTTCACCTACGCTTCCCAGGCTCGGGTCCTCGGGGGCTTGGCCATCGATCCGGTAAAACCGGTCATAGGTGGCGCCCGCGTTGAGCGACCAGCCGAATTCCATCCCCAGATCGAAGGTCACTCCATCCAGTGATTGGTTTTGTAAGCGTAACTCCAATATCCACTCATCCCGTACGGAGTCATAGGTCCAGATGCGCTGTACCTCCACAGTGGAGATCCTTCCCGCGTGGTTCTTGACCTTCTCCACGGAGGAAAAAGTGATTTCACACCCAGATGGGGTGGTCTCGTAGTGTACTTTGGCTTTCCCGGAGGGTTTCTCGCGCAGATCCAAAGCGGGATTGGCGGTGAACTTCTCCAGCGCCAATCCTGGCTTCAGGAAGTGAAGTATATTTCCTCCCCGCCGGTAAGGATCATACACCAGAAGGCGTTCAAGTCCCTTTTCCTTGGTACGGTGGAGATCATGGATCGAGGCGGCATGCCCCTCCTCGGTGGGCTTATTGGCCATTTCAAGCAGGTCACGGTGATAGGTTTCTGGATGGCGCGAGAGTGTGTTGACCAGGTTCCAAGCTTTGGGGAGGAAGTCCCATTCCACCAACGAGCCATCATCCTCCAGATCGAAGAGGAGATGAGCGGTGGGGGTGGTTACTTCGAGAGCATCGCCACCATCACGGAAGAAGTCCCAATGGCGGAAATGGATGGTCTGCCCGGTTTTCTGTCCGGCGGAACGAACAGCCTGCTCGGCCAGGATCAGGTTGTGGTAGTTCTCCGCGCGGATATGGTTGAGGTAGATGCCGCCGAAGACTCCATGCCAGTAACCGCAGTTGCATTCAGCGGCCCATAGATAACGGAGCGCCTCTTGCTTGGCGGGGGAATCCTCCGGCAGTTTGTGAATCGATTCGCTCACTGACAGTACCTTGCGGTGAAGGTGCTGAATTTCACGGTACTTGGTGAGGAAGGAGCGCCAGAAGCTGCCTTTGATGAATCGTCCATAACGCTGACGGGTCTTCTCCGGCAGATGTTTACGAAAATCCTCGATGGCACGTCCCTCTTCCCAGGGGAGAGCCCAGTCCATCATCTCGGAGTATGAAGCGGTGGGCAGGTACACCAACCCCTGTGAGGAACAGCGATTACGGGCCTCGGAGAAGGTCACCATCTCTAGCCATTTGGATTCCTTCTCCAGAGCGGTGAAGAACTCCTCCAGCCATTCCTCCTCATACACTGATTTGTAGGTCTCGGGCCAGATACCGAATTTCTCACCATCATCGGCCATGATGACACAGCGTGTCCCCTTGCCAGACGGGAAAGATTTCAGGTATTCAATCGTCTCCTCAACCTGGTGGAAGGGAATGATGTAGCGGAGTTTCTGGCTGATGGGGAAGACGGTCAGGGTTAACCCCTGGTCTTCGGTCATGAAGGGACCAGTGAGCTGGTCTTCTCTTAGCCCGGCCATTTTGAAGTGAGCATCATCCAGAACCACATACTCCAGACCTGCCTCTGCGTACAGGCTGGTCAACGAGGGCTCCCAGATCCGTTCGGCCACCCAGGCCCCCTTGGGGCGCTGGCCGAACCGTGAACGAATCCTTTCGTTAAGGGCTTCCAGCTGCTCACCGCTGTCGCCCTTGGGCAACATCACCAAGATTGGCTCGTAGTAACCTCCGCCCATCAGCTCGATGCGTCCTACATCCACCAACTTCCCGATCCGGTCTATGAACTTCGGGTGATGGTTTTCGAACCAATCCAGAAGGATGCCGGTAAAGTGCTGTGTGATCCGGATACCCTCATGCTGCTCGAAGACATCCAGGAAGGGGAGATAGGCCTTCTGATAAGCCTCCTCGAAGATGGACTCGAAGTTCCCGACAGGCTGGTGATTGTGAAGTCCGAAACCAAACAGGCAGGGTGTGGGATTCATGTGGGAAAAGTAGCATCCAGAGGGGGGGTGTCAAGGAAGAATGAACGAAACAAAGTGTGGAGCTAAGTCAAGCCGACCATGAATCTGCGCAAATCACATCGTCTTCCAACTATGATGTCTGGCCGGTGGGTGTGGGTGATGGCATGATCGACGCACGTGACCTTTTAGAACTGTTGGGGCAATCGCAAAAAGGTGAGCGTCAAAAGTATGAGGTTTTGGACTTTCAGAATTATTGGCGGGAATGAGAGAGACGGAAGAAAATCCATCTATAATGGGGGACTGCTCGTAGGAGCGGCCCCCCACTACAGAGTGTTGTATAGAATTACATGAGGTAGATTCAGATGCAGGGAAAAAAAGAGAATGGCAACAATACTCGTTCATCCCTTCCTTGTCCCATTCCCGGTTTGTGAGGTTGACATGGCATATGCCACGTGCCCTTTGAATACCTTTAGTGTTGGTTCACTCAAAGATTTGGTGTCAAGTAGATGCTTCATTGCCCTAAGTTGGTTCCTGTATCGTTTTGGCAGCCTTGGTATGGCTCCGTGAACCAATAGCCCTAACACCTTCAGTGATTGTGGCAGGTGCCTGATTCGAGTCTTGCTTGACGCAATCCGCCAACCTCTCCGTTCAATAATCTTGGTTACATCATTAACAAGCGTGTCCGGGACTTGCCCTTTTCCTGAAAATACGAGGTCGTCAGCATACCGAGTATATTGAATACAGAATTTCTGACAAAGCTGTATAATTTCCCAGTCTGAGTGCTGGAACGCAAGATTCGAGAGGACTGGGCTCGCAGGTGACCCTTGCGGGAGATAACCATCCAAAGTCATAAGTTGTAGAATGAGAGTCGTACCCTCATTGCTATACCCAAGTTCCAATAAACAATCCCTGATGTGACTCTCACCAGTCGAAGGGAAGAAATCTTGAATGTCGAGGGTCACCACCCATTCAGCCCCACAGTGTACATGGGCAGCTGAGGTGGTCGATCTTCCTGGAACGAATCCATGGACACAATCTGGAAGGACTATGGCACGTGAGAGATGGTATCCGAACCATGTCTGAATAACCTTTAGTGAAGTTCGGGGAGCGTCAATCTTACGAGACTTTTTTCCCTTCGGTATGAGGAAGTGGCGGTAATACCTCTGAGGTCGAACACACATTGCCCCGACAAATCTTGGTGAGTACCCAAAAAGGACAGCAAGAGATCTTTTTGAAACAATCGGGGGCAGTTTCCTAGAGGAGTGATATATGACTTCTTGAGAGCAGCGAACTCTACACTCCTCGTTTAGTACTGAGAGGAAAGACTGAGCATCTGGGAAGGAAACAAGGAGCGGTGGAGCGATCATCTGGCATCCAGCCAAGTCACGTTGACTTGCGTAAAGGAAGCCGCCCGGATGGGAGTTGATTCGAAGGAGCGACTCCCATCCGGGCGGCGCCCTTCAAACCGAAACCACCGCTTTTGCGGGGATGATTCATCCCCTCGCATTCTCCACTCCACCACTCCTGAGGTTATCATACCCACTTCCTTCCACGCATGGCAAGTGCGCGAGCCACATCGCTTTTAACACTGCCTTTGATACCTGGAACTGCTTCAAGTCCGGATTGTGTTAGAACGTAGGATTTAGTTTTCAAAGATGCTACGAGCCCCTTCTTCCGAAGGGCATCCATCTGAGACTCAACCCACTTCTCTCTTGGAATACCAAACCCTTTGTTAATTAACCATGCCGCTAGATCTCCTGCCTGAGCTGGTTGAATGGTCTTGAGAGAGGCAAGAATTTGGCTAGTGGTTGGTAGTTCCTTCTGGAAACCAATGATATGTATAGATCCTACTTCCAGCCCCGCCAAGGATATACACCGTTGAACAACGGATTTGATTTTCTCGGATGCTCCAGACGACAGAGTGGATCTTCCACTATTGACAGTCATGATAACATCGACAGTGTTTGAGAGGGGAGATGATATAAGGACTTGGTCAATCGCTCCTGGTTGAATGGTGTTTATAAGAGCATTTATCCCATTTTCCAGGTCCCCCTGATTCTCTGGAGATTTCAAAACAAGAGTAACTTGAAGGTTGGTGGCTGCCTCAAGTGCATTCTTGAGGTTGGCAAGCCGCCTCCCCGTAACAGGGGTTCCTTTGTTATTCTCTTGGGAGATCGGGAACGGTATATCGACGATAAGACGATCCTCTATAAGCCATACAGAGGCGTGCCGCCAGACTCGTGGAAACCACTTCTTCACGACCTGTCTAACTGTCTCGATTACCTCTGACTCAGGTCTCATCCTATTTCATCCTATTTCATCCCATTGCTTCTTAATTTCCTTGCAGTATATGGCGGCCCGTTTTGGCCACATACTGGCCTCGTGTAATGTCTTCCCTGTAAGAGTAAGGTTTCCTCCTTCTAGGCAGACCACTTCCTCTCCATGATAGTCGGCGATACACCTTACCGAGTATGCTCGTCTGAGTATATCTTCAAGTTGACTGAGTGATCTTTTCGAGCTTGATACGATGGAGGAAAAGTGCGATCTGTCGATGACTTTTTTCTTCAACTGGTTTTCCGCAATTTTCTTTATCTCGCTCTGGATAGTTGTGGTTAGAATTGTTTCATGAAATTGTTTGTGATTTGCTCCCACAGAAGTGGGATGAATGTCGGCAACCAGATTTCGGGCTAGATGAAAACAAGCGTAGTAGTACCGGTTGAAAGCACTCCTTGCAAAGAGGTCCATTTCTTCTGGGTTATTCGTAAGCTTCAGTGCTTTTTGGTGCAAATAATCCCCGACAATCTTCATTGTCCCAGATCCTTCGCCGCACGTCTCTGGCTGTTGACGATTTCCTTTGACCTAGGCAAGTCTAGGTGTGGGGAATCAGTTTGTGAAGATTCATCCCATATGCATTTTCAAAAAGAGTTCTTCTCTCATGTAATGTTGTTCAGTCTGTAGCGGCCCCTTACCGCCGTATTCCCAACCATTGCAGTAAATGTGTTCCTCCGATGCGGTGGTCTGTATCAACGCCCCCCAAGCGGGCATCATAACCCGCATCGCCCATGGCCTTTCCCCACAATCTCGACAGTTTGAAAAGGTCCTTGTAGTCAACCGTGCCATCTGGATAGAGATCCGCGCTGAAGGAAGGAATCAAAATCTTTTCCGGGAGCTCTGTGTCTACCGGGGGTGGGTTGAAATCAGGGCTACGGCGGGTTCCTTTGGCCAGTAACGACGGTGTCTTTACCAACTCCTTTGATCCCATGCTTCCGCTGCAGAGCAGACGGTACTCCGAGAAGTCATACCCAAAGACGACCGTCCAATAAACACCGGTTTCAGGTGCGGTGAAGGATATATTTTCCGTGGTGATGCCATCGTGAACACTCGACCAGTCGTAGTAGCCATCCGGTGTCGAAGGGGCGATCACATACAGGTCGCTGTCGCCAAAGACATGGTTGACCGTGAGGGTGACATTGGCCCCGGTGGTGAGATACATGGGGTAATACAGCGACTCATCCCAGAAGACGAATTCCGTGTATTCAGTGGGGTAATAGTTGGTCACCGCCCAATAAGTGTCCGAGACATTTTCATCCAGATCGGCATATGTCACCGAGAGAGCTTCGAAGTATCCTCCCTCAATCAGGAAACTGGCGCTCGCAAGGTAATCGATCCAACCGCTCTCATAGTACTTGGCCAGGCCGCCGAAACGTGGGTCATACACCCACCCGGTCACATACATGTAACCCACTCCGCTGCCTGTATCCGTGGTATTCAGGTCCAGATGGACATTCATGTCATAGGTGAACAGGCTACCGCTATCAATACGAATAGAACCAGTGGGGGGAGTCTTATCGGCACCTCCAAAACGTGCATAGAAGGCGGTTTGGACCTCGTTGTCGGTCTCATCATATTCAGAGACCGCATTGAGTGGGTCGATTTTGACCTTCACATAGTAGGTTCCAGCGGTGGGGGTCAGAAAATTGGATACTGATTGGACTGGAAGGCGTGAACGCGCCGCCAGTGACGGTACAGTGACCGTGGAAAGCAGTGGAAGATTGTTCAGATCGGTTCCCACATAGAAATCGACACGGATATTCGAAACAGCGGTAGTTGAATTGTTGAAGAGTAAGGATCCGACAGAGACACTTTCGCCTGCTTTGGGATTGGTGGGTGAAAACCAGGTGGCATCATCCGCAGCTCCCACATTCGGCTGTGCCGGAATCGTTGGAGTCTTAGTGGCCATCGGCGGGAACCAAGGAGGCGGCGTGTAGGTGGGAGTGACATTCGGTGTCGGCGAGACACTTGGAGTTGGAGTGGGCATCGCTTCGGCGGTCTGGTAATACCAGATGCCCTCATATCCGCGTCCTACGAATAAGGTTCCCTGTTTGCGGGTAGAGAACTCCAGGGTATTCCCCTCGGTCAGGGTCCCCACCTGGGTCCAATTTGCTCCATCATTTTCAGTTTCGAAGACGCCACTATTGGGAAGGAAGGTGTAGTAGGTTCCCGAGTGATTCGGATCAGCCACGGTGCTGTCGGCCATGTCATATCCATAGACCCGTGTGGGGAGGCCCGTGTTGACCGCATCCCACTTGGTCCCGTTGCTAGAGGTGTACAGCATACCCGCGCCGGCATCCCACCAGCCGGTACCGCGCATCACGCGTCCCGCACGCACTGGATCCGCCGCCAGAGAACAGGAAGCGCTTTCCTCCACCACATTCCAGGTGGTCCCTGTATTATCACTGTATCCGTAGCCATTGGTGGGATTAAAACCACCGATCAGTGCGGTGAAGATCCGTCCCCCTTTCTCCTGGGCGAAGTCGAGGACATTCCGGTAGACCTCCTTATCTGCCACACGCGACCAGGTCACCCCATCATCCGGGCTGCGCCAGATTCCATCCATTCCGGTGCCCACCAGGATCACACTGGGGTTGGAGGGTACGAAGAAAATGCAGTAGGCCAACCCGGTAGGACCGGTGGAGACCTTGGTCCAGTGCTGGCCGCTATCCTGGCTTTGATAGAGCCAAGCCGGTGTCCCACCCTGGGTTTCGGTTCCCGCTAGCAGGTGGTTGGTATGCACCGGATCGACTGCAATCGAACGGATTGAAACGCTGTAGGCTGGATCTGAATCGAAGCCGGTGTTGCGTTCCTCCCAGGTGGCTCCATCATCCTTGGTCCGCCACACCCCCTCGGTCTGCATTCCGGCATAGACGATCGAGGAGTTGGCGGGATCTACCCCCACCGCATAGACCGCGCCATAGGCGCTCATCCCGTTGGAGGAATAGGTCCAGGTTTGCCCCATATCATTACTGCGCCAGACTCCACGGCTTTGCGAGGCGATCAGCAGGTGGCCGGAGACGGTATCACGTTCCACCGCACGGTATTGGGTCCGGATGGAACGGGACCAGAGCCGTGACCAGGCCAGGGTTGAGCGATTCAGGACACAAGTGGAGGTGACCCCAAAAACTGTCGGCTTGCCATACAGCCAATCCACAGCCACCGGCGAGGGAGGAACCTGTCCCGCGCTGGGTGAGGACCAATTCTCGCCACGGTCCGTGCTGTAGTAGATCCCATTGAAGATCATCACCAGTTCATTGGCGTTATTGGGATTCGGCCAGATCATCGCGCCTGAGAGGGCGGTGGAGGGAAGGCCGGGTTTCATGACGAAATAGGAGGCGGTCACCAGATCTGATTCAATCCGGATGGGGGTGTAGGTGTAGACATACACGCTTCCGTCCCGGGCGGCCTGCACTTGGGTGACCATCTTGTATTGGGGTGAAGTGTTTTCGTAAGGGAGAGTGATCTTGTACCATTGGTCGCCACGGTTATCGCTGTAGTACAGACCAGTGGAGCATCCCACAAACACGCGAGTGGATGTGGAAGTCACCACGCTCAGATCAAAGAACTGGAGGGCATAGGGAGAGGAAGATTGAATTCCAGTGATCTTGAGCAACCAGGATTGGGAGGAAGGATCCCAGCGATAGATCCCATTGGTGTTGGTGCACACCATCAGACCGGATTCGGAATCTCCCACCAGGACCGCATCCTTGATCCCACTGGCATCGGGCATACTGGGGAGCGCTTCCCAGTTCAAACCAGTGTCATAACTCCGGTAAACCTGGGTGGATGTTGCCGCGATGAAAACTTCATGGCTGCTGTCTGAGATCAGACTGAGCATCGCCCCGCCAGGGGGACCGTACTCGCGCCAATCATCCAAAGCGGAACAAGGAGAAAGAGGCAACGAAAAAAGGAAAACAGAAACAAGCAACAAGCGACGCATGACAACCTCCAGGTTCATGCGCCCACGGATGTGATATACATAGGGGAGAGACACTGAGCTTTTAAAACTCAGGAGGGCGTAATCGCATAATAATGCTATTTGGGTACAAGTAATAGAGAAAAAATCCTTCTGGTAAAAAAGAAACCCCCCAGAGTGAAAATGGGAACATGCGGGTGACAGTTGATTTCCCACAGGACCAGATAGAGGCGTTGGACAAATTAAGCGGCAGAGACTTGGCATGAGCCGATGTCAGCTCATCCGCAACGTTGTGAAAGAGTATCTCCAGAGCCGTACACAAGAGAGCCTCGATAACCTCCTGTTCAGAGGTTCTTGTTAATTGCTTATAAATGACATCGGGAACAGCTAAGGTTTCTTTTGGACATATTGGAAAGGGGGTAGGAGACTAAGCACAGAATGATGACAAAAACCTTACTATTAATGATCTACTCGACTGCCATGTCCACAACCAATCCGGATCCGATTCTTAAGCTTGCTCTGCTCCCCCCCTCTCCTATCCGGGAGCAAACCTATGTACAGATCAGAGGCTCCATCTCGAATCCTTCCCCCGAGCGGCGGACATATAGGGTAACCATAGCCTTGGAGAATTGTGAAAGCTCCAGATTATTGTTCATGGATAGGGTCGAGATTGAGCCATCGTCTTTGAGAGGAACTGAGTTCAACTGGCTTCCGGAAGGTTGTAGGGGAAAATGGGAAATCCGTTTCTCTGCTTACTGGGCTGATCAGGTGGTGTCAATTACAACCCCGATTGAGATCCTTGATTCCGGCCAATCTTTCCCCAAGAAAATCGATGGTGCTTGGGTGGTATTTTACCACTGGAGCGAAGAAGAGGGACGTCCTTGGAATAGTCAAATCGTCAATATGACCAAAGATGATTGGAGGGAAGCTATCCAGGGAATGCATGAACTTGGGCTACACATTGTGGTCATTGAAGAGAGCTTCCGTAACCAAGCCTACTGGGGAGAACATGCCATCGAGGAGGAAGGCTACCAGGGATGCGCATACTATCCCTCGAGACTCTTCCCGGGAAGAATGGCTATTGAAACCAGAGATCCCATCGAGGTTGTCCTTTGCGAGGCGGACCGGTTCAATATGCAGGTTTTTGTCCCTGTTGGACTGTATGCGTTCTTTGATTTTTCGGCGGGATCCCTGCATTGGCATTTCCAGGCCGCCAAGGAGCTCTTTCAGCTCTATGGCCACCACTCCTCGTTTTATGGCTGGTATATTCCTGAGGAAATTTTTGGAAATCTGGGAGGAACACCTCAAAGGTGGGAAGAAATCTCCACTTTCTTCCGTGAGTTCAAAGCGTATGCTGCAAGCCTTGCCCCTGAGAAGCCGGTCATGCTTGCTAGCAACTGTCATGGAGTGCGTGGTGCGGAGGAGGCATACCGGGAACTACTCCCCAACTTGGATATTCTGTGTCCCTTTGGTTTCAACCGGATGCCACCAGGAGACATTTCAGGTGAGGAGGCTTATCAGCTCCTACAGCAGTTATGTGATGAGAGCGGTTCACACTTATGGATGGACTTGGAGCTCTTTAAGTTTGGAGAGGCCAATACCCTTGTTCCACGCACTATATCGAGTGTGATGGATGACCTGACCCGCTTCCCTTACTTCGAGAAGATTCTCTGCTATCAGTATACAGGGCTAATGAACGCACCCTGGGCGAAAATGAAGCCTGGGGGGGAGGAAACAATAACTCTTTACAGAAATTACTTGGACTACTTCCGGAAGTGAAACTGTGGATGTGGAACTCCTACGCCACGAACTGCCACACCGGGGAATGAATACCATCCCTGTGGATCACCTTCTGTGCCAACAAGGCCAGGATCAGCAGCGAAACCAAACCGAGGAGCAACCTTTTGAGGCCACGGCGGGAAATGCGGAGAGCCATCGAATCACTCCTTTGAGGATCGAGGGTGGACAGGTATCATAGCAAGATAGTACTCGTACTTGGTGTGGAGGGAAGAACAGATAAACTTCCTGGAGGAAATGAATCCAGAGTGAGAATGAAGACATGCGGGTGACAGTTGATTTCCCACAGGACCAGATGGAGGCTTTGGATGAGTTAAGCGGTAGACTTGGCATGAGCCGGAGTGAGCTCATCCGCAACGTTGTGAAGGAGTATCTCCAAAGACATAGACAAGAGAGCCTCGATGACCTCCCCGGTTTCGGGTGTTGGAGCAGTCATTCAATGGATGGCCTTGAATACCAGAACCAGATCCGGAGGGAGTGGGACAGGTGAGCTCATATGAGCTGACCCGTCATACATTCCCCCTCACCTTCTTTCTCCCGTCCAAATGTGCCTAGAATCCCCTCGTTACTCACGCCAAGGAGAAGTTCCCATGACACGTATGTGGATGACTTTGGTAATCATTAGTGCAGTTGTGATGGGAGGAGTGGAAATAAGTAACAGCGCATGGGGGAGCAAGGCCATGTCCAAACAGGAGAGTGCCACTCAAGTCCTCAAGGCCGGGGAGAGGCTCGGAGACACACGGGTGACCGACCTCAAGACCTACAACACCCCCTGGGAGTTCGAGAAGCCCGCTTCACTCGAGGCCTGGAAACTGAAGAAGGAAGCCATCCGCAGAGCCGTGCTGATCGATGCTGGGTTGTGGCCCATGCCAGAACCCTCTACGGCCCAAACGGAGGTCTTCGAACGCAAGGAGCATGAGGACTACACGGTCGAAAAGGTGCTCCTGCCCACCTTCCCCGGGTATTACGCCACTGGGAATTTATATCGTCCCAAGCAACAAGACCCGAGCAACCTGAAGCAATATCCAGGTGTCCTCTGCCCGCATGGTCATTGGGAGAATGGTCGCTTTACAGATACTGAGCGCGGCTCGGTGCCGGGACGCGCTATCTCCTTCGCGCGTCAGGGGTATGTGTGTTTCTCCTATGACATGGTGGGCTATGCGGACAACAAGGCCCTGATCGATCACAACTTCGGTGGCAAGCGTGAGGCCTTATGGGGGATTAGCCCAGCGGGATTCCAACTCTACACCAGTCTGCGTGCTTTTGAGTTCATGAGGAGCCTCCCCGATGTGATACCCCACCGGATCGGATGCACCGGGGCCTCAGGCGGTGGTACACAGACCTTCCTGCTGTATGCGGTCGAGGACCGGATTCGTGTGGCGGCCCCAGTCAACATGATCTCGGCACACATGCAGGGCGGCTGTAAATGTGAGAACCTGCCCGGCCTACGTCTCAACTTCAATAACATGGACATCGGCGCCACCATGGCTCCGCGTCCTCTCATGATGGTGTGCGCCACCGGTGACTGGACTAAGAATACCCCACAGGTCGAGTTTCCCGCGATTAAGTCGATCTATGAGCTCTACAACTCACCAGACAAGGTGGACTACCACCTGGTGGATGCCGAGCACAACTACAACAAGGAGTCCCGTGAGGCGGTCTATGCCTGGTTTGGCAAGTGGTTGATGAAAGATTGCCCCATTACCGATTTCACGGAGAAGCCTTTTGTGGTGGATGCCACCCCGGATTTGGCGGTCTTTACTCATCACCCCATCCCCGCCGATGTGCTCAAGCCCGAGAACCTCTTCGCCAACATGCGTGAGATCCGTGAAAAACAGATCTGGGATTACCTCGAACACTACCATCAGGCTGCCATCGAGGTTCTCGGCACAGCATTCCGGATCACCATGGCGATTCAAGAACCCAATCCAGAAGAGGTCACGACCTCCAAACCCCAGAAAGCTAAAGTGGACAAGATCTCTCTTGAAAAGTTCTTGCTGAAGAACGAGAAGACCGGACAGGCTGTTCCCGCCAACCTGTGGATTCCCTCGCGTATGGATGCCAAGCGCGTTGTGGGGGCTGTCTTGCTGGTTTCGCCTCAGGGCAAGTCAGCCTTTGTGGATGGGGAAGGGAAGCCGGTCGAGCAGGTCCGTGCTCATCTCGACAAGGGAATGCCGGTGCTGGCGATCGATTGCCTCGGTTCGGGCGAGTACATCCAGGATGCCTCTTGGACCGCGCGCGTGAAAGCCGTAGAGGATAAGGATGGCGTCTATTTCCCAGCATACAACCTCACCGATACCCAATGCCGTGTGCAAGATATCCTGCTGGCGTTGGCCTACGTGAAGAAGACCACTCAGAAGCCCGGCCAAATGACCGGGCTTGCTGGCGCCGGTGGTTGGACGCTGCTCGCGCATGGTCTGGCGGAGAACACGGCGGGGTGTGAGGCGGATCTGAGCGGTCTCGATTTTACTGATGACAAGGCCTTCACTGATAATCTGTATATCCCCAACCTGCGCCGTGTGGGTGACTTTGTCACCTCGATTCTGTTGGGTGGAGATCATCCACTCACCATCACGGGCTTGACCGATGAAACCATGAAGGGCCGGATCGAGAAGGCCCAGAACCTCGTAAAAGGAGACGGTAAACCGTAAGTCAATATGAGTCGTGACATCTTTCTGGAACTGGCCGCCCAAGGCCATCGTTTACCCATCGGTACCGATTTAGTGTTGCATGGCCATGCGAATACTCAGGAAATCCTCCAGGATGGAACCGCCCTGGGGAAGGTTGTGGAGGAGACTGCGGTCACTTTCCACACACCCCTGGCGATCCCACTTATGGATCTCACTGTAGAGAAGGAAGCAATTCTGACCCTCTTGGGGGTGGCGCCTTCCGCTATACCCACCTTCCACTTCGAGGAATGCCCTAGCGCGCAAGTCCTCGCACAAGTCCGTCAAGGAGCGAAACAACTTCCAATCCCTCGAATGAAAGCGAGCACTGAGGCGGTACGATACATCGCCAAGAGTACCTCGCTTCTTCCAATGGGGATGGCGATCGGCCCTTTCTCGCTCATGACCAAACTGCTTTCCGATCCGATCACGCCAGTCTACATGGCGGGAACTGGAGTCAGCGCGGAGGATGATGAGGGAGTGCGTCTGGTCGAGTCGTTGCTCGAAGTTGCGAGCGATACCATCGTGGCTTATGTCCATGCGCAGCTTGCGGCGGGGGCTAAAGCGGTGCTTATTGCCGAACCAGCCGCCAACCAGGTCTACATCTCACCGAATCTGCTTCAGAAGGGATCTGACATCTTCGAGCGCTATGTGCTGCGATTCCATGAGCGGATCAAGGCGGAGTTGCTTGCTTCCGGGGCTGAACTCTTTTTCCATTGCTGCGGAGAGGTAGTGCCCGATATGATCCGCGCCTTCTGTAGCCTGGATCCCGCGGTCCTCAGCCTGGGGAGCTCGCGCAAGTTATGGGAGGATGCACCCCTGGTTCCCAAGCAGACTGTACTCTATGGCAACCTCCCCTCGAAACATTTCTACTCCGATGAGATGACCACGGTGGATGGAGTCCGTGCCCAGGCGCAGCAACTCATCGAGGAGATGAAGAAGGTCGGGCATCCCTTCATCCTCGGTTCGGAGTGTGATGTGCTCAGTGTCGATGAGAGCCGGAAGACTATCCAGGCCAAGGTGGAGGCGTTCATGGGGGCGTGAACGGTTGGGAGTTCACCTACTGGTATCGTGGGTCAGTCCCCTTTGTCTTTTGATCATGCCACTGCTATGACCAAGGTACGGCATTTGCTTGAGAGGATACTTACTGGCCAATCAGACAGGAACATTGGCTTTGATGACTTGTGCCGGCTCTTGCTGCATCTGGGTTTTGAGGTCAGGATAGAAGGAAGCCATCATCTTTTCCGGAGAGAAGGCATTGTAGAAAAGATAAACCTCCAAAAGGATGGGAACACAGCAAAGCCATATCAGGTCAAACAAGTTCGTCAGATCATCCTCCACTATAAACTTCATGAGGACGCCAATGGACAAATATGAACTCATTATATACTGGAGTGCTGAGGATGGAGTCTATGTGGCGGAAGCTCCTGAGTTACTGGGGTGTATGGCGCATGGAGAGAGCCAAGAAGTAGCGCTCAGTAATATCCGTGAGGCTATCCATCTTTGGCTCAAGACCGCCGACGAGTTTGGAGATCCGATTCCTGAGCCCAAGGGACGCCGGTTGATGCTGGCGTAACCATAGATGAAGGAAGACTCTAGGATATCCCAATCCGTGGCCTTCCATGTCTCACCTTACTATTCCCGCCGAACGTATTGAACAGGCCATCTTCCTCATCCGGGGGCAGAAGGTGATGCTGGATCGAGATCTCGCAGATTTATATGAGGTCTCAACCAAAGTCTTTAACCAAGCAGTCCATCGGAACCTCCATCGATTTCCGGAGGACTTCATGTTTCAGTTGAGCGTTGAAGAGTGGCTGAGTTTGAGGTCACAAATTGTGACCTCAAACCGGGGTGGACGGCGCTATCTACCCTTCGTCTTCACTGAACAAGGGGTGGCGATGCTCTCCAGCGTCCTTAACAGCGAGCGTGCCATCCGGGTCAACATCCAGGTCATGCGTGCCTTTGTCCGGTTACGCCGGCTGATGGCCCCTCCCAATCCTCCACGGCGGCCGATTGGATTCCAGCCGGAGAAAGAATCACGAAGAAAGTGAAGTTCAGGTGTCCATGAAGGGGGGAAGGAATCCTTTCCCTGCCGTGGGTACAAGTAGGGATTCCTGTCCCAATTGCTAGGGTGAAACTGATTTTTCCCATTTCGCCAACCGAAAAGGAGTTGTGGATGTACCGCCTGGCTCGTTTTATGTTTTCTTCCTTGTTGCTGTTGATCTCAACAACATTGTGTGCGGCCACGCCATGGCCGGATGAGTACTGTTTCTTTGGACGCTGGGACCTGCGTTCCGCCAATCGTGCTGTGACCGTCAACAGCGGCAGTTATGTCCGGGCACGTTTCTCCGGCGCCAGTCTCAACGCATCATTCGATATCTCCCTCAATCAGCCGCATTGCGAATGCACCTCTCAAGGTTCGTATCCAACCATCGCCTGGCGGATTGATGAGAGCGGATGGCAGGAGGCGGAAATAGCTCCGAGCGTGAAGCTGGCGGAAGGGTTATCTCAAGGCCAGCATACCGTGATGTTGATGGTGCGTGGCCTGGATGAACACCAGAGCCGCTGGACACCGCCTCTGGTGGCCAGTGTCACCTTCACCGGTTTTGGTTTGGCGGAGGGCGGAAAGTTGGAGGAGCCGCTTCCCCAATGGAGGAAGCCCACCTTGAGCATCGAATTCCTCGGTGACAGCATCACTGAAGGGGTGGTGGTTAATGAAGGACGTGCTGGAGTGGTCGAAGGCATTCCATTCACTTGGCCCTGGCTTGCTGATGCGCGTTCGTCTTATGCGGGCCAGACAGCCTTGATGTTAGGGGCGGAATGGCGGCAGGTGGGGTTCGGCGCGACGGGTCTGATACGTGCTGGCAGTGGTGGTGTTCCGGGGGCGCTGGACTCCTTTAACTTCTTCTATGCGGATTGCCTGCGCGACACTTGGCAGCCGGATGTGGTGGTCGTGAACCAGGGGACCAACGAAGGAGACATGGCGGCCATTGAATATCAGTCACTTTATGCCCGGTATCTGGCCATGATTCGCACAGCCTACCCCAAGGCAAAGATTGTGGCTTTACGTCCCTTCTGTGGCGCGCAGGAATCCAGTATCAAAGCCGTTGTATCGGACCTTAACGCGGCTGGAGATTCCAATGTGTATTACGTCGACACCACCGGCTGGTACAGCGGCCCCCTACATCCCAATATCTCCGGCAGCACTGTCTTGGCGGAAAAACCAGTGAAGGCGCTGAAAACTGGGGTGCTGACCACGAATTCCAAGCGATAAGATGCCGGCCAAATGAGCAGATCTTCACGATAAGGCAGACTATAAAGACCACCAATCCACTAGCCTCCGCCGCCAACATCCCCCTTGCGATTTCCTGCCCCTTCTTGCATCTTATGCCCCATGATGACACTCCCAACCAGCCAATTTTCCATTCCCACCCGCGTCCGTTTCGGATGTGGCGAAATCAACAATCTGGCCAGTTATCTGGAGATGATCGGAGCCTCGAATCCACTCTTGGTGACCGACCCCGGGATGCTTCAAACGCGCGCTTATGAATCGGTGCGCGAAGTGCTTGAGGAGAGCCCAGTCTCATGGGGCCTCTTCGGCCAGGTTTTGCCCAACCCCACCGAGGATAATGTCGATGAGGCGGCGGCGCTCTACCGCAAAGGGCAACATGATGCCCTGGTCGCCTTTGGTGGAGGTTCGGCCATTGATGTGGCTAAAGCGGTGGCGGTACGGGTCTCCTATGATGGGCTTATGGAAGACTACACCCCGGCTCCGCCTGGCGCGCCTCCACTCGCACCGATCATTGCAATACCCACCACCGCGGGCACCGGCAGCGAAGTGGGACGTTCCGCGGTCATCATCCTGCGCAAGACCGGGAGCAAGTCATGCATCTTCGATCCGCGTTTGATGCCGGCTGTTGCTCTGCTTGATCCGGACCTGACCCTTGACCTGCCGTCCAAGCTCACCGCCGCGACTGGCATGGATGCCTTCACTCATAACCTGGAATCCTATGTCTCCAATGTGTTTCATCCCGTGGCGGAGGCCATCGCCTATGGCGGTATGGAGCTGGTGATCCGCAACCTCGCCACCGCGGTCAAGGATGGGCAGAACCGTGAGGCGCGTGGCTACATGATGATCGCCGCCATGATGGGGGCCCTGGCCTTCCAGAAAGACCTCGGTGCGGCGCACTCGATGGCCCATCCACTCTCCTCGATCTCGGGTCTACAACATGGCCTGGCGAATGCTGTAGTGTTGCCTTATGTGATGGAGTTCAACCGCGAGACTGTCGCTGGCAAGTTCGCGCGGGTGGCTGCCCTGTTTGATCCCAAGGCGGTGCTGCTCTCGACGGATGAAGCCAGCAAACTGGCCATTGAGAAGGTGCGTGAACTGAACCGTGAGATCGGGATCCCCGCGACCCTCAAAGAGGTGGGTGTGAAGGAGAGTGATCTGGAGGCCCTGGCTGAGGGCGCTTTTCAGGATGGCTGCCACCCCACCAACCCAAGGCCCTGCACGCTGGCGGACTTCAAGGCATTGTTCAAGAAGGCATATGGGGGGTAGGGATTTCTGAGAACTTGTTCCACACTGGATTCCCGCCTTCGCGGGAATGACGATTTTCACATGAGTTCGTGTATTCCGTCATTCCCGCGAAGGCGGGAATCCACGGGTAAACCAACCAATTCATTGTTCCCACCCTTTCTTTCCCATCCTGAATGATACATGGGGTGAAAGGTCTTCATGCCGCGACCTGAACCATACTAGCGCGAGTCGTCGGCTTAGGGATGGGAAGGCCATCCACTTTGAGTTCATCGAGGTAGATTTGAATGGCCTCGGTGATATTCCGCTGAATCTCTTCCAGGGTTTGACCCGTACTGGTGCACCCTGGGAGATCTGGGACATAGGCGGAGTAGTTGGTGTTGGCCCACTCATACACAACGGCATATTCTATCATGGCTTTTGCTCGATCCTCGCTTGGTTCCAGATACTCTTCAGTGTACCGGGTGCCATCTCATCTGACAAATGGCCTGGAACCACTACGATGCCCTTTTTGATTCCATGCTTCAGGATATGGTGGCTCCCCCGTGTCCGGGTGATAATCCAGCCATCGTCTTTCAGAATAGCCAGAATCTCTCGCACTTTCATCCTCTTCTCCTCCCTCAGATCCTCTCGAAATACCTCCTTCTCTCCCAATCGGTGACCGTGTTGTTGAAGCATTCTTGTTCGACCTGGGCATGATGCACCAGGTGCTGGATGAGGCGTGGGCTGAAGGCGGAGCGAGCGATCTCAGATTTTTGGAACTGCTCGATGGCCTCCTCCAAAGTGCCGGGAACCCGTGCGAGAGACTTGTTGGTGTAGGCATCGCCATTAAAGGGTTCGCCGCAGTCCACTTGGTTCTCGATCCCCCATAATCCCGCCGCCAGGGTAGCCGCCATGGCCAGATAGGGATTCGCATCCGCTCCGGGTAGGCGGTTCTCAACACGGAAGGACTCGCCTTGTCCGATACAACGCAAGCAGGTGGTGCGGTTATCGACTGCCCAGGTAATGGCGGTTGGGGCGAAGGAGGCATGCCTGAAACGTTTGTATGAGTTGATGGTGGGAGCGAAGAGCAAGCACAGTTCCCGCTCCGCACGCAGCAATCCGCCCACGAAGTAACGGAAGAGCTGGGAGGGAGTGTGAGAGTTGGAATCCCAGAGGAGGTTGGCCTTGTTGTGCCGATGTGTCAGGCTGGTGTGAATGTGGCAACTGCTCCCCGCCGCATCGGCATGTGGTTTAGCCATGAAGGAGATCGATTTACCCAGCGAGGCCGCGATCTCCTTGACCGCGTTCTTATAAAGGACATGCCGGTCCGCCATCTCAACCGGGGCCGCATAACGCAGATTGATTTCATGTTGCCCGCAACCCCATTCCCCCTTACTGAACTCGATGGGGATACCCGAGGCGCACATCTGACGGCGGATACGCGATATCACCGGTTCATCCTGGGTACAGCCGAGGATATGGTAATCGATCAGATAATCGGTGGAGGGACAGAGATCCTGGAAGCCCTTGGCAAAAGCTGTCCGGTAATCATCATCATAGAGGTAGAACTCCAGCTCTGTCCCCATGAACAGGG
This sequence comes from uncultured bacterium, assembly GCA_964422415.1. Taxonomy (GTDB): domain Bacteria; phylum Hinthialibacterota; class Hinthialibacteria; order OLB16; family OLB16; genus OLB16. Next base: position 34,100 of record CAYRBI010000008.1, on the reverse strand, counting down.
AATAACCAGACTCCTCGGCACGCTCAACTTGACGGCGGAGAATGGAGCGTGGGGCTTCCTCGACCGGTTCCCCGGACTCCTCAGCCTCCAAGTCGCAGATCACAATGGCAGTTTTATCCAGCCAGGAAGCCACCCGGAGGGTCGAGAAGTCGGGGATCATCCGGAAGTCGCCATACCCCTTCTCCCAACTGGTGAGTTCAAAGCCTGGCACGGGTGTCATCTCCATGTCGACCGTCAGAAGATACGCGCAGGCATGTAGCGGACGGGTTATAACATGATCGAGGAAGTAATCTCCTACCACCCGTTTTCCAATCAATCGCCCCAAGTGATCAGGGAATGCGGTGATGATGGTATCAATCTCTCCCCCCCGGATTGCCGACTCGATGTCTTCAACACTCAATAGACCTGTCATGTGACCTCTCCCTTCTCATCCATGGATCCTGTGCTGTAGCCACATTATCTCCGATTCAATCCCTCATTGGGTTTCAGGCACCCAAATATGGCCGCGAATTCCCAATGCAGACCTAACAAAAAAACTCTATTATCACTGCAATGTCCAGGAAGGACAGATACCATGCCAGAAGAATTTACCGCTCCTGTCTCCCTTTCCCTCTCACTCTCCCCTCCGGTGGCGGCCTCCATGGGATTGGCCAAACGAATGGCTCAAGTTTCACGCCTTTTGGACGTGGCTGAGTCGGACCTCTCGGAGAATGTAACCCATGATCTGCGTGTGGCCATCCGGCGGTGCCGTTCGGTAGCCCATGGCATTGAACCACTCGATCCCAGTGGACAATGGGACAAGATGTCCAGAGAACTACGACGTGTCTTCCGGGCGCTCGGACACCTCAGAGATCTGCATGTCCTCAAGCAATGGATCGACCGGTTAGGGGAAGAGACTGATCTGGTACGGATTACAGTTACCGTAATCTTTCAGAAAAGGGAGCCTGTCTATATCGATCGTATTCAGGAGGCGCTTGCCCGGTTTGACAAGGAGAGTTGGGCGGACTGGCGCGAGACACTCCCAGGCCATTTGCGAGAGGTTCTCAATTCCCAACCCTTTTTCAACAGTATGGCGCTAGACCGGCTCCAGGATTTCCTGGCAAGTCACCGGGAACTCGCCACCCAGGGTGATCTCCAGGAATCCTGGCACAGGGCGCGGGTCGCTTTGAAACGTTTCCGGTACACTGTGGAAAACTTCCTGCCGGAGCGTTACTCGGCATGTGGCAAGATATTGGAGAATTTGCAGGACATTCTGGGGGAGATCCATGACCTAGATGTGCTCAACACTTACCTCCTCTCACTTGCGCCGCTCTTCGAGCCTGTGGACCGGGAAAGGTGGTATCTAAAGATTCAACAGGAACGCCACAACCGGGCTGGGAGTTACCACGCCCTGATTTCTCCTTCCGTACTATTGGGGAGTTTATTGAACAAGGGGAAGTAGCCATTGGGGTGTGTGGTTGCTTGAATCAGGAAATTCAGGGAAGGATCGCAGGGATCGGAAGGAGTTGAGCTTAGTCAGGGTCAAATCCGTTAACAGAGAGCCTGACGATGCGTTCTCAACCTCCGGTTTCCTCTTCCGGTCATTCCATGCTTCCGTCCTTTCCATGATTTACAGAGTCTACCCTCCCAATGCGAGAACTTTCCGGTTCAATCCGGGCAGGATCCGCAGAACCTCTTCGATCTCAGCCGGTGTAGTCAACCGGCTCAAACTGAAACGTACCGCACCTATGGCCTCGGATGCGGGCACCCCCATGGCCAGGAGGACATGCGAGGGTTCAAGTTTATCCGCCAGGCAGGCGCTCCCCGAGGAGGCCGCGATCCCATGTTGATCCATGAGCAACAGCAGGGCCTCCCCCTCGGCTCCCGGGAAACATACATTCAACGTGTTAGGCAACCGTGGGCTTTGTGCCCCATTCACCCGCAGATTTGGAATGCTCTCTCTCAATCCCGATTCAAGCCGGTCCCGGAGCGTGCGGACAGAGATGTCTTCCTTCCACAGGTGCTCTCCCGCCAGTCCGGCGGCCTTGCCAAGTCCCACGATCAAGGGTACCGGTTCGGTTCCGGGCCGGCGTCCACGCTCCTGGTGCCCTCCCCAGATGATCGGCTTGAGCCGTGTCCCTGTCCGCGCATAGAGCGCGCCTACCCCTTTGGGGCCATGGATCTTGTGCGCGGAGAGAGAGAGGAGATCGACTGGAGTCTTGTGGAGATCGATGGGGATTTTTCCCACTGCTTGCACCGCATCCACATGGAAGGGCACCTTGTGAGCCTGGCAGATCGCTCCAATCTCTGCGATGGGGAACAGGACTCCAGTTTCGTTGTTCGCCCACATTACTGACACAATGGCAGTGTCCGGGCGGATGGCCTTCTCCAATTCCTCCAGATTGAGCTGTCCATCTCCATCCACCTTCAACCAGGTAACCGCATACCCCTGCCGCTCCAACTCCCGGCATTGAACCAGTATGGCGCTGTGCTCGACCACTGTAGTTACAATGTGGCGTTGGGCTGGATGGGCCGTGAGCACCCCACGGATAGCCAGGTTGTCCGCTTCCGTCCCCCCACTGGTGAAGATGACCTCCCCTGGGGAACATCCCAAAAGGTTGGCCAGACTCTGGCGGGCAATGGTCAGATCCTTTTCCACCTGTCCACCAAAATGGTGGGGCGAACTTGGATTCCCATACAGATCATCGAAGAAGGGAAGCATGGCCTCTCTCACCTCGGGGACGGGACGGGTTGTGGCGTTATTGTCCAGGTAAATCACATTCATTTTCGTATCGGTTAGTCTATCCATAGGCTGGCCGGGGTAGAAAGACCCAGCGTGTGGTATGGAAAACGCTCCCCCTTGGGTGACTCTCCCTTTCCGTGGTAGTTTTCCGCATACGTCTCAGGGGTCAAAGAATTCCAACTCCCCATGGCGTCAGCATGGAACCCAATCTCTTCGACAAACTCAATCAGGCCGAGCCTTTTGTCGCCATCCGCTTCCTGATCCTCCAGGCCGGTATCGCCCTGGGGCTCTACTGGGCTGGCAATCCCACCGGTAACATTCCGGAGGACCTCACTCTTTTTCCCCTCAATCTGATGGGGATTTTCAACATAGATCAGGTCCTCGAATTCGGCTATCCAATGCGGGAGGTGGTCTGGAGCGGGGAGTGGTGGCGGCTCTTGACCGGCATCTTCCTCCCTCCGGGCTTGGGGTGGTTTGCTTTCTCGGTGATCGCACTGTTACCGTTGGGGAAGATGATGGAGGAGGAGATTGGAAGGCTCCCCTCATTGTTCATTTACCTGGTGGGGGGAGCGGTGGTGGTCCTGGTGGACTTTACTTCCACGGCGGTCATCACCTCGGGTAGCCTGGGCATGGTCTTCGCGGCGGGAGGAACGGTTCTGGTCAAACTGGGATTTGACCGCCATGAGGGGCCGGAGAGACTGGCGGTGGTTCCTAGCGGAACCTGGATGGCCCTTCTTTTACTCTGGGTTTTCTCATGGACTCTTTCTTATGCCCCCGTCTACCACCCCTCGATCGAGTTCGCCGGCATCACTCAGATCGGCCCCACTCAGAAAGGCCTTATAGCCGCGCTTTTCATGGGGGCTGCCTGCTCGCTTCCCATCCTGGTGTTTCAACGGATTTCAATCCGTTCCATAAATCCGGATCTCCCCCATCCGAAACGGGGGATTCTGACAAGGCTTCTCATCCTCGTTCCGCTGGCCGGGAGCGTGGGGCTCATGGCGTATTGCCTCCATGAATGGCGGCAGATCGGACAGGTTGATTACCTTCTGTGGCGGGAGGATCCCTGGCTTCAACAGGGAGACCTGGATGCTCAGAAACGGATGCAGGATCTGTACTTGGCGCACCCGGATGACCTCTTCCTCGCGAAACGCTTGGCCATCAGCTATGCCTATAACCGCCAATTTCCTCAAGCTTCTTCGATCCTAGAGGACATCTCCTCCAAGGTGACCAAGAAGGAGAAAGAGAAGGGTAAGGGAAAAGCTACAGATACCGATACGAAGGTTCAAATCAAGTTCCTGGATCGCCGGTTCCGTGTTGTTGCCCTGAATCGCCGGAGCGCGGACAGGATTGAACCCTGGCGCCGGTCGGGATTCGCCGGAAATTATGATGTAGACCCATTGCGGATCCTGTGGGATCAGGGGCATATAGCCCGCTTGACTGGAGCCACGGCTGAGTTGGGAGAGATTCGCGAGCAACTCTACCATATTCTGGATTCCATTATTCCCATGCCAGCGCCGGGCAAGCAGGAGGACTTAGTCGAATCCAAACGCCGGGAATCCCTTGTTTTGAATCATCGGGCCTATGTTGGTTGTGAGTTTGGAGGTGACCTGGCCACCGCTATTGAGGAGGCTTCCCAGTCTGTCTCACTTGTCCCCTCGGGGGATAATCTGGATACCTTGGGGTGGATTGAGATCCGCCGGGATCAGTTCGACAAGGGCATTGACCATCTCGAGAAGGCTCTGCTTTTTGATGATCCGCATTCAGCGGGAACCATCCATTTACACCTCGGCATTGCTTTTCACCGCAAGGGAAATATCACCCAAGCCAATGAACACTTCATGCAAGCCCTCAAGAATGACATCGAATGGTGGGATGAATTGGCTCTCAAGGAGGCCTGCCCGGATTGCCTTAACCGTGAGGCATCTATCTCCGGACAACCAACTTATCAGGGGATGGTGGAATTATCTCCTTGATGGCCATATTGCCTCTTGGTAACAATAGATCGGAAGTTAACAAACCCAAAATGCTTGTGAGGAATTACACGCTTCGGAGTAGTCCGTCCCCGCCTTGCGTTCCTTAGGGAAGGTTTTTATTAGCTCTATTTCCCGCTGCTTCCTGGAGCACCTCGCGGATAGTTGTGGCGAGGAGCTCATCTTCAACTGGTTTCTGAAGGAGCCTGTAGATCCCTGCTTCGTATAAATCCTGTGTATTGCCAGCCGTGTATTGGCCGGTACAGAGGATCACCGGTAGGCCTTGGCGAATGTTTTGAATCTCACGTCCTAGGGCAATGCCGGTCATTCCCGGCATAGTGAGGTCGGTGATAACCACATCAAATCCCCAGGGACTGGTGCACAGCAGAGCAAGCGCCTCCGCACCACTTTGGCAGGTGGTCACCCGGTAGCCAATTCTTCCGAGTAGAATCGACCTCATTTTCGTGATGGCCTCTTCGTCATCGACATAGAGGATGTGTTCGTTATGTCCACGGGCGAGGACCGAATAAAACTCATCTTCCGGGGTGGCCTCCGGACTTTCACAGAGTGGGAAGAAGACCTGGAAGGCCGATCCTTGGCCGGGAGTGCTGTTGACAAGGATAAAGCCGTTATGATTGGCGACGATCCCATGGACGATTGCTAATCCCAGACCGGTTCCCTCGCGGGGTTCCTTGGTGGTGAAATAGGGATCAAAGATCCGGCTCCGTGTGGCAGTGTCCATCCCCTGTCCCGTATCACGGACAGTCAAGCATGCGAATCGGCCAGTTGGATTGACAACTGGCCCAGGCGTCACTGTCTGGCCCACGAGTTGAACTCCACGGCCATCCGGCGGGAGTTCTTGTTCCTCCAGGGTGACTTCCAGGACTCCACCCGCGAGCATCGCCTGATAAGCATTGGTGCATAGATTCATCAGCACCTGATGGATCTGTATGGGGTCACCCAAGATGGAACCACAGGTGGGGGAGATGTCCTGGCGGATCTCAATGGTGGCGGGTAGCGCGCCCCGGAGCAAGCGGAGTGCCTCCTTGATCACACTCTGGATCTGGATGGGATGGAATTCCTGCTCGGTGTCGCGGGTGATGAAAAAGATCTGTCCAATCAGGTCCTTGGCCCGTTTGGCGGCCAGACGGATCTGTTCGACAAAGGGGCGGATGGAACTCTCGGGTGAGGTCTCCATGCGGATCAAGTCCACGAATCCCAGCATCGCACTCAGGATGTTGTTGAAGTCATGTGCAATGCCTCCCGCCAGAGTTGCCACTGCCTCCATCTTCTGCGATTGCCGTAGGTGTGACTCCAGTTGCACCTTCTCGGTAATATCATGGATGATGCAACAGAGGAAATGCTGTCCATCCATATCCAGGGGCGTGCCATGGACCTCCACCTCGCGGATTGAATCGTCCGCCAAGCGGTGACGGGTGAAAAAATGTTCCATGAAGTTGGAACTGGTTCCATTCAGATCCCGTCTTTGGCTCAGAATGGACAGAGTCTCGATGCGGGAAATGGGCATACCGCGAAAGACATGCGGCTCGTAACCGTAATAGGCATGTGCCGCCCGGTTCGCATCGACAATGATTTCCTGGGCGGGATCCACCAAGAGCATGACCGCCCGGCTCTCTTGAAACAGACTCCGGTAGCGCTTTTCGCTTTCGCGTAAAGCCTCCTCGGCCCGCTTGCGCGAGGTAATCTCCGAGGCAATTCCCAGAACCCCTACCATTTCCCCAGTGGGCCCATGGATCGGGGCGGTCGAGAGAGAGATGTCGATTTCGGTTCCATCTTTCCGGAGCCGGTTTAACTCCAGTTCGGTGAACTTCTGCCCATTCTTCAACATCGCGAAGAGGTCCTCGAACTGCTCCTCCCAACGAGTTGGCACGATCGGAAGGGGTTTCCCTAGAACCTCATCCGCCTTCCATCCGAAGATCTTTTCCGAGGCCTTATTCCAGGAGGTCACAATTCCATTTTGATCAATGGAATAGATGGCCACTGGGGAGGCTTCGATGATGGCCGCGAGAATTTCCCCTTCCCCATAGGAAGGTGTCGTGGGATACCCGTTCATGGACATGGATGAGGAAGGTTGCTGAAGTGGCTCCACACAGGCTCTCCGCGATCAGCAAGTATTGGAGGACTTATGGCTTTCTCCCAATAAAGCGGACGATAGCCATTGATAAGGAGTCCTAATCATAGTAGGTATTCCGGAGTTTTGAGGAATAAACAACCCCTCCTTCACCCACTTTCGATGGATTCCTTGCATGTCCAAACCGAACCGGACAAGACGAGCTTTGTCCAGGCCGAATCCCTGACCTCATTGTCGGAGTCAGGAAGGAAGTGTATCATGGTTTTAATTAGCCCGCGATACCAGAGATGGCAAGCATCCTCATTGTTGACGATGATACTGCAGTCTGCTTTGCTCTGAGCCACCTCATCCAGTCTCAGGGCCATGAGGTTCAGGCTGTTCATAACCGTGTGCAGGCGGTTGATGCCAACCGGCATGGCCACTTTGATTTAATCTTTCTGGATGTGGGGTTGCCGGATGGAAGCGGACTCGACATTATTCCCCAGCTTCGGGCCGCTCCCTCCAATCCCGAGGTCATCATCATTACTGGGGCGGGCACCGCCGATGGAGCCGAAATGGCTATCCGTTCGGGTGCATGGGATTACTTACCCAAGGGTGCTTCCCTTTCCGAACTTCTCCTGCCACTCACACGCGCGCTCCGTTCCCGGCAAGAACAGCAGGGACCAAGGTTTGAGCAATCCTTCCGGCGGGATGGCATTGTGGGATCTGGACCCCGCTTGAGATCTTGCCTGGATGTCCTCTTCCTGGCCGCCCGGACTGAATCCAATGTTCTCATTCAAGGTGAAACCGGAACAGGCAAGGAAAGTTTCGCCTTCGCAATCCATAACAACAGTTCACGCGCCGAGAAGTCCTTCGTCATCCTGGATTGTGCGGCACTTCCCGAGACACTGGTGGAAAGCCTCCTCTTTGGCCACATCAAGGGAGCCTATACCGGCGCACTCCGGGACACAGATGGGTTGGTTCTCCAAGCCCATGAAGGAACCCTTTTCTTGGATGAAGTCGGCGAACTCCCTCTTTCCATCCAGAAAACCTTCCTGCGAGTTCTGCAAGAACACCGTTTCCGTCCTGTCGGTTCCGAGACTGAGATCGATAGCAACTTTAGGCTTGTCGCCGCGACCAACCGTGATCTGGATCATATGGTGGAGACCGGCCAGTTCCGTGCTGACCTTTTATACCGGCTGCGCTCCTGCACAATCCGGTTGCCCAGTTTACGGGAATGCCGGGAGGACATTCCCGCTATTGCGAGATACCACCTCGCACGGATCTGTAAGAACCGGGAAGAGGGAGTCAAGGAGATCTCGCCTGAATATCTGGTTGCTTTTTCGGCTTACCAATGGCCAGGAAATGTCCGGGAGATGATTCACACCCTGGAGTATTCCATTGCTGCCGCAGGAGAGGGAAGGACTCTTTTACCGCAGCACCTTCCTACTCAGGTCCGGGTGGCAGCTGCCAGAGCTCTCTTCGGCGAACCCTCAGAACCTACACTCCCTCCCCCTCCACCCATGGTTCTATCCACACCTGCCTCAGAATCCAAGGCCATTCCAAATCCAGTAGAAATTCCAAAATCCAAAGAAACTCCAGATCAAGCAGGAAGTTTTCCTTCCTTCAGGCATTTCCGGGAGAGGTCTGATCGAGACTATCTGGTGGATCTCAATCTCCGGACCGGAGGCCAGGTCTCAGAGATGTGCCGGATTTCAGGTCTATCTAAATCACGTCTGTATGAGCTTTTGAAGCTCCATCAGGTTTCCTGACCCCTTTTATTACTAGATAACGTTCCCAGCGAGGTGACCTCTGTCCGAGCAAATGGACAGTTTTCCGGAAAATCGGAAGTCTATTCCTGTATATCGGATAATTCCAATATACAGGATTGTTTCATCAGATCTACTTTACACACCGTATATCTGATTTCCTCTCTTTGCCGTGACTCCTGGATTCATGGTGAAAAAGGGAAGGAATCGTCTCCTCCATCCGAACACATTTTTTCAGTTCGTTTGTGTGCAAACTGGTTGGCACACATCCTGTTATACAAAGCCTCAACGAAGGCTTTGGGATCACAGGAATGAGCGACGAGCATAGAGAACAAGTTTTCTTGCATGTCCCTCTGTGGGACCAGTCCGCCGAGCCAGTTGTGCGCGCGGTGGAGGAAGTCACCCCTCCGGACTGCATTTTTGTTACGCATCACGCCGATACGCTCCGGAAGATTCTGGCCAGAGCGCAATCGATGAGCCTGGTGGGTGTGATCGTCATCCCGCGTATCAGAGATCTGCGGGAACTGTTGGCGCTTAGTCCATTGTTGTCTTCATTTCATGTCATCTTGTTGCTCTCGGATGAAACCTCAACCGCTTTGGGGGACGCACACCGGCTCAGGCCGCGTTTCATCCAAATGTTGAATGAGAATTACGAACCGCTGAAACAGGTGTTGCAAAGAATGTTATCCGAACGGACGCCGGTCCAAACGGGAATGCCTACAGGGAGGTGCTCTGAGTCATCATGATGTGGAACCTTGCCATCCACTTGTCGGAAGATCTCCCCATGCCCACCGTACGTGCTCTGGTGCTGGTACGCGATCTGGAGATTTTTGGGGTTGTTGAAAATGTTGTTCCCGATATACGGAACGATCAAGAATTGGAGCCAGGCGGGACTCTCCATATCCGCCTTTCCAGCACTCATCCAGTGTCTGAGGTTGAGGCCCGGATCCAGAGCTTCGAAGGAATGACGCTGGAGATCGCTGGATTCAGCCCCGGTGATAATATTCCAGCGGCCCCCATCAATTCTCTCTCCACTGACGGTCTGACGGCGCCGGAGGAGTATGGTTTGGAGATGGCTTCCTCCATGCCATCACCTGCTAAGTCCACGATGGCCGATTATATCACGCAAGAGATGCTTGAGACCTTTGTGGCTGAGTCGTTGGAGCACCTCGACAACTCGGAAATGCAGTTGTTGGCGATGGAGACAGATTCCACTGACCGTGAGGCTTTGAATGCGGTTTTCCGTGCCTTCCATACCGTGAAGGGCTCAGCGGGAATTCTGGGGCTCACTCAAATCGGAACCCTGGCACACCAAGCCGAAAATCTGCTCGACCGGGCGCGGGAGGGAAGTTTGATTCTCGCCGGTCCTGTGATCGACCTGGTGTTCGACACCGTGGATGGCCTCAAGCAGGTTATCAAAGGATTCCGCGCCGATGGTTCGATGGAGGGGCAAGTCTCAGGGGATGAGGTCATGGTCCCCTTAATCGAGCGGCTCAAGGGTGTGGATACGCTCCTTACGGAGGATGCCACTGAAGCCGGGGTTCCCACTCCGGCCGAAGCTTCCCGTAAACGGCTGGGTGAAGTTCTCACTGATGCTGGCCTTCTTTCTCCGAATGATCTAGCCGAGGCCCTACAGGACCAGTCTCGTACGGTTCCCCCCCGGAAGATTGGTGAGGTGTTAGTGAAGGAGGGAAAGGTCGAGGCTCGTCAGGTGGCCAAGGCCCTGCGTTCTCAAGGGGCCGCGCAAAGTCAGGCGCTTCAGATTCGGGAGACGGTCAAGGTCGATGCTGACCGTCTGGATCAACTCCTCGACACGATCGGTGAATTGGTCATCGCCGAATCCATGGTCTGCCAATCCGATGAACTTAAAAGAACCGCCTCGCCTGCTCTTTTGCGTCACCTCGGCCAACTCGACAAGATCACTCGCGAATTACAGGCGATGGGAACCTCGCTACGGATGGTTCCCATTCGTCCCACCTTCCAGAAGATGGCCCGCCTGGTACGTGATCTGGCGCATAAATCGTGGAAGAAGGTCGAGCTCATAACCGCTGGCGAAGATACTGAACTGGATAAAACCGTGGTGGATCAGATTGGCGATCCATTGATCCATATGATCCGGAATGCGGTGGATCATGGCATCGAGACCGATCCCAAGGAGCGTATCAAACTCGGAAAACCCGAGGTGGGAAGAATTGAACTGCGTGCCTATCACAAGGGAGGCGCCATCTATATCGAGGTCCATGATGATGGGCGTGGATTGAACAAAGATGCCATCTTGGCGAAGGCTATCGACCGCGGCCTGGTCCGTGAGGGTGAGCCGTTAACCGAACGTGAGATCTTCAACCTGATCTTTCTGCCCGGATTCTCGACCGCCAGCACCATCAGCGATGTCTCTGGGCGTGGGGTTGGGATGGATGTGGTCAAGAAGAACGTGGAGGCCTTGCGTGGCCAGGTGGAAATCATCTCCGAGCCTGGCATGGGGAGTGTCTTCACCATCCGCCTGCCGCTCACGCTGGCCATTATCGATGGAATGGTCGTACGGGTCTCCGGCGAGAAATACATCATTCCGACTCTCTCGATTGTTCAGTCCTTGCGTCCTCTGCCAGGTGAAATTTCATCGCTCTTCCAGCGTGGAGAAATGCTGTCGGTACAAGGGGACTTGATTCCCTTATTCCGATTGGACCGGCTGTTTGACACCCGTGGCGCCTTGCAAGAAGTCACACAAGCCACGGCTGTCGTGGTCGAGGATGATGGCAAGCGCGCGGCGCTGGTGGTGGATGACTTGCTGGGGCAGCAACAGATTGTCATCAAACCTCTCGGTGAGGCTCTCAATGGAACACCGGGTCTTTCGGGTGGGGCCATTATGCCCGATGGACGGGTGGGGTTGATTCTCGATATCGGCGCCTTGGTCCGGCTGGCGGTCACGAATGGGAATTACGCCGCCAAAGACGAGGTTCATTCGGGTAGCAACGGTTTCCGCCTGGATCGGCCGGAAATTATAACCAGTATGAATTAATCAGTCAGGGCAAGAGAACAAGGAGGTTGGACTATGACAGGACAAGCAGTGCTGGAGGCTCCCATGACGGCAACCCGTACCGTTGGCGGAATACCACACGGGGGAAAGTTTCTCACCTTCCAGTTGGAGGGTGAGGTCTTTGGCCTCGAGATACTCAAGGTTCAGGAGATCATGGGCTTGATCTCGATTACTCGGGTTCCTAAGACACCAGCCTTTATCCGTGGGGTGATCAACTTACGCGGTAAGGTTATTCCGGTGGTGGATCTGCGCCTTAAATTCGGGATGTGTCATAAAGATGACACCGACCGTTCTTGCATCATCGTGGTACAGGTTTCCCGGGATGGACGGCAAATCACGATGGGAACCATTGTCGATGAAGTCTCGGAAGTACTCGATATTCAATCAGGCCAGATCGAGAACGCTCCCGAGTTCGGAGCGGCGGTGGATACCACCTTCATTCTGGGGATTGGGAAGGTGGGCAGTAAAGTGGTTCTGCTTTTGGATGTGGATCGGGTGATGTCAACCCGCGAAACGGCTGAAATATCGCTCATCAGCGACGCGGAAGCGAACTGAAGATGAAAAGTTCCACCTGCTCGCGGGTGGCGGATATAGAAAGGGCTGTGAGGTGAAGAGAGATGAGAAAACTAGATGACATGAAAGTCGGAACAAAAATCACGAGTGGATTCTTTCTTGTGGCGCTGCTGGTGGTATGTGTCGCGGTGGTGGGCTACTGGAGTCTACAAGACGCGAACACATCACTCGGTTCACTCTATGACAATGGGTTGGTTCCCATCCATTGCTTGGGCAAGATCGAGAAATCGATTTATGCGATTCGTGGCGATATTTATAAACTCGCCTTGATTCCAGAGGAGCGTGTCGCGATCGAGGGACTAATGAAGGGGAACATCGCCACGGTGAATTCCATGATTGAGGAATGCCGTAAAGCGGATTTGACCGAGGAAGAGATCGAGATCATGCAACCCTTCGATGAGCTCTGGTCGAGGTATCAAGCCGCTGTCGAGAGTGTTGCTGTCTGCGCTCGTTCGGGAGATATCGAAGGGGCGAAAAAAGGTTTGTTGGATGGTGGGGCGGCGGCCACGGCGCGCAAGGAAATTGGCGGACTCATCGAGAAGATGGTTGAGGCCAATAAAAATGCCGCCACTAACCTAAATTCCACGGCGGCCGAGGAATTCAAGATGGCTGTTACGATCAGTATCGTGGGTTGCTTGCTGGCGTTTATTCTCGCCATTAGTGTTGGGCTCTTGATCGCCCGCGGCATCACCAAGCCCCTCATGCGTGGTGTTGAAATGATGCAAGAGATGGTGAAGGGACATCTGGGCATGCGTCTCAAGATGGACCGTAAGGATGAGGTCGGCGTGCTGGCCAGGGCCATGGATGTTTTCTCGGAGGATCTTCAGAAGAATGTGGTGGGGAATCTCCAGAATGTGGCCGCCGGTGATCTGTCCATGGAGGTTACCATCAAGGATGGTCAGGATGAGATCTCGCCTGCCATGAAACAAGTGGTTGAATCGCTGCGGGGCCTTGTCACCGAGGCGAATTCTCTCTCCGTGGCCGCGGTCCAAGGGCATCTCGCAACACGTGGCGATGCATCCAAGTTCCACGGTGGATATAAAGACATTGTCCAGGGTTTTAACGACTGCCTTGATGCGGTCATCGGTCCCTTGAACATGGCCGCCAATTATGTGGACCGCATTTCCAAGGGAGATATCCCACCCCTCATCACGGACTCCTACAACGGTGACTTCAACTTGATCAAGAACAACCTGAATGTGTGTATTGGTGCCCTGGATGGGCTCATCATTCAGGATGGTGGTAAGGCGCTGCAAGGCGCTGCGAACCGTGACCTGACAAACCGGGTTCAGAGAGAATACCAAGGGGCTTTCGACCTGATGAAGACCAACATCAACAAGGTTCTTCAAACCCTCGATGAGTCCTTGGCACAGGTGGCCTCCTCGGTGGAGCAGGTGAATGACGCCAGTGGCCAGATCAGCACTGGCAGCCAAACCCTCGCGGAGGGTGCCAACGAACAAGCCAGTTCGCTCGAAGAGGTCTCCGCTAGTCTGGAAGAGATGGCCTCCACCACACGGCAGAACGCCGCCAACGCCAGTCATGCCAAGCAGCTCTCCGATGAGTCCCGTTTCTCGGCGGAGAAGGGTAATTCCTCGATGGAGCGGATGTCGGATGCTATAATCCGGATTAAGAACTCTTCGGATGAGACCGCCAAGATCGTGAAGACCATTGACGAGATTGCCTTCCAGACCAATCTGCTAGCCCTGAATGCGGCGGTCGAGGCTGCGCGGGCTGGCGATGCGGGGAAAGGTTTCGCTGTCGTGGCCGAGGAGGTCCGGAATCTGGCGCAACGTTCGGCGACGGCGGCGAAGAATACAGCGGATCTGATCGAGGGTTCTGTGAAGAATGCCCAAGGTGGGGTGGATATATGCACAGAGGTGGCTAGGGTCCTGAGCGAGATCATGAACGGTTCCACTAAGGTCAGCGATGTGATCACTGAGATCGCAGCGGCCTCTGAGCAGCAGTCCCGGGGTATCGAACAGATCAATGTGGCGGTGGCTCAGATGAACTCCGTGACCCAACAGAACGCCGCCAACGCGGAGGAATCCGCCGCAGCTTCCGAGGAGTTACGTAGCCAAGCCGAGGAGCTGGCTGATATGGTTGGTTCCTTTACCCTCTCGAGTATCAACTCCGCCCATGCTGAAAGAATAATTCCTCCTTCTCGTATTGCTCCCAAACCCTCACGGAATCAAGTACAGCCTGCTATGGTGAAGATTGGCGGTCACATTGGGAACAATGGACATGGCTCCAAATCGGCGACGCGCAAGGCCCCAGGTCATGCTGGAAGCAACCGGCTCCCTAAAGAGATGAGAGCGGTTCGTCCAGAAAGTGTTATCCCTTTGGATGACGATGATCTCAGGGATTACTGAACCTGACAGAGTCCTTGCACTGTCCCTCCACGGAGCCGCCCCTGCAAAGTGGCTCCGTGGAGGGGGTTTTTTTACTGAACCACTCACAACACCTACCACAAGATTGCTTATCTTCCCCTTAACTTCCGGTCCCCTCACACTAGAAGGGGATTCCTTTCTTCAATTCTCTTTTCCTTCCATCGGCGCGAGAAATGATTCATGCGTCAGTGGTGAAGGTACACGGGGTGAGTGGGAAACACTCTTCACTCGCAAACATCTTGGACGGCTTTGAGACTGTGAAACCGCTGTACAAGAGTTTGGTAGCTGGTGGCGTCATCGAAACTGGTACGCACACTGGCTGGCAGATACCGCACATCGGTGCATTCCAGGATACCCGCGAGCCATTGTAATTCGTGTTGTGAGCTCTTCGCGCTACGGAAGGTTCCCAGTACTTCCGAGATCATTGCGGCATCGACCGGTTTTTGACGTAGGAAGGATTCCCGCCGCGCACGGGTGAGAACACCTTCGATATCGGCGCCACTCAGCGAGGGCATTTTGGCGAAGTCGGGGAGATTCGATTCATCGATGGTGACTTTGGCCTTCTTGGCCATCGCCAGAAACATCGCTTTGAGTTCCTCTGGCGATTGAGGGTAGAAGAGAGGGATGTGCTCCTCGCAACGGCCTTGGCGCTTGAGGTCCACTGGCAGAAGATCCGGACGGCAGGTTAGAAGGAACCAGATGATCCGCCCCCGGTAGCGTGTGTCTCCCATTTGGCTGGCGAGCTGTGCGAACACCCGGGCGCTGGTGCCAGAATCACCCGAGGAAGAACGGTCTCCCACCGCCGCGTCGGCCTCATCAATGATGACAGCCACCGGGCCGAGTTCACGCACCACGCTGAGGATCCGTTCGATGTTGGACTCTGTTTCGCCAACATATTTACTACGGAAATTGCGGATGGTCAGGCAAGGGATTCCTACTTCTCCCGCATAACACAACGCCAGGAAGGTCTTGCCCACACCCACCGGCCCACAGAGCAGGTACCCCATCGGTACCGCATCCAATTGCCCCTCTTTGAGTAGACGTGCATCCGCAATCAAGCGTTCCTTGGCGGCGGAGTGTCCCGCGACCATGTTCAGGGTGTAATCCGGTTTCACGAACTCAAGCAGACCGGGGCATTGCGCCTCCATGAGTGATTTTTTGATCTCCAACAATTTGGTATCGCTGAGGATACGTTTCGGATGACCCGTGGGAACTGGTGTGGTTTCATCTTCCCGGTTCTTCACGATGTCCACGGCTGGTGTGGGCGTGGTTTGGCCTTTCTCTCCCGCGTCCATCACCACCCGCCGCATCAAGCTGTCAAGGTTCGTATAGGTCAATCCTGAACTCAGAATGGCCAATCGCTCCGCATCTTCAGCGAACTCAGTAAACCGGCGGGAGATGAAGAGGCGGCGTTCGCTCTGGCTGGGGAGTGGTAGAAACACCTCGTGGGTGTGGCCACTCTGCGCGAGGATCGGATTGAGCCGTGCCAGGCTCTCGGTCATCAGGATAAAGAGCAGGTTCACGCGCCGGATGACTGGACTCCGGGCCCAATTCAAGAAAGTGGCGAGGTGTTCACCATAACGGTCATCGAACGGACAGAGGAGCTCGGCGTAATCCACCAGCACGGCTGTCTTGCGCGAGCGGTTTTCCTCGCCTACCAGAAGGAGGGACACCAGCCGGTCGAGGGTGCGTAAAGCCTGGGTTGGATCGCGTGGTAGGTCGCCCTTGTCCCCCTGCAAACGGTCAATCAGTGAGTTCATGCGTGTGAGCCGTTGTGGATCATTGCCCGCGAATGTCCGTA
Source organism: uncultured bacterium (assembly GCA_964422415.1). Taxonomy (GTDB): domain Bacteria; phylum Hinthialibacterota; class Hinthialibacteria; order OLB16; family OLB16; genus OLB16. The sequence goes on along the minus strand of CAYRBI010000008.1, from coordinate 17,773 downwards.
GACCGCGCCCCATGTCGTAATGCAGTACCAGGTCATAGTTGCCGAAGAGACGGCGCACCAGGAAATCCGCCAGTGGTTCCAGGGTGTAGGTGTTGTTCTCCTCGCTGCCCACCAGGTCGGAGACATTCCCATTCAGGATGAACAGACTCGCGGTACCCGCCAGGTAGGCTTGCCGGAGTTCCTCGGACCAGGCCGGAAGACTCGTCTTCGTTTCTGTCATGGTGGCTTACTCGCTTTGACTCAAGAATCGTGGCGCGGTCTCCGTCTCAAACAACGGGGGGACATCTAATTTACGGATGGCCTCCTCGGTGACTGAGACACCCTCGGCGATGCCATCCACCTGCGCGGAGACATCCGCCGGGTCACGTGAACTGACTGACAGCTCGCTGATCGCGTTGACCTTTTGTTCGATGCGGTCGATCTCGGCGGTGAGGATCTGACGGTTCTCCTCGGCGCGGTCGAAATTGGATAACCGCTGTTTGAGGGTGTCGAGTTTGTCCTCCAGGGAACGGAGCAACTTGTCGCTGCGTTTATTGCTGGTGGCCTCCTGGAGTTCCTTGTCGCAAGCCGCGATCTGGATCTGGATTTGATTGCGGTTAGTGGCCAGCAGGAAACGCTTGAGGGCATCCTGGCTGTAAAGGAGTTTCAAGAACATCCATAGCAGTCGTTCCAGCGATTCAGTCTGCATGTCCTGGACGCGGGTGGTGTCGGCATTCTGGGGGCCACGGATCTGCTCGGCGATCCGGCTCAGGGCGAGGCACCGCTTACGGAGGTTCTCGAAACGGGCCCAGTCTTCGGGTTGGAGCTGGTCTTGAATCTTATCAAGGATTTTGGGATCCGTTTGGGGAGAAAGCTCGCCACCCAACCGGCGCGCATCGATTGCCTTTTGAAAGCGTGGACGGGTGGTGAGTAGGCCGAGGTACAGCAATTCACCCGCGCCGAGAAGTGGCAAAACGACATCGGTGCGCCGCGAGAGCACCGCCAGCACTACTCCCGCTCCCACCGCTAACAGGTTCCAATGCCACAGGAAGGCGGCCTTCACGTAATCGACGAAGCCGCTACGCGCACGCATGTCAGCTACTACCTTCTTCGAGTTCGTCCAGGATGTTCCGGATGTGGAAGACAGTCTCCAGGAAGGCTTTCTCCTGCATCATCTGCCGTGAGGGCCGGTCGGGTGACATGACATAGAAGCGCTGCAGGATGGTTCCGGGGGCATTGCTGAAGATGAAGACCCGGTCACCCAGATACACCGCCTCGCTGACATCATGGGTGACAAAGAAGACTGTGGCCTGTACCTCTTTCCACAGCGTGACGAGTAGATCCTGCATGTTGTGGCGTGTGGCCGGATCGAGTGCGCCAAAGGGCTCATCCATCAAGATGATCCGTGGCTTTAATATTAATGTCCGTGCGATGGCGACCCGTTGGCGCATCCCGCCTGAGAGCTGATGCGGATATTTGTACGCGTCCTTGCTGGGGTTCAATCCCACCTTGCCGATCCATTCGAGGGCTTGCTCATGGCGCTCCTTCTTGGAGACACCACGGCATTCCAGGCCGAAAGCGACATTATCGATGACCGTGCGGTTCTCGAAGCAGGCGTAGTCTTGAAAGACCATCCCACGGTCCATACCAGGGCCGGTGACTGTCTCGCCATGGTAGAGAACCTCGCCAGCCGAAGCTGGGAATTGGGGTGGAAGACCAGCGATGAGACGCAGCACGGTGCTCTTGCCACATCCACTAGGCCCCAGCATGGCAACAAACTCTCCCACCCCTTCGAGATCCTCGACCAGGAAATTCACATCACGGATTACCGTCGTCTCACGCCGGGTTCCCAGGCCATACATCTTGGCTACATTCCGGAATTCGATGATAGGTTTTGCGCTGGCTATCACCGGAGCGCGTGGGCTATCAATCAAAGAACAGGGCAGGGCAGTGGGCATCTCAATGCTCCCCTACTTGGCAATAGGGAAACAGCCAGCGTTGCAGCGACAGAATGCAACGGTCAATGGCAAAGGCCAGCAGCGCGATCAGGATGAGTGCCAGGTAGATGTGTTCACGCGGGCCTTGGCGCTGGCTCAGGTTGATGATCGCTCCCAGGCCATACTCGGCGTTGATGACCTCGGCCAGCATGATGTATCCGAAGGCCAGCCCGAACAGCAGACGCAGGCTGTTGACAATATCTGGAAGAGCCAGCGGGAGGAGGACCTTGCTGAGTGCCTGAACGCTCAGAATTGGACACCACAGCGTGAAGCCCAACAGGAATCCGATGAGAGTCAGCGAGGCCAGATGTTTATACCAGGCTGACCACAGCGCTGCGTCCTCCGGACCGGGACGTTGCGAGAGCATCAGGTGCGCGCAGAGGAAGACCACTGCATACACCAGCCCGATGATGGCCGCGTAGATGGAACCCTTTCTCCAGTCCACTCGCGCCCCCAATGTGTAGGCGGCGTCCAGGTGGCTGTCAGGGACATTCTGAACCGCCCCCGTGCTGTCAAACAGGATGAAGGCCACGGAGGCGAAGAAGATGAACATCACCTTCTGGGTTTCGCCCAGACCGAACCACATCAGTGTGAGTGGAATCAGCGCGGCGATGGGAATGTTCCGTCCGAAGATGGAGATGGGCCGGAGAAAAGCGTTCAAACGTAGAAAGGTTCCGGCCAGCACGCCCAGTGGGACACCGATGGCGATGGCCAGCGTGAATCCGCCCAGGACTCTCCCCAGGCTCCACATTGCGCTACGGGCTACCGCCCGCTCAAACCAGAGGCGTGGGAAGGAGCTCCAAGCCTCGCTTAAGCTGGGCAGGGTAATCGGATCGATGGTCCGTTCTTCCGCGCGTCCACGGGTTAGCACATACCACAGCATCACCACCAAGCCGATGCACACAAAAGAGGCCAGCGCGCTTTCCAGCGCCCCCGGCTGGTCACGGATAATGCCCCATCGCTTACAGTAAGCCCGCAGAGAAGAAAGCGCCCTCCCGTTCATTCGCGTGGTATCCCCATTCATGTCCGCGCCGGGGCCGGTCTACTGGACCGACTCCAAGGGGTAGACTTTCACTTCGACACGGCGGTTCTTGGCCTGGTTCTGTTTGTCCGAGGGATCGGCGGGAACATCCCATCCCATGCCCACGGCGCTGAACTGCTTGGGATCGAGGATCGTGAATTTCTTGATGAGCGCTTCCTTGACCGCATTAGCGCGGTTGGAGGAGAGCTCCTTGACCAGGGCGGCGGGCACGCTGCCCTTCATGCTACTGTCGGCATGGCCCTCGATAACAATCCGCGCCGCGCCATACTGCCCCGCCAGCTTCCCGATCTCCTCCAGCACGAAGTCAGCGTTGGGATCATAGAGCTTCTCGACATCTTTCCCGTCTACGTTCTCGATCACCTTCTTGAACAGGTCGTAACTGTTGGGGTAGAAGTGAATGGTGACCACCTTGGTCAGGATTTCACCGCTTTCGGCCTTGATGCTTTGGACTGTCTTGGGAGTGAATTGAACCTGGTATTCGTTCTTGCTACTAGCGAACTGCGGTTCGCTGGCCAGTTTCTGGAGAACCGAGAAGTCCATCACTGTGTCAAAGGAGGCAGGATTCGAGATCTTGCCGATGTGGCGGTAGAGGTAATTGGCGGTATCCCACGTGCGTTCGAAGTTGGTGGGATTATTCTGGTTCATGAAGAAGTCGCGGTTCTCGGCGTAGTTGGTCGAGTGCGCGTCACCGAGCATCCCCATGCAGTCAGTGGCCGGCATGTTATACATCTTGGCCATGAAGCCGGCGGCCTTCTGACGGCCCTCGTCGGTCTTCATCTGCTCCATGCCCTCGAAGATACCGCGTACTAAGCCCTCGCAGATGTCGGGATGGTCTTTGGCGAAGTCCGCGCGGGCATACCAAACATCAGCAATCAACTTGTTGGCGGTGGCGGTGGTGACCAGCAGGTGGTTATCCTGGATCTTGGTCAGGTTGTAGATGTCGGGAGCCCAGCTGACACAGGCGGCGACACTCGGATCGGAATTAAAGGCCGCAGCGGCCTGGAAGGCATCACCAGTATATAAAAAGGTCACCTCCGCGGGTTGGACCCCACCACTGATCAGGGCATTTAACACGAAGAACTGGCTGGGTGAGTTTTGCGCCAATGCCACCTTCTTCCCACGCAGGTCAGCGATGGAGGGATGCTGCGGATCCTTACAGTGGGAACGGCGGATGACGATGCCATCACCCCCGTTTGACCAGTCCACTTGTTGGAAGACACGCGGTTGGATGCGGCTATCCTTCTGGAGTTCCTCCATGAAGAGCGGGACCATGTCGAGTGTGCCCCAACCGATATGAACCTGGCCAGCGGCGTAAGCATCACGCATGGCCACGGGATCATCAATCAGCATCAACTCGACCTTGAAGTCCTGGCCGCTGGGAGATTTCCACAACTTGCCGGGCCCCTTGCCCTCATTGAAGAGAATGATCGGCGCCCAGCCCGCCCAGACATTAAGCGAGAACTTGACAGTCCGGTCAGCCAAGGGGGCATAGTTCGAGACTCCGCTCACCGGCGGGAGTTTCTCGCTGGGAACATAGGAGTACTCCTTGACCGTGGTGAGCGGTGTGGTATCGGGGGCCTCGGGGGCACTCCCCTTGTCTGCCGTGACCGGCTCGCTCGGTTGCGCTGGTTGCGCGGCCTTCTGGAGATCCTCGGTGGTTAATGGGGCCACGGGGCGTGGTTGCTGTCCGCCCTTCGGAAAGATGAAATCCCGTAGGCCATAAGCCGCCAAGCCGATGACCACCAGGAATAGGACAATATAGAAACTCGGTTTGGGGCCTCCCCCGATGCGTTCATCCGCCATTGGATTGCTCCTCCTTGAAAAAACGTCATTCCCTCACAAGCGGGAATCCATGGTTCAGATCTGGATCGCTTCACAACCCACCCATCCCCTCCCCCTCGTGGGGGAGAGGATGGGGTGATGATGTCATCTGGGCATTTCCATCCCGCGCAAGCGGGAGTTCCCTACTATACCCATAAGCGTATGGGCTGTTATGCCCCCAGTTGCTTTTCCACATCCTTCAAAGCGTTCTCACGGTCGGTGGTGGCGTCAGCTGTGGCGCCGAGGGACTTCTCCTGTTGTTGCACATTGGCGGTCTCGGGGGTCTTCAATCCCATATCCACCTCGAACTGTTGGAGTAAATCCTCAGCCTGTGAGGCTTCCTTGCGTTGTTCGGCCTCGATCTCCGCGATACCTTCATGAGAAAGATCACCCGCCACACGCACCTTGGCGCGGTTCATGTCGATCTTGCTCTGGATAATGTTCTCGAGTTCACCAAAATCGGTGGAAACATCGAAATCGAAGCTTTGGGCGAGTTTGGCCATCTCCGCTTCGGCGGCACTCATCTTGAGCTCGGCATCGTAACGCTTGATCTTAGTTTGGACATCATTGAGTTTGCTGGTCGCGTGCTGAATTTTAGTGAGATTATTCTGGTAACTGGTCTCGTGGAGAGTCAGTTGTTCCAGGTTCTCCTTGAGTTCGCTTTGAGCCTTTTGGAGTTCCATTGCGAACTTGCCCGCTGTCGCGCGGTCATTGATCTTGAGATAGGACTTGACCTGCGCGGTCAGATCAGCCACGCGGCTTTCATTGCCCTTGACCTGACGGGTCACCCGTTCAACTAGGGCACGGTACTGCTCCAACCCAGTCCGGCCGTCTTTGAGCTGTTCGACCGCATTATCATATTCCAACTGCATCTGTGCGATGGGATCAGCTTGCCAGAAGAAATTGGCCAGCTTGTTGATTTGGCCCATCAGGGCCTTCCAGAGCTTCCCGACCATGTTTGCTCTCCTTTGTGAGCGCCCATCAGTCCATGGGTCGAAAGTGGATTGCCGCTTGAAAGCCTATTCGCGGTTTGAAAACAAACGCCTGCGGGGAGACACTCCCCTCCCAGGACTCAATTCATAGGGTCCATCGTATCGGACCTTCATCTGGCATTCAACTACCTGTTGAAAAGGAATCCTGGAGATGCGGGTTGGAGGGGCTGAACAGAGTGCCCCTGAGGTTGTTCTCTCTGGGGATAGATGTTTGGGAGCAGCTTCTCCACGAGTTGAACTCGTGGGCTAGTTGATGTGAGCTGATGATGGCCAGGGTGGGGTTTCCCTCACCGAGGAGTGTGATCAACCCCCCTGTGAGCAACTATTCAGAAATCCAACCCCAATACCAGACTGGTGACCTTCAAGAGGACCATACCCGCAAATACAAGAGCCAAGATAACAGCACCCCTCTGTCTGAGACTATCTGCTTGATCCTCATCCCTGCCATGGATCTTCTGATAGTACCACTTCTCACTCTTTGTCAGTGGAATATGGTTAGCCCACCACCAGAGGCAGAAGACGGCTAATCCACCAAAGAGAATGCGAAGGATTTCCTCCATCGTGTCATTTTACACTTTCGAATACACCTCTCCCCCCTTGGAGGAAAACTCCTGCGCCTTCTCAGCAAGCCCCGCCTTGAGTGCGGCATCCTCCGCAAGGCCCTTCTGGGCGGCGTAGTCGCGTACATCCTGGGTGATCTTCATCGCACAGAAATGCGGCCCGCACATCGAGCAGAAGTGCGAGAGTTTGGCCGTCTGAGCAGGCAGGGTGGCGTCGTGGTAACTCCGCGCGGTAGGGGGATCCAGCGAGAGGTTGAACTGGTCTTCCCAACGGAACTCGAAACGTGCCTTGGAGAGCGCGTCATCCCGTAGCTGCGCGCCAGGGTGCCCCTTGGCGAGGTCGGCCGCATGGGCCGCGATCTTGTAGGCGATCACCCCCGCCTTGACATCCTCCTTGTTGGGCAATCCAAGGTGTTCCTTGGGGGTCACATAGCACAGCATCGCGGTGCCATACCAGCCGATCATGGCCGCGCCGATGGCGCTGGTGAGGTGGTCATAACCCGGCGCGATATCGATGGTCAGCGGCCCCAGGGTGTAGAAAGGCGCTTCACCACACCATTCCAGCTGCTTGGCCATGTTGTCTTGGATCATATGCATCGGGACATGCCCCGGACCTTCGTTCATGACCTGGACATCATACTCCCAAGCGATGCGGGTCAGTTCGCCCTGGGTATAGAGTTCCGCGTACTGGGCCTCGTCATTGGCATCGGCGATGGAACCGGGACGCAATCCATCGCCGATCGAGAATCCAATGTCATAGGCCGCGCAGATCTCACAGATCTCCCGCCAATGGGTATAGAGGAAGTTTTCTTCATGATGGGCCAGGCACCACTTGGCCATGATTGAACCACCGCGTGAGACAATCCCCGTGGCGCGGTTCGCGGTGAGGGGGACATAACGCAAGAGCACTCCGGCGTGGATTGTGTAGTAATCCACCCCCTGCTCCGCCTGCTCGATCAAGGTCTCCTTGAAGACCTCCCAGTTCAGTTCCTCTGGTTTCCCATCGACCTTTTCGAGAGCCTGGTAGATGGGGACAGTGCCGATGGGTACAGGTGAGTTGCGCAGGATCCACTCACGGGTTTCATGGATGCTCTTTCCCGTCGAGAGATCCATAACCGTGTCCGCGCCCCACAATACCGACCACATCATCTTCTCGACCTCCTCCTCGATACTGGAGGTGGTGGCCGAGTTTCCAATGTTGGAGTTGATCTTCACCAGGAAGTTGCGTCCGATGATCATCGGTTCGGCTTCGGGGTGGTTGATATTGGCTGGGATGATGGCACGTCCACGTGCCACCTCATCGCGTACAAACTCCGGGGTGATCACCGCGGGAATACTTGCCCCCCAGGCCTGGCCGGGATGCTGGGGACGCATGGGCACGCCCGCTTGAGCCATCCGCTCCAGCATCTCCTCGCGCATCTGGTTCTCGCGGATGGAGATATACTCCATCTCCGGGGTGATGATGCCCATACGGGCATAGTGCATCTGTGTAACACACCGGCCTGGCTTGGCGCGAAGGGGTTTTCTCTCCAGCCCCGGGAAACGTTCAAAATCAGCGCCAGTGCGATTCCCGCGTGCTCCGGTTTCCTCTGTATCCCGTCTGGACAGGATCCATTCTTGACGAAGCCTGGGCAGACCCTTGTGCACATCAGCTACATACTCCGGATCGGTGTAAGGACCGCTGGTGTCATACACGACCACCGGCGGGTTGATCTCATCCGGTGTTCCTGGAGTCATCGAGTGTGTCGGTGAGAGGGTAATCTCGCGCATGGGGACCTTCACGTCCGGGAAAAGGTGTCCCTGGATATACACCTTGCGTGAGTTGGGAAAATGACCACCGAAATTAATATGTTCGAGGGCGGAGCGCGACGGTCCATCTGGGGCTCCGTTGCCGTTTGTACTCATGGAAAACTTCCTTTCAGGACACAAGGATGAGTAGACCGGTACCCATTCGCACCGGCCACTCCTCGTTACCGTTTAGTCTAGTCTCGATTGGCTGAGGCAGAAAGAGGATGAAACTCTCCCCACTGGAGGATTGAATGGGAACAGGATTTCAAAGTGCTTCTACTCCGACCTCCCCAGTCCGGATACGATAGGCATTCTCCATCGGAATGATGAAGATCTTGCCATCGCCCACTTCCCCTGTCCGCGAGGACTTGAGGATGGCCTCGATGACACCCTCCACATGCTCATCGGGGGTGGCCATTTCGATCCGTGTCTTGGGGATCAGGTCCACGAAGTATTCTTTCCCACGAAAGAGCTCAGTGTGTCCCTTCTGACGTCCATGCCCGCGTACTTCCGCGATGGTGATTCCACGGATCCCCTCGTCCTCGAGCGCCTTCTTGACTTCATCCAGCTTATTGGGACGGATGATTGCCACCACCATTTTCATCTTGTTGGATGACTCCTTGGCTTATCGGTAAATAAACTCAATGGATGGAATGATAACGGAAAATGGGGGGATAGGAACATACAGTGGGTGAGAGGACTTGATCTACGGCTATAAGGATCTCTCTTTCTGGGGTAAACAGACATCTCCTTATATTCGCCCTAAAAGATGAATGTGATCGGTATGTGATCCAATCCAGAACCAAACAATCTCAGAACCCTCCATTATACCCACAGCACGATATCCTTCATTTATCCTTGCTGAGTATATTGGAAGGGAGGTGTGAACTTGTTTGAACTGTAAACTTGGATAGAAAGGGTCTTCCTGGAAGCGGCTATAGGCTTCTCGTGCATCCTTCTGGACATTTCGGGAGAGTTCACGGAATGCTTTACGAAACCTCTTTGTTGTCCGGGAGGTCATAGGAGGGTGGGATCGAGTTCCAAGGTTTCGCCACGGCGGTGTTCCGCGAGAGCCTCCTTGGCGAGCTGTGCCAAAGCGTCTTGTGACTCAGCAAAAGCCTTTTCCCAGACTCGTTCTGAGAGGACTTCCTCCAAAAGCCATCTTCCCAAGGAATCCTGATCCTCCGAGGGAAGTTTTGATGCCTCTGCAAAGGCTTGTTCCAGTGCTGATACCATGGGTATAGTCTCTCCTTATCGCTTTCCCCTATTGTGCAGATCATCTCCCGCACTTGGCAAGTGTGAATTCATAGCCGGTTGCTTTCCTTGTCCGCTTCTGTTCAGATGAAACGCCTCATGTCCATGTAGTCCATGAATCAGCAGATCCTTTACTCATCGCAGGCGAAAAAAAAAGGAGATCTCATGAAAACATTTGTTTTTGTACTGGTGTTGGTGTTCACCCTGGGGACAGTTCAGGCCGCGCCGGAAGGTACAGGAGCGGATATACCGGCGATGGAAAGCCTTCCCTTTGCCAGCGAGCATATGACGGGGGAGATGAATGATTCCTGGAAGGCTCAGGTCAAGGCCTTCCACGAGGATAACCTCAAGCGTGCGCCAGGTGGGGTGGTTTTTGTGGGGGATTCGATCACCGCTGGATTTCCATTGGCCGAGATGCTGCCTGAGCAGAATCCCGCCAACCGGGGTATCGGTGGGGATGCAATTTGGGGGCTGCTGCGCCGTCTGAATGAATCCGTCTATGAACTCAAACCCTCCAAGGTCTTTGTGATGATTGGGATTAATGATGTTTTTAATAACAACATGACCATTCCCCAGTTCCGCTCGCTGTATGATTACCTCTTCCGTGACATCCGCCGGAACTGTCCCGGTGCGAAGATCTACATTCAGTCGGGTCTGCCAGTCCGTGGCAACATCGCCAACATCGAATGCGCCAAGCTCAATGCCACGGTGCGGAAGGTGAACGAGGAGCTCAAGGCGGTGGCCAAGGAACAAGGACTGACATACCTGGACCTCTTTCCCTCCTTCTGTGATGAGAAGGGAGAAATGAGTGTCAAATTGTCGGATGATGGCTGTCATCCCAATCGTGCAGGATATGAGGTATGGGTGCGGCTCTTAGCGGACATCTGGGAAAAGAAGCAATAATGAACGTATCTATTCATCGGACAGAGCGCTGTTCCGGGGGCTTTCCCGGGGCAAAGGTCTTGACGCTGCTTTCGATTCTGGGATGATACGCCCCTGGTGTGCCTCTCAGGGAAGAGGTTTATACTCGAGTTATTAAAGAACTTTTAAGTGAAAGGAGGTGAATGACAAGTGAGCATCACCGCTGGACGCAAGAATGAGTTGATCAAGGAACACCGGGTGCATGAGAAGGATACGGGCTCGCCGGAGGTCCAGATCGCCATTCTGACTGAAAGAATCAAAAACCTCACTGACCACTTCAAGGTTCACGCCAAGGATCATCACTCCCGCCGTGGATTGTTGATGCTGGTTGGACAAAGACGCCGTTTGCTCGAATATCTCCGGAGCAATGAGCTGGACCGTTACCGCAAGATCACTGAAAGACTGGGGTTACGCCGTTAGAAACGGTGTAGCCCCAGTGGCCCTTCCGGGGACCATGCCTGTTGAGTAGACTGAATGAAACCCCAACTGGGGAAGAAGAAGGGGCCCCGCTTGGCGGGGCTATGAGGACGAGGGGGAAATCAGGGAGGAATAGACGTAGGACAAATACCTTCCATCGTCTTGTCAAACGAGAAGACGATGCAGGGTGAGTGTCCTACCCAAGTTCTTCCCTCTTAATGGAAAGGGAGCACAACCTGATTCCCGCCATCAACTTAGGTTTCCCCTTCGGTAGTAGTCCAATTTTTATCCACTGGAATTCCATTTTCATCCGCCAAAGAGACATCGGTCTCTCCTGACGGAGATTCTTGACTGCTCCGCGTCCGCGGAGAGTCCTCACTTTCCAGTGGGGAAAGCACACACAATGAAAAAATCAGTTGAACGCGAGATCGCGGGCCGGAATCTGATCCTCGAGACTGGAAGTCTGGCTAAGCAAGCGAATGGCTCCGTTGTAGTCCGCTATGGTGACACGATGGTCCTGGCTTGTGCGGTCATGGATACCAAGGGCCGGGAAGGTCTCGATTTCTTCCCCCTGACCGTCGATTACCGTGAGAAACACTTTGCCGCCGGAAAAATCCCCGGTGGTTTCTTCAAGCGCGAATCCCGTCCATCAGACAAGGAGACGCTGACCTCGCGGTTGATCGACCGCCCGATGCGTCCCCTCTTCCCCGATGGTTTCAACCTCGAAACACAGGTCATGGTGACCGTGTTCTCCGCTGATCAGAACACCGATCCGGATATCCCCTCGATGATCGCGGCTTTCGCGGCCTTGGCAATCTCGGATATACCTTTCGAGCCCTGCCTGGGCGCGGTCCGGGTGGGCATGGTGGGCTCACGCTTCCTGATCAATCCAACTTATGCTGAGATAGAGGAATCACGTCTTAACCTCACCATCGCGGGCACCAAAGATGCCATCATGATGGTTGAAAGCGGCGCGAAGATGATCTCTGAAGCCGAGATGATCGCCGCCTTGGAGGAAGGCCACCGTGTGATCGGTGAAATCGCCGATCTGGTCCAGGAACTCAAAGTCCTGGCGGGTAAACCCAAGATGGCGGTCAAGGAGATCACTAAGAATGTCGATCTCATCTCACGCCTGGAGGCGAGTGTCCGTCATAAACTGAAGGACGCTATCCTCACCCAGGGCAAGGAAGCCCGTCATGAGGCTATCGCGCGTCTACTTGATGAGGTCTCCGCGGATCTGCTTCCCGAGGAAGAGGATCCCGAGTATGACGATGCCTCCAAGGAACTGGGGGGTCTGTTCCATGATATCGAAGCGAGTGAAATGCGCCGCATGGTCCTCGACGAGGGAGTTCGTGCCGATGGACGTGGCACCAAGAACATCCGTCCCATCACCGCTGAAGTCGGCCTTGTGCCCCGCGCGCATGGTTCCGCGCTCTTCACCCGTGGAGAGACCCAATCTCTCGGTACAACTACGCTGGGTACCTCTTCGGATGAACTCATCATCGACACATTGCTTCCAGAGTACCGCCGTCACTACTATTTGCATTACAACTTTCCGCCCTTTAGCACAGGCGAGGTGAAGCCCATCCGTGGGCCAGGGCGCCGCGAGATCGGCCATGGCGCGCTTGCCGAGCGGGCCTTGGCGCCGGTGCTGCCCACCAAAGAGGTCTTCCCCTACACCATCCGCATAGTCTCGGACATCCTGGAATCCAATGGCTCTTCCTCGATGGCGACTGTATGCGCGGGCTGTCTCTCACTGATGGATGCTGGTGTGCCTATCTCGGAGCCGGTGGCCGGGATCGCCATGGGACTCATCAAGGAGGGGGACCGTTATGCCATCCTCTCTGACATCCTGGGCATGGAAGATCACCTCGGTGACATGGACTTCAAAGTGACCGGAACCCGCAATGGTATCACCGCTCTGCAGATGGACATCAAGATCGGTGGCATCTCCCGTGACATCATGGCCGAGGCGCTGGAGCAGGCCCGTCAGGGAAGACTCCATATTCTCGAAAAGATGGCGGAAGCCCTGACCGCTCCGCGTACCGAGTTGAAACCTCATGCGCCACGCATCGAGATGTTGATGATCGATGTCGACAAGATCCGCGATCTGATTGGCCCTGGTGGGAAGACCATCCGTGGCATCATCGCCGAGACGGGTGTCAAGATCGATGTGGATGACACCGGCCAGGTTATCATCGCCAGCCCCGATGGAGACGCTCTGCGCCGGGCCCGCGAGATGGTCGACTACCTCACCAGTGATGTGGAAGTGGGCCGGATCTATGAAGGCAAGGTGGTCCGTCTGATGACCTTCGGCGCTTTTGTGGAGATCCTCCCCTCGCGTGAGGGGTTGGTGCACATCTCACAACTGGCTCCATCCCGTGTAGAGCGCGTGGAGGATGTGGTCCGTGTGGGTGACACCATCCAGGTGAAGGTGGTCGAGATCGATGATCAGGGCCGTATCAACCTGAGCAAGAAGATCGCCGACGCAGAGCTTGCCGGCGAAGACACCACTCAGCAAATGGAAGAGATCCTGCGCAAGGGAGTGCGTGGTTCTTCAAGCGGCGGAGATCGCGGTGGCGACCGTCCCCATCGTAGCGGCGGGGATCGTGGTGGCGACCGTGGCGGCCGTGGCGGTGGAGATCGTGGCGGACGCGGAGGACGGCGGTAAGCAGTCCAGATGGTGGAACTTCCCTCCCAACCCTCCCCCAAGCGGGGGAGGGTTGGGAGATGTGTTTTGGTTTCCGGTTACTCCAGCTGTCCAGGGATATTGCTACCTCAGCCGGAGAAGGCTCAACGCCAGAGTGGGGGTGGGTGTCTGTGTTGCCGTCTCAGTGGGGGAAGGGGTGAGAGTGGGTTCCACTTCTGAACTCTTGCCCCAAAGGATGAGTTCATCGATGTCTCCAAAGAAGTATTCCCTGGAAGAAGTGTAATAATATTTGTAGCTACCAATCTGAAGCGGTTGGTCTGTGTCTCGCAGACTTTCATGAAAAGCTGTGCGGGTGGCTTCCAAGATGTCATCCACGTAGATTTCCATGATATGGTTTACATTGTCAAACACCGAGACGACATGATGCCAGTCTCCGATGGATAATGTGCTTGTCGCGGTGATGACCGTATCGCAATACCCCCCATAAGGTCCCGAAAAAACTCCCAGATAAGGAACACGGCTGGGGTTCAAGGCGAAAATCCACTCATCATCACTGTAGTTGCTATACCCATACTTGTTGAATAAGGGATAGGCGGCTTTCTCTTGGGTAACCCGGATCCATGCATCCACTGCGAACTGTTCCATCGCACTTATTTCATCATTATCCGGCACAGTGAGATATCCTGAACCCCCAAAGTGTGCGGCCCGTCCCGTGATCCCATCCACATAGGTCACATTTCCAACCAGTGAAGCATCGTGACTGTCCACGGAATCAAGAAAATTATCCTCGAACTTCCACCAGGCGATTTTTTCCAAGGAGGAAATTTTATCCGTTGTCTTTTCGGTCATCACATCCGGTTTCCCAAAAAACTCGGAGGCCTTGGCCTGCCCCTGAACAAATACCAAACAAACAATAAGGATGTACACACATTTTCCGGAATTCACCAGAGTTGTCATGGTGGGTTTCTCCTCATATGTTTATTTTTTTATATAAGCATATTACGTGCAACATAATGGATGTCAACAACAATTCAGGAAGCAAATCTCCTTTTGACGAATGTGGATATACGCAATAAACAGGTCACACAAAATATATTAATCACAATCCCTCAGGCAATACCATAATATACGCAATACCAATATTATTCTCTCGTAATATGTTTTCCAAAAATTGCTTAATGTCTGTATACAAAAAAAGGCCAGGCGGAATCACCCGTCTGGCCTATTGTCTTCTTGGTGTGAGGTGGTTCCTTATTTAATCAGAAAATAGCTCCACACAAAGAGTACGGCATACCCCATTACCAGAATCCAGCTGAGCGGTGTCACCCAAACCGGGATGGGATTCGGTCTGAATTCGGGGATGGGCTCGTTGCGTGGAGGTGTGGGTTCTTCGATGGTGGCTGGCTCCACAACCACTTCCTTCTGCTTGGTCACATCCACCCTGACCGACTGCTTGGTCCAATCATCATCCCCCTCGTGGGTTTCCACTGCAAGGTTCATTTCGTCCCGTCGGCGTGGTTGTGTGGGTCTGCGGGGAAAAGCTGTTGGTGATGAAGCCTGTGTGGGGAGAGGCGTTGTTGCTGGACGGGATGGAGGGGAGGAGGGGGAAGTCTGGATTGGCGGGGCGATGGCATCCTGCACTTGTGAGATCCAACTATCGATATGGGGATAGGCCGGATTCACACGTCTGAGTTTTAACCAGATCTCCGCGGCCTTCCGTTTGTCACCCTTCTTGAAATGGACTCCACCTAAGCCAAACAAGGCTTCTTGGTGGTGAGGGTCTGTGTTCAAGATCTCTTCAAAGGCTGCTAGAGCTCCCTCCAGATCTCCCGAACGTGCCAAGGTCCTCGCCTCCTCGACAGAGGAAACTCTCGTGGCAGGACTGCCTCCATTCCCATTTTGACGGCTAAGATGAGGTGTGTGGGCGCTGTGCGCGCCCACACTTGGACCAGCTGCTTGGGGTAGGGGTTTGGGTTGTGGAGGGGGTGCCATCTTGGGAAGATCAGTGCCACACCAGGCGCACATCTTCTGATCGGCATCCACCTCAGCCCCGCATTTCGGACATTTTAGTTCTTCGGCCATTTTCTCCGGCCCCTGAAAAAGGAATCTCTTCTACTTCTTGGGGGTGATCTCTATTTTCAAATCACCGTTATTGTTGGTGGTAGTAGAGGTTGTGCCGATGGCTGGTGACGCAGTGCCAGCGGAAGCGGTACCGGTCGCGGGCAATGCTGTGCCAGCGGATGCCGTACCAGTGGTGGAAACGGGTGTGTCATGGGAAACCGCTTTCAATGCAGTGGTGAAGTCCCACTTTGGTTCTTTCCATGAAGCCGCGCATCCTGCTAGAGCCGCATCATGGCAGCGCTTGCACGACTCTTCTTTGGTGGAATAGAGGCTGGCTTGGGCGTAGGGCTTGGTGCGGTGTGGACCGCCGGGGCCATGACACTCCTCGCACCCGACCTCTTGGAGATCTTTAGAGGTGGACTGCATGGAACGAGTCTTGAGTCCCTGCTCACCGGTTACATGGCAGGAATTACATTCTTTTGTGTTGTTTTTCCTGGCACTCATCAAAGCCTGATAAGATCCCGAGTGGGGGCTGCTTTCCCATTGTGCCATCTCTTTGGGGTGGCACATGCCACACACGCCTGACCCCACGAAGGCGGGATTCATATCGCTCAGATCCAACGCACGTCCGAGAACCGCTCCCAACCCGATCTCCAGGTGCAGCTTCCAATTCCGCTCATCAATTGGGAAACGATAAGCGATTTTTCCGGTTCGATCAAAAAGGAATGCCTCGAAGGCCTTGTGAGCCTCGAGCTTGGGCCTCATCCCCGCCGAGTTCGTGGCCCATACCCAATCATAGCCATGATTCTTAGCAATGCCCGCGATTCCACCCCCAGAAGAAGACATCCCAATGAAGGTGACTCCTTCGGCTTCGAAGGTCTTACGGATTTTCTCAAAGGTAGGAAGCTTGGCGGTGCACTTCGGACATCCTGGCTCAAAAAACACGATCAGGACTGCTTGTCCCAGCAATTCCTCTCCCTTGACTGATCCGCCACTGACCGTATCGAAACGGAGCTGTTCGACAGTGGGAAAAGTATCCGCGAATTTGGTTTGAAAGGGTTGTGAATTTTTTTGAACCGCTGAATGAACCGACTCGAGAGCGAAAACCGATACGATACCCGCTATTATCACCAACTGCCATAAAGACCTGCTACTCATCTTGTACACTTCGATCCTACCTTTTACGGACAAAAGAAAAGATCCCCTGCCCAACAAGGGATCTTTGTCCTTGCCCGGTTTCTATCTGACACCCGGCAACCGGGAGATTCAACCAAAAAGGATAATACCCCTTTTCACCGCTAATGATAAGCGGCAAAGGGGGCATCACCCGCCCTCAGGTAGATCTTCTTGTTTGCCATGAATATATCCTCTCCACGTGGGAAAGGAGATCTCTGAAAGACCCTTTATTCAGGTTTTTCTTCTTCAATGCTGGGTTCTTCCGAGTCCTGCTTTCCCTCTTGAAATTGATCAAACCGGTAACCAGGTCCTCCGACCACCCCTTCGACGGGGGGCATGAAAACATACCCATACGGGCGGTCACTGCCCTCCTGCCCCTTTTCTTCGGCCTGACTGTCGTCAAATTCCCCAGCCTCCTCGTCCTCTCTCAACCTACGCGGCCGTTCCTTGCGTTCGGTACGGATCATGTATTCGAGCAGTCCGAGTTTCATCTTGAGCCGACGGATATGGGTATCCACTGTACGGCGTTCACGTTCTTGACGTGGCACCCGTCCCCAGATCTCCCGCATTAAGGTCTCGCGTGATTGCACTTGACCTCTCCGGCGCACCAGGAACACCAACAAACGGAACTCGGTGGGTGTCAAGCGGATCGGTCTGCCCGCGAGAGAAACCTGATGTTTGATGGTATCGATCACCAGATCGGTGATCTGAATTACTCCCGAGGTGTCTATTGGGGGATTCATCCGGCGGAGAATCGCCTTGATACGCAGAATCAGCTCCCGGTAGTTGAAGGGCTTCACCAGATAGTCATCGCAACCGAGTTCAAATCCCACCACGCGATCCACATCACTCGCCTTAGCCGAAAGGATAATGATCGGGATGTGATCGGTTTCCGATTTCTTTTTGAGGGCACGGCAGACCTCTCGTCCATCCATATCGGGAAGGATGAGGTCAAGAACAATCAGATTAGGACGCTGTTCAGTGGTGAGTTTCAGGGCATCCCGCCCGGTCATGGCGGTGATGACCCGGAACCCCTCCTCCAGAAGGTTATACTCGACCAACCGTAATACATCTCTCTCATCATCAACAATCAATACCAACTCTTGCACAATCTA
>CAYRBI010000007.1:42637-82284 GCA_964422415.1 uncultured bacterium | reverse complement strand
TTGGGATGGAAGGTACTTGGGGCAGATCCGGCATGGGGTGGTGGAAGTCTATTGAAGAGATACTGCTTTTCACAGTTTGAATTCTAGCGTGGACATCTCATTTATGGGTATTTGATTGAGATAGGTGAAACGCCTTTCAGTGCTCGGTGAAGAACGTCTGCTCCGTATTTCAGGCAGAGCCTGTTATAAAAGCCTGGTTCTGAGTCAAGAACAAATGCCAAGTATCCTCTTAATCGACGCTGCTCTGCTTCGGAAAGGTTTCCATTCTGAAAGTCATATACTTGCTTCTTTAGGAATCTTTTGCGATCCCTACCAATCGAGATTATACCGTCCGGACCGATTGTCAAACCAGTTACAACACGGCGACAGTTACGGCACATATAAAGGGTTTTTTTATTATTAATGGTTAAACTTGGGGTATTGCAACTACGTATGATCTCGTAAAGACCTTCTAGAAATATAACGGATTTATTTTTTTGGTTGGTTGAGAAAATAAGGTCATCGGCGTACCGAGTATAAACGAAATCCATACCAGAAGAATACATCTGTATCATATGGTCTAGATTGCGCATTATGCAATTACTGATCATTGGAGATGAAGGAGCACCAATTGGTAGCCCCATCTGGCCGTTCGAGTATGTTACGAAGCAGACATTTGTTAGGAATGATTTGTCATCTTCCGATAGATCTCTCCTATGTTGATTTGTATTTTCCTCAATTGCTTCCATTAGGTCAGAAGGTCGTATCGAAGGGAAGAAATCCTTGAAGTCAATACGTAGAGTGTAATTGAAAGAGGAGTGCTTTTCTGCGTTTCTACGCAGAGGGCTTATCAAACCGCGTCGGTATCCCATTGCACATGAGTGTGGCTCAAAAGTTTTTTCAAACACAATCATTAAGGCGTATTGGAGGGCTTTTGTTTCTTTTGTGGGATGGTAAATACGTCGGAATCCTTGGCCTTTCTTTTTTTTGGGAATCTGATAATGGCGGTACGTCTTAGGGGCGAGATTACTGAGCCGATCCACTTCTTCAGAGGAAAGACAAAGGAACTGAGCGATCATTTTTGATAGATCTGATTGCATCTCAGATTCCACACTGAAATACGAGTCTTGTTCTTTCGAATTGAAAATAATGTCTGATTATCGATGACCTCAGTAAGGTTGGCTTTACACCCGAGTAGTCAATGAAGAATCTGGAATCTGTATATATATATTGCAGCAAATCAGGTTCCAGAAGTTTAAGTATACCAAGACTTATAAGCAGTGCGATCTCGATACGAACGTCGTAGTAATCTCCACCATAAACAAATTTTAGAAATGATATCACCTCCCCCTTTTTTACTGGCGATAGCAAATGGATGATATCCGCAAGGAGAAGCAAGCGAATCTTGGCATCAGCATTTTGGAATGCTTCTTTGGTGGATAATTTGATCTTGCGTCGACGGAATCTTTGAATTCTTTTTAGTCGATTTTCAATTTCATTAGCTGATCTCAGTATTGCACGAAAATCTGCATATACCGTTGGCTTGAAAATAGAGATATGGTCAATTCTTGATATTGGACCGAGAGTAATGAAAGATTGGGAAGAACGAAACAGATTGTCGTTTATGACAAGAACATTCTTTGCAAGGTTGTCTCTCAGTGCAAAGGCCCCAAGTTCCGCGAAAGCGCTCTCACTTTCGCAAACAATAATAATGCAGTCAGAGTAGTCTCCAAGGCGGTCCTCGAGTGTGAGTAAATCCTCACTCCCTTTAAGTGGTGTAGCATTGAAAACTTCTTCAGCTCTAAAAAAAAGGAACTGGTTCCATCTTCTTTTTGCATATTGCAGAATTATATCTCTGACTGGTTCAGGATTTGTAGGAGACTTGTTTGCTCCGCACAGAAAGACAAGCGATGAATCTCTCTCTAGCAGAGTGAATCCCAAATTCAATGCCTTCTTAAGTGGTGATAGGATAGTGCATTGCCGGGAATGCGGAAGTGGGAGTGACTTGCACATAGTTGTTAATTCCACTCATGGATAGATAATGGAGCTAACAATATCATATAGCCACTCCCACCAATGCAAGCACTCTACTTTCGGCGTGGTCAAGAGACCAGCAAACCGAAGTGTGGCGCACGGGTTGCTGGTCTCTTGACCACGAAAGGAAAGAAACCCTCAAGGGAACGGCAGAACTCCGTTCAACTCCCATATCGCCCAGTGATAAACTAGAGTGCATTTATTAAATCTACATCTACATAAGGAAGACTACAACCCGGTTATTGATAATTTCTCAGGCAACCCTTCCTGTATCGATTCGCTCAGCCAATCTAGACACACATGATGAGGAATTTGAAGGATGGGATTTCCCAATCCTTACCCCTTCACCGCCTCGAGCCACGCCTGTGACATCAGTGCATGTCCTGCCCAGCTGGGGTGGACTCCATCGCCTGACCAGAAAGCGGGTTCACGGTACTTGCAGGCTTCCTGGAAAAGCTGGTCGAGTGGGACCAGCTTGGCGTTAAACTCCTTGGCCAATTTGTGGACTACCTCGATCTTGGGATCCAGGTCCTCGCGCATGGCCTTCACCTTGTCGGAGACATGCAACAAGAAGGGTTCCAGGAGAATGATGTTGGCTTTCAGTTGATCCCGGACCGGATTGAGTAGGTCGCGGTATCCCACCTCATAGGCCTCGGCCGTGGTGGGATCATTGCTGTCATAACGGCGCCAGGTGTCATTCACACCGATCATGATGGAGACCCAGTCCGGTTTGAGATCCAGGCAGTCCACCTTCCAGCGTGCCTGGAGATCCCTCACCCGGTTTCCGCTGATTCCACGGTTAATGAATTTGATCTTGCGTTCAGGATGAGCTGCGGAGATCCAGGCGGAGGTGAGCAGAGCATACCCATTGCCCATCCCCTCTGGTCCCTGTTCCTGGCGTCCAGCGTCGGTGATGCTATCTCCTTGGAACAACACGATCTCTCCATCTTTAATTGCGAGCGGCATTTCTTTCCTCCCTGTAGTTGGGGTGTTGGCTGCGTCCGTGAACTGAGCGCCCAGGCCCAAAATCATGCTTGATAGCGCGGCTGTTTCGATGAAGCTTCTTCTATCCATGTTCAACCTGCCTTTCAGGCTGTGATCTCCTTCAAAACCACCGGGTCATTTTCAACTGATGGCCTCTTCACCGCCAGCCCAGAGACAACTGGTACGTGTTCTTTTCTTCCAGAAGCCAGTTGTTGTTGGCAGTATTGAGTCCATATTGGCACCTATTCTTTCACGGCCTCGAGCCATGCCTGGGTGAGTAGCGTATGTCCCGCCCAGGTGGGATGGACTCCATCCTGAGCCCAGAAGGCGGGTTCACGGAATTTGCAGGCCTCCTGGAAAAGGCTGTCGGCTGGAATCATCTTGGCGTTGTACTCCTTGGCCAGCTTATGGACCACCTCGATCTTGGGATCCAGATCTTCACGCATTGCCTTCAAACGATCATTGACATGTATAAGGAAGGGTTCCAGAAGAATAAACCTGGCCTTGAGTTGATCCCGGGCCTGGTTAAGCAAGTCGCGGTATCCCTGTTCGAAAACCTCGGCCGATGTGGGATCGTTACTGTCATACCGCCGTCCGGTGTCATTGACACCGACCAGAATCGAAATCCAACTGGGCTTGAGGTCCAGGCAGTCCGCCTTCCAGCGTCCCTGTAAGTCTCTCACCCGGTTCCCGCTGATCCCACGATTGATGAATTGGATCTTGCGCTCTGGATGAGCAGCGGAGATCCAGGCGGAGGTGAGCAGGGTATACCCATGGCCCAAACCCTCTGGTTTTTGTGAGAGGCGTCCGGCATCCGTGATGCTGTCCCCCTGGAACAATACAATCTCCCCATCCTTGATTACGAGCGGCATCTCTGCCTTCTCTACAGCTTGTTCGCTGGCCGCGCCCGCGAACTGAGCGCCCAGGCCCAAGATTATGCTGGATAATGCGGCTGTTTCGATGAAGTCTCTTCTGTTCATGTTCAATCCGCCTTTCAGTCCATGATTTCCTTTAATGCAACGGGACGCTTCTCATCCAAGGACCTTTTCGCTGCCAGCCCGATCACGACTGGCGCGCGTCCATCTTTCCCACACACCGGGGGAGTTTTGTCTTCCCGGACACAGTCGATAAAGGTCCTCATCTCGATGATGTAGGAGTCGATGTAACGGTCCATGAAAAAGTGAAGAGGTAATGGTCCCTTCATCCCATCCCGTGTGCCATGGAGAGTCCGGTAGGCGGTCGAGTTGTCCGCCCAGATGACCCCTTCCGATCCGAATACCTCCACCCGTTGGTCATAGCCATACACCGCTTGACGGCAGTTATCGATGGTGGCGATGACCCCATTCTCGAAGGTCAACGTGATGACCGCCGTGTCAATGTCTCCCGCCTCGCCAATCCTTGGATCAACATTCACCGCGCCCACCGCATACACCGAGGTGACCTCGGAACCCGCCATGTAGCGCGCCATGTCGAAGTCATGAATGCTCATGTCGAGGAAGATCCCGCCGGAAACCTTGACATACTCGATAGGCGGCGGCGCTGGGTCCCGGCTGGTGATCCGGACTACGTGGGGAGTGCCGATGCCACCCGTGATCACCGTGTCATGGATATGATTGAAGCTGGGATCGAAGCGCCGGTTGAAGCCAATCTGCAATTTCACTCCCGCCTGGTCCACCGCCGCGAGAGCCTGATCGATCCGTTTCAGATCATAATCGATGGGTTTCTCACAGAAGATATGCTTGCCCGCTTTCGCGGCAGCCGCGATCAAGGCCGAGTGGGTGTCGGTCGAGCTGCAGATCACCACGGCATCGATGGCAGGATCCTTGAGGATGGTCTCTGGATCTTGTGAACAGGTGGAGATCCGGAGTCTGGCCGCGCAGGTTTCCGCTGCATCCTTACGGACATCGGCGATGGCCACCAGCTTAGCGCCTGGAATCCGTTGGGCCAGATGCTCTGCGTGGACCTGCCCGATCCGGCCCGCGCCGATGACTCCCACCTGGATTGTTTGTGATGTGTTCATAGTCCCAAGCTCCTCAGGTATTCACGGTTTCTCCGGGCGCTCTCCAGTGGAGAGCCCATCCCCGGCAACACATCCTGTTCCACCACGATCCAGCCCTGGTAGTTCCACTCCCGGAGCCGCTTCATGATTGCAGGGAAATCCACCTCGCCCTTGCCGAGCTCGCAGAAGACTCCTTCCGCCACCGCTTTGAAGTAATCCCATCCCTGTTCTCGTGAGGTCCGGGCCACCTGGGGTTCGCAGTCCTTGAAGTGGACATGCCAGATGCGGTCCTTGTGACGTTCCAGCCCCTCGAGCGCATTACCACCGCCGTAAGTGTAGTGGCCGGTGTCCAAGCACAAGCCAATCAGGCCGGGATCGGTCAAATCGAGTAACTCGGCCACCTCCCGTGGGGTTTCGATATAGCCCGCGCAGTGGTGGTGGAAGACAGTCCGTACCCCGGTCTCACTGCGGACCTCGCGCGCGAGTTTGTCCGCTGCCCGTGCGAACCTGAGCCATTCGCCACCGGTGAGCTCCTGTTCTGGACGAATCCTGCCAGCGCACTGGGTACGGTCCGTGTCTTTCCCGTTGTCATCCGCCAAGACTATGAACGGGGAAGGATTGACCATGGAAAGGAGCCGTGCGGTCATGACAGCGGTCTCAATGCCCGCCTCCAACGCATCGGGATTAGATAGGGCCACGGGGACAAACGCGCCCAGGAGTTCGAGCGAGCGTGATTTGAGGGCTTCCTCGAGCTGCGAGGGTATGGTTGGCAGGAAACCCCAATCTCCGAACTCGGTGCCCGCATAGCCCGCAAGGGCCATTTCATTCAGTACTCGCTCATATCCTGCGGACTCTCCCTCCAGATCGAACTCCAGCACTCCCCAGGAACACGGGGCGTTGGCTACACGGATCGGCTGCATGGTCAGGTCCTTTCACAAGAAGTACCGTTCTTTCTTTATCGCTTCCTCATACCGTACACGGGCCTTTTGAACTGATTCCATTTCGGAGACCTCGGCGATGGCCACATCCCACCAGGACTCATACCCTGGCACACGTTCATTGATGTCGGTTTCAACTACGATGACCGTGGTCTTGGTTTGCCGTCTGGCTTCAGCCAGGGCCTGGTTGAGCTCAGGAAGATCCTTGGCGCGGATGGTATAGGCTCCCAGGCTGGCGGCGTTGGCTGCGAAATCAATCGGTATATTTTCACCCGCGATCTTCCCCTCGGCATCCCGGAACCGGTAACGGGTTCCAAAGCCCTGGCTACCGCATGCAGCGGAGAGCCCACCAATGCTGGCATAACCATGGTTGTCTAATACCACGATGGTTAGTTTGATGCCCTCCTGGATGGCGGTCACGATCTCGGTACACATCATCAGATAAGAACCGTCTCCAAGCATCACATAAACCTCGCGTTCCGGGGCCGCCATCTTCACCCCCAGACCGCCGGCGATCTCATATCCCATACAGGAATAGCCATATTCGAGGTGGTAACCCTTGGTCTCACGGGTCCGCCAGAGCTTGTGTAGGTCGCCTGGAAGACTTCCGGCGGAGCAGACCAGGACATCCTCCGGTTGCGAGAAGGTGTTGACCGCGCCGACCACCTCTCCCTGGCTCAGTAAGGGCTGGTGGCCGAGGTTATAGAGCCGTGTGACCTCGTCATCCCACTCCCTCCGGAGACGGTCAACCAGCCCGTCATACTCCTGGCTTACCCGGTAGTCTGGCAGCGCCGACTCCAGGAACTCCAAGGTGGCCTTGGCATCCGCTACCAATGGCAGGGCATTGTGCTTGAAGGCATCGAATTCCGCCACATTGATATTGATGAAGCGTACCGAGGGATTCTGGAAAGCGGTTTTCGATGCGGTGGTGAAGTCGCTATAACGGGTGCCGATGCCGATGACAAGGTCGGCTTCACATGCCAGGAGGTTGGCCGCCCGGGTGCCGGTCACCCCCATCGCGCCGGCAGATTGTGGATGTTGGTAATGTAGAACTCCCTTGCCTGCCTGAGTTTCGGCGACTGGGATGCCGGTTTTCTTGGCAAAATCCGCGAGTTGTGCGGTAGCCTCACTGTAATGGACACCACCCCCCGCGATGATGAGAGGTTTCTTGCTGGTGTGAATCCATTCCAGGGCGCGCTTGAGCATGGCTTCATCCGCACGTGGGCGCGCAATGTGCCAAACCCGCTTATCGAAGAGCTCTTCAGGGTAGTTGAAGGCCTCGGTCTGTGTGTCTTGTGGGAAGGCCAGGGTGACCGCGCCAGTGTCGGCGGGAGAGGTTAGCACCCGCATGGCCTCGGGCAGGGAAGTGATGAGCTGATCGGGACGATAGATCCGGTCCCAATAGCGCGAGATGGGACGGAAGCAGTTGTTCACCGAGATGTCCTGGGTGTGCTCGGATTCGAGCTGCTGGAGCACCGGGGCTACGATCCTTTTGGCGAAGATATCGCCCGGCAGGAGCAGCACGGGCAAACGGTTCACAGTCGCCAACGCCGCGCCGCTGACCATGTTGGTGGCCCCCGGCCCAATCGAGGTGGTGCAGACAAAGGTCCGCAACCGGTTGCTCATCTTGGCATAGGCCGAAGCGGTGTGGACCATGGCCTGTTCGTTGCGGCATTGGTAGTAACGGAAATCCTGATTCTGCTGTAGCGCTTGTCCGATTCCCGCTACATTGCCATGGCCAAAGATGCCGAAGCAGCCGGAGAAAAAGGGATTTTCTTTACCATCCCGCTCGATATACTGATTCTTCAGGAACGCGATCAACGCTTGTGCCGTGGTTATACGACGACTCTTCATCTCATGCTCCTCCATTCCTGACTGTGATCGATTGTCCGCCGGGGGCGCCGCCGCCGGAGTTGTTTTAAAATCCCCCTCGTGCCGCGATGAAGTCCAATGCTTCTTGTTCGTAAGGCATGAAGTTGGCGCATCCTTGGCGAGTGACAACAATCGCGCCGGTGGCATTGCCCATACGGGCAGCTTTCTCCCAGCTCCAACCCTTCAGATAGCCATAGATGAAACCGCTGGCGAAGGCATCTCCAGCTCCGAGGATATTGAGAACCTCCACCGGGTAGGGCCGGGCATGGATCACCTCGCCATTGGAGAGGTAGACATTCGCCCCCTCGATCCCACGCTTCATGACAAGTGCTTTAGGACCCCCACGCAGAATGGTTTGAATGGCCGCGCCGAGGTCCCCTTTCACAGTGGGGTCTGACACCTGAGAATGCTCGATGGAGACTTGCGAGGTCTCCGTGAGCGCCGCGGCTTTGACCTCATCCTGGGTTCCGATCACGATGTCGACTTTCGGAAGGAGAGAACGTACCACCACCCCAAAGGCGCGTGTGTCATGCCACTGGTCGGCGCGGAAGTCGATATCCAGCATCACGGTGTTCCCGGCGGCATGGGACAGTTCCGCCGCGAGGAAGGTGGCGGAACGGCTCGGTTCCTTGGAGAGGCCGGTTCCGGAAACAAACAAAGCGCGGCTGGAGGCCACTGGCGCGGCGAGGACATCATCGATGGTGATCTCGATATCCGCGCATCCCTGCCGGTAGTAGACCAGGGGGAATTTGTCGGGTGGTTCGATCCCCAGTACCACCGCGCTGGTGCGGAACTCCTTCTTACGTGGGCTGAAACGAGTCTCAACACCCTCTTGCTGGAGGAATTTGAGAATGAAATCGGCGACCGGGTCATCTCCCAAGCCTGTCAACAATGCGGGCTTGAGTCCCAGCCGCCGGGTTCCCACGCTGACATTGGTTGGGCAGCCTCCCACAAAGGCCCCGAAACAGGTGATATCCGGGAAGGCTGCTCCAATATCGTTGGAGTACAGGTCAATCGAACTTCTTCCCATCGACAACAGGTCATAATCCTTGCCGCTCACTGAGTCTCCCCTTTCTCCATTTCATGTGTGACGATGGGCACCCGTGGATCTTGTGCCTCCCAGGTCTCCTTGATCCAGGCATGATCGGGATCATCCGAGTTGGCTAGTGATTGTGATGAACCAGCCAGGAAGTTCAGATAGTAGCAGTCATACCCGCAAGGAGCGCTGACCGGATGGTAGCCTTCCGGAACCAAGACCATGTCATTGCTATATGCGGACACGGTCTGATCCAGCCTACGGTCTTTGGTATACACCCGTTGGACCGCGAATCCTTGGGGATGTCGGATCTTATAGAGGTAGATCTCCTCGAGATCCGCTTCGAGCGCCTCACCTGAGGCTCCAGTGTGGTCGGCATCATGTTTATGGGGAGGGTAACTGCTCCAGTTACCGCCGGGGGTATAAACCTCTACGCAGATCAACCGCTCACAGTCAGACCCGGGTGGCAGGATACTGTTGATCTGACGGGTGGCATGACCGCCACCACGGATCTCGATGGCACAGTCTTTCGGGGTGATTAACCGTTCCGCGTGATCGGTAGTAGCGGGGACCCAGCAATATGCTATCTCAAGAGTTGGGGTGAGCGCTTCGATCTGGTACCGGGACCGGCGTGGAAGGTAAACCGCATACGGCATTCCACTAAAGACGTCCGGACGATGCCCAATCTCATTCCAGGTGTTGCGGAAGGTCTTTACTGAACACTTGCCGCCGAGAATGACGAAGACTGTTTCGAAATCAGTGGTCTCACCGGACCATGTCTCGGTTTGGTG
Organism: uncultured bacterium; assembly: GCA_964422415.1. GTDB lineage: Bacteria > Hinthialibacterota > Hinthialibacteria > OLB16 > OLB16 > OLB16. The sequence continues at coordinate 72,651 of CAYRBI010000007.1, read as the reverse complement.
AAGCTGCCGTAGGCCCGCATTGAGCAGCCTCCAGCCTGCTTCTTCCGCGGTGATGCGGTTGACAAGGCTGGCGTCGGTTTGTGGAAACTTTGGTTTTACCAGGAGAGACCGGGAAATGGGATTCAAGGCGTAATTTCCATTCTGAGTGTGACCATAAGTGGCACGCGGAAGAAAGACGGTTGCCAGTTATGATGGCAACATCCTTTTTCCTACAGCCTACACAGGATCCTGACTCCAAGTGTGTTGTAAATTGCCAAGCAATCCAGCTACTCCAGCTGCCCAAGGAGGTGATCTTCCCGGTTCGCTAGAGCCAATTGGAGCGCAAGCTATCCGGGGGATTGTTTGCTGTCAACGGACACAGACGCCAGTTGCGGGAGTTCCTGGTTCCTTTTACTCTGGTTGATAGTACGGGGATGGGATAATGACGCGCGGTAAGATCACTCAAAGCCTTCTCTTTCCACCACATCCGGCGGAAATCCTCTCTCGTGATAGACAGCGGGTCTCATCTTTTCAAGGGATCCAGTTCGGAACCAGCACCTGGGCCTATCCGGGTTGGGTGGGGATTGTCTATTCCAAGAAACACAAGAACTCCACTGATTACTTGAGAGAGTATGTCCAGGATCCCCGCTTCCAGACGGTTGGGGCTGATTTTACTTTCTACAGTCCTCCCTCCGTTGAAGTCCTTCGTTCCTGGCGCGAGTTTTTGCCCCGGAGTTTCTCCATCATTTTCAAGGTTTGGGATGAACTTACGGTGGATCGTTTCGAGAAGGTGGATCAAGCTCAGAGCCCCAAACGTGTTCAGGGAGCAACCAATCCCTCCTATCTGAGTGTTCCGCTCTTCGAGGATGCCCTCCTGGCTCCCTTTGTGGAAGCTGGATTCAAGGATCACATTGGCGCCTTCCTGTTTGAGTTCCGTTCCTCGACTGCCCGTGTTCCAGAGAGGTTCCTTGGATTGCTTGAAAAGTTTCTCGAAACACTTCCCAAGGGTTTCCCCTATGCCGTGGAAATCCGCGATCCCCGTCTTCTGGGACCCAGATACACCTCGATCCTACGTGTCACACGAACTTCACATGTCATCAACCATTGGGACCGTATGCCCTCCATCGCCAAGCAATTGGAGCAGGATGTATTCACGGGAGACCGTGTGGTCTCCAGGATTCTTACCCCCTTGAAAATGCCTTACGCGGTGGCCAAGCGGAAGTTTGCCCCTTACAACCGTCTTGATCCGGTGAACATCCTCTCTGAGATGCGCCAGGATGTACTCACTCTCTGTCAGGAGACGGTCAACCGGAGACTCCCTGGCTTCATCCTGGTGAACAACCGCTCCGAGGGATGCGCCCCCATGACAATTCAAGCTTTGGAGGAGGCCCTGGGAGTCACGCCTCAGTTCAAGTAGGTCCACTCCAGAAAGAGCTCAGTTTTTCTCCTTTCCCCCCTTGGAAGGGTGGCCCCTTATGGTAACGTTCCAGTTTTGTATGGGTTCATCTGAATCCTCCTGTGTGTTAAGAGTGGGCAATGGAGATCCGACCTTTTCCTGTCATTCACTACCCCTTCGATCCGGACCTCCTCTCAAAGGTAGTCTGTCCTCCTTACGACAAACTCAGCGATTCGCTGATCACCTCGTTCCGGGGGTTACACCCGCGTAACTTCGTTCATGCCATCATTGGTGGACGGCTCGCGGATCATGACTATTATCAAAGCGCCGCCGCGACGCTGAGAGGGTGGGTCCGTGAGGGAGTCCTTCTTCGTGAGGAGAAGGAACAGATTCTGGTTTGCCGTCAATCTTTCAAGTGCTCCCAGTCTGTGGGAGAGGTGACGCGGACCGGTTTCTTTGCATTATTGCGCTTGCCTGAGCGTGGAGAGGGGGGAGTCCTTCCCCATGAGAGAACCTTCGCTGAACATAAGGCCGACCGTCTCTCACTCTACCGGGCTGTACGGGGAAATCCCGAAGCGATTTTTGTCCTTTATTCCGATCCCAATCTCGCTGTTCTGAAGGCCATGAACCAAGTGGAAACGGGAGTGACCTTCACCGATCCAGATGGCCATCATATTCACCTTGCGCTCCTATCGGATACAGTGGTGATGGATACGATCCGTGGTCTGGTTGAACCACAGAACTTGTTGATCGCGGATGGTCATCACCGTTTCGAGACAGGGCAGAACTACCGTGATGAATGCCGCGCGGCTCATCCCGGATTGACAGGCCCTCAACCCTGGGATTTTATCCTGGTGTACTTTACTGCGATTGAAGATCCCGGACTGGTGATTCTCCCCACCCACCGTCTGGTCAAGGGGGTTACACCAGAGAATCTGGAGTCACTCCTTTCCCACGCCTCTGACTTTTTTGATATCAAACAAGTCGATGGACCGGTCAGTGCACAGAGGATTCATGAAATTGCAGCCAACCTCACTGAAGCGGGGCAGGGAAGAGAGACCCTGGGATTGGTATCCCGGGATGCGATCCGCCTGCTCCATCTGTGTGGCCGGGAAAAAATCAAGACCCTCCTTCCAGCGGATCTTACCGGGCCATTACGGGATCTTCCGGTGGTATGGCTTCATCGTGTCGTCCTAGACCGCTTCCTGGGGCTTGCGCAAGAAGAGAGCGCACCGGACCGATTGGGCTATGTACGGACTGCTGATGAGGTGTATACAGGCTTGATGGAAGGGGGCTTCGATGCCGCTTTCCTGCTCCGTGGTACCCACCCTGAAGAGGTTAAGTGGGTAGCCGAGGCCGGGTTGCGAATGCCACAGAAGTCCACTGACTTCTTTCCAAAAGTTCCCAGTGGGATCACTGCTTATCTGCATCCAGAATAGGAGGAAGGAATTGACTCATGTTTGGAATACCTGACCCATGGATCTGGGGAGCCTATTTCCTGTCATTTCTTGTCACGGGATTATGCATCGTCTACAGCATCATTCACTGGAATCAAGGAGAAGTTGAAGAACCCACTCCTGAGGATACGCAGTGGGTGAACGAGGAGAAGCAAATCGAGGAAGTTTTGTAGTCTATTTGAAGAACGCGATCCACTACGTCGCGAATGATGTCCCCATTATGGGGACTAGGGGGTTATAGACCATGAGTCTTGCCGAACTCGTTGCTGTCGTCGCCTATTTTCTTGTTACCGCGTTTCTTGGATACCTTGGTTACAGAAACACTAGCAGCCGTCTGGACTACATTGTTGCCGGAAGAAATGCACATCCAGTGGTAATGGCCCTGTCCTATGGTTCAACATTCATCAGCACCTCAGCCATTGTAGGTTTTGGAGGTGTGGCGGGTATGTTTGGAATGGGCCTGATGTGGCTTGTGTTCCTGAACCTCGCTGTGGGAATCTTCATTGCGTTTGTATTTCTTGGTGATCCAATCCGGCGTATCAGCCATCGCTTGGATGCCCACACCCTCCCGGAACTATTGGGACGCCGGTACGAAAGCCGCTTTATCCAGATCTTCTGCGGACTGGTCATCTTCCTCTTCATGCCTCTATATGGAACCGCTGTTCTCTTAGGTGGGGGAGAGTTTCTCCAGATCCTTTTCCATCTCGATAATTTCAATGTCGCCCTTCTCATTCTCGCCCTGGTGGTCTCGTTATATGTGTTAGTGGGTGGGATTAAGGCGGTGATGTACACTGATGCGCTCCAAGGAGGCATCATGGTGGTGGGCATGATTATCCTTCTCGTGTTGACATATATTCGGTTGGATGGGGTTACGAGTGCCCATGGTCACCTGACCGCTCTCGCACCGCTGGTTCCCACAAAACTCGTGGCCATCGGACACCAGGGATGGACCATGATGCCCAAGTTTGGTTTTGGCGATGCACAATATAATTTGTGGTGGATCATGGTTTCGACGATTACACTGGGAGTGGGGATTGGGGTTTTGGCTCAGCCTCAAATGGCGGTCCGTTTCATGACCGTAAAGTCTAAGCGTGAGATCAATCGTGGCCTTTGTGTGGGGGGTGTCTTCATCCTCATGTTAACCGGCGTTCCTTATACCGTGGGAGCATTGAGTAATGTCTATTTCCATGAAAACGAGACCATTACCGGAATGGTTCAGAACCGGGAACAAATTGAGCCTTTACTGGGGAAGACTCCGCCCGAGGGCACGAACATCCTGATATGGGCTAACAATGGAAAAACAGAGATGAAGATCCCCATGAGCAGAGATACCGAGATCACCTGGGGTGAAGGAGGAGGTCCGGACATTATCCATCCCCGGCTTATCTCCATTGCCAGGACCGGTGGAATGAGAGACCAGATCATTCCGACCTTTATCACCACTGCCTTGCCCAGGTGGTTCGGGGTTATCTTTTTATTAACGCTCCTCTCGGCGGCTATGAGCACACTTTCAGGTCTCCTTCATGCCATGGGGACCTCCGCGGGACGCGATGTTTTTGAACAGATTGTCCCCCGTTATTCTCCAACTGACCGCCAGACCGTTCTGGTCACACGCATCGGGATTATCGTTGGTCTACTTGCGAGTTTATTCCTTGCCGCCAAATCTCTTCGTGGCTACATAGCGGTTTCGACAGCTCTGTTCTATGGTCTCTGTGCCGTGTCGTTTCTTCCCACGTTCTTTGGGGCATTGTTCTGGAAGCGGATGACCCGTTGGGGGGCGATTGTTAGCATGGTCGGTGGATTCATGTTCAGTTTGTTCTGGATGCTATTTGTCTTCGAACAGACCGCGAAACCAATCGGTCTATGTGCTATGTTGACAGGTAAAATTATTCTCTGGCAGACCCCAAATTGGCCTGTGGTGGATCCGATTGTAATCGGATTACCTTTTTCATTCCTGCTGGCGATTGTCGTGAGCCTGTGTACACGTCCGCCGGACAAGCAGGTGCTTGACCGCTGTTTTTCATAATTTGTCTTCATAGATTGAAAGGAGCTGTATGATGTTTCGTTCTTTGGATCCTGGAGCCATTGGGGTGACCGCGCCCTTTGAGCAAGTAGTGGACTGGGCCGTGCGGTATGGATTCCATGGTGTCTCGTTACCCTTAGATCTGGTCATCGCCAAGGGAGCCGAGTATGTGAAGGATTTATTGGCTGGGAAGAGCCTTGTTCCCTCAGTCTTCGGTCTACCCGTCGACTACCGTTCCGATGAGATCGCCTTCGATGCTTCGGTGGCCGAGTTCCCCAAACAGGTTGAAGCCGCCGCCAAGACTGGGATCGAACGCTGTTCGACGTGGGTCCTTCCTGGTAGAACAGATATGAACGATGAAGAATACTTCGAGGTCCTCCGGATCCGGTTAGGAGAATGCGCGCGGATTCTCGAAGATCATGGCATCCGTCTGGGTATGGAGTTCCTCGGTCCTAAAACCTTGCGTAGAGACCTCGGATTAAGCACCGATGGGATCTATACCGGCGAACGGATGCTTGACCTTGTAGCTGCCATCGGGATCCCAGGTGCTGGACTCCTCTTGGATGCTTGGCACTGGCACACCTCGCATGGAACTCAATCGTTATTCGAAAAGTTGACTAATGAACTGGTGGTGGATGTACATGTCAATGATGCCCCGGCGGGTATCCCCACCGATGAGCTCATGGATAACAAACGCTGTTTACCTGGCGCCACGGGCGTCATCGATTTGAAGGGATTTTTCGCTGGGCTCGAGAAGATTGGTTATGATGGTCCCGTAACCATCGAACCCTTCTCCGCGGAACTCAACGCCATGGAGGATGAGGAGGCTGTCAAAACCACCAGCGAGGCGTTAAAGAAGTTCTGTTGAATTCCGTTGGGAGTTCAACCTTCTGGTTGTATAGCGGTACTCTGTTGATGAATTCGAAGTTGTGATGGCACAGTGGATTCCCGCTTTCGCGGGAATGACGATTTCCTAAGGATTTCACCCATTTCGTCATTCTCGCAAAAGCGGGAATCCACAACAACTCTCCATAACAAGGACCTGATCGGCGCCTTGTACCCTCCAAAGGTGGCACGCTACAATGGAATGGATAGACAGATGGGAGGTTGAACATGCAGGCATTTCGCACACAAACCGTGGTGCTCCCGGGTGGATTTGCTGAGATACGTTCACCGGATCTCCCACCGCCTGGCACACACATGGAGGTGGTGGTTCTCTATGAGACGGAACCCATCCCTGAGGAAGACCAGCAACCTGCCCTTTCTAGTCTTCTGGGCGCGTGTAAGGGGATGTTCAAGACTCCCGAGGAAGCTGATGCTTACCTGAACAGGGAGCGGGACTCGTGGGACTAAATGAGGCACTGGCATCTCATCGCTTGTACTTGGACACCAATGTCTTCATCTATTTCCTGAATGATTTTCGGCCGTATGCCCAGGAGTTAGAGGAGATTATCTGGCGGATTGAGATAGGTGCTTCACAAGCAGTAACGAGTGAATTGACTCTGGCGGAGCTCCTTGTTCAACCTTTCCGGAGTGGAAATCTGGAGGAGGAGCTGCGATGCCGCGAAGCGATAAAACCTCGCGCTGGGTTCTCGGTTCAATCCGTGACCATGGAGATCCTTGAAAAAACTGCCCGCCTCAGAGCGAGTATATCATCTCTTCGAACCCCCGATGCCATTCACCTTGCCACAGCTCTTGTCACTGACTGTGATGCCGTGTTGACGAATGACAGGAGGTTGAATACTCAAGGATTGATTCCCATCATCCCCCTTTCTTCCCTTGCAGCGCGGCCTCCAGGCCGGGTACCTGATTCATTCCCACCGGAACCGTAATGGAGGAGCCCGTAAAATCCTCCCCAATCGCCTCAAAACGTCCCCCCAATTGTTCCGCGAGAAACGCTTCAGCAACAGCGGAGAAGGCAATGTCGTTTTCCGGACGGACAAACCCATGCCCCTCATCAGGGAAGAGTACATAGGTCACTGGGATCTTCTTCTGCTGGAGGGAGTTGACGATTTGGTCCGCCTCTGACTGCTTGACGCGTGGGTCGTTGGCCCCCTGACCGATCAGGAGTGGCTTCTTGATGCGGTCCGCATAGGTGAGAGGTGAACGGGATTTCAGGAATTTTTTCCCCTCCTCGGTGCGGTGATCGCCAACCCGGGAGGTGAACAGAGAGATGGCCGGGGTCCAATATGGTGGAATCGTTTCGAGCAATGTGATGAGATTCGAGGGGCCAACGATATCGACCCCACAGGCGAAGATGTCCGGAGTGAAGGTCAGGCCTGCCAAGGTAGCATAGCCCCCATAGCTGGCGCCCATGATGGCCACCTTGGATACATCCACGATCCCTTCCTTGATGGCCCATTGGACCGCGTCAATCAGGTCCTCATGCATCTTCCCCGCCCATTCCTTGTTCCCCGCGTTGATGAAGCGCTTACCGAAGCCGGTTGAACTCCGGAAGTTCACATCAAGAACCGCATAACCACGGTTAGTGAGCCATTGATGATAGGAGTCATATCCCCATTCCGAGCGTCCCCATGGACCCCCATGGACTAGCAGTACAGCCGGGAGAGGTTTTTCTGGTTTCCCCTTGCCGGTAGGATCGCTACCGGCGGGGAGCGAGAGGTAGGACACCAGGTTGAGTCCATCGCGCGCCTTAATAACCCGGGGATACATCTTGGCCAGCTTCAGCCCCTCCAGATCCTTGCGGTTGGTAAAGAGGAACTGGCCCTGACGAGTGGTACGATTGTACCGGTAGTAACGGATGGGCCCATCATCCAAGACATAAGCCACCATCCACAATTGGTCATCCAGGGTCTGGCTGACCACACTGAACTCACCCTCCGAGAGTTGGCTCAGCTTCTTGAAGTCCTCTTCATAGGCCGGATCCAGAACCTTCCATTCGGTCTTCTCATACTGCGAAGCTGCTGCAATGGGGGTGTTCCCGGTGGGATGAATGAGGAGACTTTGTATGTCGGATTTGGAATCTTCCATGATGACCTTCAAGGAATCATCATCGAGGTTCAGGAGTGAGAGAGCGGCGGTGTCACGGCCACGGCTATCGAGGAGATAGACCCCTTTCCCATCTTTCGTGAATCCCACTGGAGAGGTGGTCAGATTGTCTTCCATGCCGATGGTGATGTAGGTCTTCCATTCACTCTGGGGATCCTGTTTCAGATACTCGCTTCCTCCATCAGCAGTCATCTGTATAGCGAAACGGACTTTAAGGTCATCATCAGTCAGATAACTCGTAAAGCCAGGATTTTCCTCTACCAGGGTCCGTTCCCCGGATAAGAGGTTGATCCGGTAGACATCGTGGAGTTCCGGATTCCGGTCATTCAGTCCCACTAGAATCTCCTCGGGGACACGGTGGCTGACTCCCATGACCATTGCTTTGACCCCTTGGATGGGGGTTAGGTCACGGGATTCCTTTGTGACGACATCGACCAGATACACATGGTCATTCTCTTCGCCGGCTTGATCTTGAAGATAGATCAAGTGACGACCGGTATAGGACCAGAAGTACCGTTGAATACCTCGGCCCTTGTCTTGGGTGATGGGTTTAGCCGCCCCGGGCGCATCGCTAGGGCCAACCCACACATTAAGAACACCATTCAATGGCGCCAAGAAACTGATCATGCTCCCATCTGGACTGAAACGCGCGGCGGCGCGGTCTGGATTCCCAAATAGAACCTTCCGTGGAATCAAGGGCACCCCAGGACCTTCCTGAGGTGAATCAACGGCGAAGCCCTGACCCGGAAGCATTCCAATCAAGGCTAGAGGGAGGAAAAGATGAGTAAATCCAGTGTTGAAAAGGGGGGATTGGCGGAGTATTGGAGGCATCCTGGTGTAACCTCTCGAAAACGATTAAATGCCGGGCGGGGGTGGTGACCCTACCGGGAATTGAACCCGGGCTTTAGCCTTGAGAGGGCTACGTCCTAACCGCTAGACGATAGGGCCACCGATTGATCTCAGCCCGGTAAACTATCAAGGAGCCCGATTCTGTCAAGATACCCTGTGGCTCCATTGATGGATCTGAGCGATGGAGCGCAGACGGGCCACTCTCTCTTCGATAGGCGGGTGGGTGGAAAACAAGGCATTAGCGCGATCTTCGAAGGGTTTGATGGGATTTACGATATACAGGTGTTGTGTGGCACGGTTTGCGGCCTCCAGGACCTTGTTGTCCTGTGAAATTTTGAGGAGAGCCTGGGCAAGCCCTTCGGGGTAGCGGGTTAGTTCCGCCGCACTTGCATCCGCCAAGTATTCCCGTTGACGGGAGACAGCCAATTGAATGATCTTGCCAAGTAAAGGAGCCAAGATCGCAAACAGGAGAGCGAGCAGTAGTAATAAAACCTGACCACCCCCTCCCCCCTTGGAGTTACGGCTTGATCTTCTCCCCGTCCGGAAGAATCCACGCCAGAAGGCATCCGAGATCAGAGCGATGGCACCCACCAAAACCGCCATGAGCATGGCGAAACGGATATCGAAGTTCTGAATGTGAGACATCTCATGGGCAATGACCCCCTGGAGTTCATCACGATTCAGCCTATCCAGTAGTCCCGTGGTTACCGCCACCGCGGAGTGCTCCGGGTCGCGTCCAGTGGCGAACGCATTCGGCGCGCTATCTTCGATGAGGTAAACATCTGGCATTGGGATCCCAGCGGAGATGGACATCTCTTCCACAATGTTAAAGAGCCGTGGTTGGTCCTCATGCGAGAGCTTCCGCGCATTACTCATGGAAAGGATGAGGCTGCGGCCTCCATACCAACTGAATAGAAGGAGGATGAAACAGACCACTACCCCCACTAGGATCCCCATTGCCCCAGCCCCTGGATCTCCATGTCCCACCGCCAGGCCAATGGTCCAGCAGAGACCCACCAGGATTATCAGGGTGATGAGAACCAGAAACCAGGAATTTCTCTTATTTGCCCGGATCAGTTCATACATTGCTGGAAGCGATTTGATAGAAAATCAGAATTGGACCTTCGGGGCTTCCCGCTCCGCGGCGAACTCAATCTCGAAGAACTCCTCCGGGCCGAAACCAAAGGTGTTCGCGATCAAGACTGTGGGGAAGGTCTCACGTTGCGTGTTATACTTCATCACTTGGTCGTTGTAGAACTGGCGCGCAAAGCCGATCTTGTTTTCGGTCGAGGTGAGTTCTTCCTGAAGCGCGAGCATGTTCTGGTTAGCTTTCAAATCGGGGTAAGCCTCGGCCACCGCGAAGAGTGAGCGAAGCGTGGAGGTGAGCATATTCTCCGCAGCGATTTTGTCCTTGACCGAGGAGGCATCGATCGCCATCTGACGCGCCTTGACCACCGCCTCGAGGGTTTCGCGTTCATGCTTGATGTAGCCCTTGGCAGTTTCGACCAGGTTGGGGATCAGGTCATAACGGCGTTTGAGCTGGACATCGATTTGTGCCCAGGCGTTTTTGACTTGTTGTTTGCGCCGTACCAGTGCGTTATACAGACCTCCCAATGCGAAACATAGAACGACAAGGACTCCCAATAAGATCCACAGTCCAGTCATGGCGTATCTCCTGTGTAATAAGGATCACCCTAACAACAAGGGGACGGTACAACACCAGGCGGGCGGGAGGTAGCCCCAGGTCCATCTACAGGATGCTTCACCCCTTCAAACCGCGAGTTCCATCGGGTAGTTTACCCTCCGTGTCAGGTTTAAACTAGGAGAATATTGTGTCAGAGGCTTTACCTAATTCTCTCCCACCAAATGAGATTACCTTACCAGATATTGTTCGTGAGGTGCGGCGGTATCTTTTTCGCATCGTGCTTTTAACGGTGCTTGTTGGAGGTGGGACTATCTGCTACCTCCTGATGATTCCCAATGTCTATGAATCCAAAGCTGCCCTTGTACTGCGTGCTCCTGAGGTGGAATTGACCGGTGAAGCAGCACCTCTCGCACCGGAAATGCTGGTCGCGTTAACTGAGTCGGTTGAGGTAAAGAAAACAGCGTATGATGCACTCTTGGTTGAGGGGGTTATCGATGAGAACTTTACCTTCCTCAAGTACCAACGCGCCCTCAAAACAGAAGTGGAACGTAGGACAGGTGTTATGCGGGATTTGATTCCAATGGTCCAACTTATCGCCCATTCCAAAGATCCTGAACTTGCAAGTCATATGGCGAATCAATGGGTTAAAGCGGTGATTGAGCGTACTAAGGCCATCTACATGGAAGGGGTTGGCGATCTTGGCAAATTTATGGGTGATGTCACCCAAAAGGCTGAGGATTCCCTAAGCCGGGCTGAAGTCAAACTGGCGACTTCAACTTTGAAGGCTGATGTTGGTCTTAATAAACAGAAACTTGCCAAGCAATCGGAACAGTGTATTACCTTTGAGTCTGAGATCCTTAACCTCACCTCGACTCTGCAAATCAACAAACTCCTTATCGAGGAACTCAAAGATCGAGTGAACGAACAGGAGAGAGATGGAGTCTGGATTGGTGAATTAATGGAGACCACCTACCGTATGGGTGAGGACATTGAAAATGGCTCTCCTTCCTCGGATGACATCATTGCCCGCATAAAACGGCGTGTTAAAGATTATGTCGATCGTCAAAAGGACTTGAAGGAATTCAAAAAGGCTAAAGGTTACGATGCCCTGAAACTCGAATATGATGGCTATACAAAAGAACTATCCACGGTTCTCGCGGATTTGGCTAGTGCGAGCCGCGAAATCGTTGTCGCCGAGAAGCGTTTTTCTGTCCTTGATCTATTAATCAATCAAGTTCCACAGAAGATCACTCTGAATAAAGCCATCACCGACAATGCCCTCTGGCAAGCTTTCTTGCAGGGGGGTGTCAATATTGGGAAAGCTACTTCTACGTTGAAGACTGAAGAAGGGAATCCCCTTTATCAAGAAGTAGGGAAGCTTCACTCAGCCGCCATGGTGGATGTCCAAACCTCTATACAGAAACTGATGTCATACCATTTAAGACGTAATGAATTGATACGTCTTATTGCTGAGCTCCGTGAGAAACAGGATTTGATTGATCAACAGATCGATGCAAAGAATGAAGGCATTGCTCAAAGCAAAGCGATGCTTGATATTCTACGGAGCAATTATGAAAATGACCGTAAAGAGCTTTCCGAGGTGAGATTGAAAGTTCAACGAGATATGTGTCTCTTGAGAATTAAGCAGGACATTCTTAGTGTTTTTGACCGGCAACGTCAGGAGTCAGCGAGGTCTGTTTCGGAGAATGAGGTTCTAATCGCAGGACTAACCCGTGAGGCCACCAAGATGTCAAGCATTGCAGATAATCTGGCAACCAAGGCTGGGGAGATACAGATATCGATGGTATCCGCTCAGCAGGCTTCCCGAAGTGGTGTTCAAGTTCTTTACCAAGCGGCGCCGAATCCACAGAAAGTGGGACCGTATCGGTCGAGGATTTTGTTGATCGCAATGTTGATGGCCTTCTTGGGAGGGATATTCGTTGTGGGTGCCCGTCTGTATATGGGGCTTGCAGATACTCGTACATCAGTTTGAATTATTAAATTGCACCTACGTGGATTCTATTGCGTGATTTAAGGATAGGAGACTAGGGGTTTGTACTGTGGGCAGGTTCTGGATTTTCGGGAATGGTTTTTCCATCGAGGATGCAACGATAAACCGTCAACATTTTTTGTGCGGCAATATCCCAAGTAAAATTTTTCTGAACCAATTCACGGCCTTTTTCTCCCATTAAGATTCTTTCTGAATGAGACATATTTAGGATATTCTGCAAACATACGGCTAGTTCGTGAGGTTCAGGTTTACAACACAGTCCGGCACCAGCAATGGAAACTTCAGGAAAATTACATCCAGGAGTAATTACTACAGGTTTGCCTGCGGCCAAATTCTCCAATATCGATATACTAAACCCTTCACTGTAGGAAGGGAGGACGTATCCATCAGATCTTGAAATGAGAGCCATCTTCTGATGTCCTTTTACCATTCCAGTGAACAAGACTGAAGCCCCTGTATTGTACCTTTCGACAAGACCTTCCACATGTTTACGATATCCCCGATCATCAGGACCGGCAAGGACTAAAACAACATCTTGTAAAGAAGAATGCTGAATGACTTGAGCCCAGGCGGGGATGAGTGCGTTTAGCCCCTTTTCGGGACTGAGACGGGAAAGAAAGAGAAAGACACGACGATCATGTAAGTTGGGCCAATATTCCTCGGCTTCATCACAAGGGGGGAGATGATCTGCGAAATCGCTGGCAATACCATTGGGTATTAAAGTAATAGGTCCTTGGTATCCAATCGCTCTGATTCCATGTACTTCATTTTTGGAAATTGCATGAATGCAATTGGCATTTTGAAGTATGTTCTTTCCAAGAATTGCAAGATACGCGCTCTTTTTATAATATTTAAAAAAACTGTTATTTAAATGGGAATTTTGTAATTCTCCATGAGGAATAATGATAAATGGTATCTGATTTCTCGAAGAGAGTTTCGAGGAAATATATTGAGGGTAGGACCATATCTCATGGATATGAAGGAGATCAAAATCCTTTATTCTTTGTTGTAAATATTTCTTGAGTTCAGGTGAAAAAAACCAGGAGTATGGTGGTTTAATTGGAAATATTTTAGTATTAGGTTGGTTTTTCAAATTATTAAATGCATTAGTCGATATTGTTGTAGCGCAATAATTGATATCAATGTTGAGTTTATTAAGAGATTGCCCGAGTGATAGTGCCACTTGAGGCGGTCCACCATACTCTTCATTTAGTGATGCAAGGACATTTAGTATTTTCATAGTATTATTAGTATACAAATTTATAAGATAATTGTCGGACCTTTTCGAAGTATATCAGAAACTATACTATATAATATAATTTTCAAAAAATTATATTCCAATATCACATGTGTTAATAGCTATTCTAGTGCTAGAGCGAAATATATGTTTGATAATATTTTTCCGCACATATGCTCATTGAGTAGGTGTTTCGAATAATGGGTGCAACATCTATAGCATGTTGTTTATAATAGTTGAGATTTACTAACATTTTTTGAAGTGCATTTGTAAAACATGAGACATCATCCACCGGAACAAGTAACCAGGATTCATTAGGACATAGATTTCTAATCTCTGGAATATCCGATGCTATGATTGGAAGTCCACAGGAGGCAGCTTCACATAAAACCAATGGAAGTCCCTCATAGCGTGAAGGAAAGCAGAAAATGTCAGAGGCTTCTAGAGCTTTCCATGGTTCTGGTTGTTCTCCAAGAAAACGCACTCGCTCCTCAATTCTTAGGGAATGTGCAATTGATTCCGCCTCCTTGCGTAAAGGACCATCTCCGACAAGAACCAAATAACAAGGTGTATCTTGATAAGAGATACGGCTAAATGCTTCAAGTAGAACATCTTGAGCTTTGGGTTCTGCGAGTAAAGTAGAATTCCCACCACCTCCAATCCTACCAATATGGGAAATGATAATCCCCCTTTGGGGGAGATTCAGGAATTTTCTTGCTTTAATTTTCTCATTTTCTGTAGTTGAAAAATCGTGTAGTTGTGTGCCATTATCGATTGTTGTCAGTCTTTTGGATCGATTATGCCTCAAAAAAATATGATAGGCATTAGCAACAGGTGTAGAACAAGCTATTGACAATAAAAAGAAATTGTAAAGACATCTTTGAACAACTTTTGAGTGGTTATCATTTATGTTCGTACTGTGGAGTGTACGAACCAATGGAGTGTGAATTTGTAAAGAGAGAATTTTTGAAATAGCACATGCAACATCGCTTGCATAAAGATGAGAATGAATGATATCAGGTTTCCAGGAGTGAATCAGCTGAGTGAGTTTGAAAAAATTTTTTATAGAGGCAGGCCTACGGTCCTCGATACCAGATACTTCAATTCCAGAATCGAGTAAGCGTTTTAGTAATAGATTACCACGTTCACCGCGTACACCTGCCATGATAAAGAGGTGTATCGACACCTTCATTTTTACTAAATCGATGGATAGATTGGTGACAAAGCTTTCTGCACCCCCAGCAGAAAGTGATGAAACAACCTGTAATATTCTCATGTTGGGCCTAAGAATATCCAGAGGCTTATCATCAGAAATTTTCATTCACACTTTCTCCGTTTGAATTGGTGGTGTAGAGAAAGGAATTAGTTCTGTGTTGATAATGGATATGGATTTTGGATGTCTATTTGTATACGTGAGGATAGCCATTGGATTATTAATTGCCGTGTAAAACATTGCTAAAATTATGTAAAAAGGTCGATTGTCTAGTAAATCTCCATTTACTATAAATAGTAAAATAGCAGATAAGGTAAATTGTGCAATTGAATTTGTTTGGAAACAAGTTTCTACAATCTTCCTGTTTTTGGATCGAAATATTTGGAGAATCAATACTACAAAAAACAGAGGATAAAAAATACCATATTCAAAGGCACGAATGACAGCCTCGCTATGGGCTGTCCTAAAGAAGATTCCACTTTCGTAATATAATGCGTGTGAACCAAATCCATATCCAAGAAATGGTTTCTCTTTAATAAATGAAAGATAGAATAATTGAGCCTCTGTCCGACCATAGAGGCTCATGTCTCCCTGTAAACCATCATTTTTATTCAAACCGAAGCTTAACATTGAATTCATCCGGTCAATTAAGTCATCATCACGTCGAATAACCGATTGCTCAATACCTGACAAATAAACTTTTAAACAAGCAAGACAAAAAAACATAAATATAAATAACAAGGTTATTCTAACTAAGGGCTGATTGTTGTGACTGTGTTGTTTACTAGAGTTAAATAAAATAAGAGAAAAAACAATAACTGAAACAATTACACCCGAACGAGATCCAGTAATAAGCATAAGAAGAAGGAAAGACAAGAGCGAACCTATAAAAAATATTGTATTTTTATGCTTAAAAAGAGCAAAATATGCTATGAAAGTATATATAATTACATGGCCCTGGACATTTGGTTCCATAAAGAAACCAAAAGGACGTCCCATGGCATCATTTCGTTTACCAATGAGTTCTGCCATGCTTTGAAAGTATTCAGGTTTGACCATGCTGAGTACGAGGCCAAGAATTATTAAGGAAAAATTTATTGATATAATTCGATTAAATTTTGTGAAACCATTACGTATTATAAAAACGTTAGTACAAACAAAAAGAGTAAAAGTATAAATCCTAAGTCCAATTTCACGAATTTCGAGAATGGGTGAATAAAATATTGTGAGGAATGGCCAAATAACAAAAATAAATGTAAAATTCCACATATTCCTTTGGAGTAGAATCTGGGAAGTGAGTTTAAATCGAAAAAGAAGATAAGAAATATTGATAAAAAGCAATATTATGCTTACATTGCCTATTGAAACCTGCAAAAACGGAGCTATAAATGCAAATAAATTCGTTCCATTTAATATAAGAACCACTGTAAAAAGAAATTCGATCATTTTTTGGTCACTCAAACTCTAAAAAAGTATCAATATATATTGGATTTTCCCAAATAACATTGAATGAAATTTGAAGAGACTTTCTTAAAGTAACGTAATATTCTGAAAACAAATACAGGAATTAAGGATATAACAGAATGTGACATACAAAAAACTATATCACCTTTCCAGTAAAGATTGCAGGGTAGATTAAAAAGTTGATGAGGATGGATGAGAAGATTTACCTTCCATGCATCCCATAGTCTTCGATTGTATAGTATTGGTAATAATTGAAGACAGTCATTGTTTATATAAGGAATAAGTCCAGTAATGATCGCTTTGATCATATGTGGATCAGAAGGAGCGGATTTTGTTACCATATTGACAGCATCTCTATGATAGATTGCACCTACATGTTGGCTCCATGCCATATGCCCCGTTTTTGCAAGATATAATATCCAAGCATCTTGGTCACCTCCTCTTTGAACTTTTCCTTCGGGAAATAACTTTCTGGCAGCAAGATTATTTCGAATACAGGCAACATCAGTACACGTGGGCCGCATTTCAAGTATACTCAACTCAAGATACTCTTTCAATGAAATTTTACGTAAGGTAATTTTATTCTTTTTCGATGAATATCGATCAAGCAAAAATTTTTCGGAACCAATCTTAGTTATCCACCCACAACTCAAAAAATCACACTCTGGAAAAGTACAAGAAAGATCAAGTAATTTTTGTAAATGATCAGGCATCCATTCATCATCAGCATCAAGGAAGGCTATCCAAACCCCTCCGGCTTGTTCAATCCCTAAATTTCGTGCCGCATACCCTCCTGGACCTGGAATATCGCGGGGAAGGAGACGGATGCGAGGATCAGTAAATTTTTGAATCTCCAAGAGGCTGTTATCCGTAGAAGCATCATCAATGAGAATAAGTTCAAAATCATTAAGTGTTTGATTCAATACTGAAGATATGGAACGGTGAATATGTGGTCCCTTATTATGAATTGGAATTATGACAGAAAAAAGCATTGTGCTTTACCTTATACAATGAATTCTATGCAAATATATATATTGCACATATATACAATATTTTTATTTTTCGGTTGCATTAATTTTTGTTATTATTTTTTTTAATGATTGGAAAAGAAATTTCCAGCTTTCTATAGATGCCTTAACTGAAAGATGTTGTTTATATTGATGAATATTCTTGTTACAGATAGAGTCTGGCCAAGGATTCTTGAAATCATTAAAAGAAATGTTATTAATAGATAAGGTATCTCTAACTTGGATACCAAAATCGTGCAACATTGAATAGGTTGAAGAATCACTTCGTACATATGCCACTCGTCCATTGCAGATAAACGAATAAATGCCAAAAAGACCTTGTTGCCTTTTGTGATTCCAAAAAAGAATATCCATGTTATTAACCAATTGTACGAAATCTTTGCGTGATAAAAGATCCGTTATGGAAATGAATTTGCTTCCAAATAATTCATTACCAGTGTGTATTACTTGACGAATATACTCAGGATTTCCTCCATAAGAAAGAGGACAATATATCCGAATGTTCTCGTCTTTGAATCTAGAAAGCCATTCAAGGGCTTCTATGTGGCGGTTTGAGATTGCAGCTGAATTACCAAGAAATATTTGTAATGGGTTAAATTCTGATCGAGTGTGATGTTCGAAGTTTTCTGTAAAAAAAGGATCATTTATCATTGGATAAAAAGCTCGAACATAGTTATTGCATGAGGGGAAAAGACTTTGGACAATTGAATAATCTTCTGGGGCAAGAGCTGAAACACCAAAAAGATTTGAAATAATCTTTCCATAATACCAAAGATGAAGCTTTGAAAATAAAGTGAAAGTATTGGAAATGTCTTTCATTTGATTTATATCGCCTCCCCACATAACCCACACAGTCCTTTTCCAAAGACATCTTTGAAGGAATAAATTCTGCCAAATTCGTGGAATACCAAAACCACTATGAAGAATCAGGCAGTCATCTTTTTCAATTGAGTTAAGGTAACGAAATACTGCAATACTTCCACCTAGTATGAAAGAAGTATTAAGTTTTAGTAAATTTAAATAGTTGTATTCTTGTGTTTGATTCGGTGAAGGGAGTTCTCTGACAAACTGTACATAATAATGATCCTCAGGATCAATGTTCATGTCCACTGAAAAATGGTTAAATAAATGAATGAACCAAGGAACGTGATGATGGTTATTTGAAGGAAATAAGTGATGAATTTTCATGATATATGAATTCAATAATTTATTAAAGAGTGATAATAAAAAATCTATTAAAATTGTATACAGTTGCTAATAATATATAAGCTAATGAAAACATGATTAACAATAACGGAAAAGAACAGAATTTTTAATATCAGTTATTTTTGGCATTATAATATCAATCGCTTCGAAAAATGCCTTATTTTTAAATAAAAGACATAATAAAATATATAAACATATTCCTGAGAGTGTTTGAGTCAGTAAAAGAATGAAACAATTATCAATTAGAAGATTTCCAAAAGAATAGATTATTCCACCCATAATTACAGAAATTAATAGGCTGGGACTCACATCTAAAATTTGATCTTTTACAGAGTATTTTAGAATACTACCAGTATAATAAGAATTCATAAAATAGGATAATATAGATGAGATAATTTGGCCATAGATTAGACCTTTTATCCCAAAATCAAAAGTAAGAATTATAGAGATTACAATGATTATTTTTTTTATTAATTCAAGATTAAAAAAAAGATCAGAACGACCTTGAGATTTAAGTGCATTTAAATTAATTACATGTAATGGATAGATGAACCCATTAATACAAAGTAACTGTAAATATGGGACACAAGGAAGCCAGTTTTCGCCCAAAAGTGAGAATATTAAAGGCCTAGAAACAACAAAAAGACAAACCATCATCGGAAAGTTTAAAAAGACCATTAAACGAAGGGCTTTGGAAACAGCCCGCCGAAGTCTTATTTTATCATCTTGGATGGAAGAAAAAACAGGAAAAGAAACACGACTAATAGAATTCGTAATGTTGCTTGATTGAAGTTGTTGAATTTGATTTGCACGTGAATAGAAGCCAAGATCTTGTGCTGAAAAAAACTTTCCAATAACCAATAAATATAGATTATTGAAAAAAGTATCTATTAATCCTGATAAAAACATCAATGAACCAAATTTAAACATAGACCGCAAGGAAATTAAACTAAATCTCCATGAGGGACGCCAACCCAGAAAAAACCATAAAAGAGATGTGCGAAAAAGATTAGATGTTAATGATTGGGCCGCAAGACTCCATACACCAAAACCTTTAAAGGCCATGATTAAGCTTATTATTCCGGATATAATTGATGCAATAAGACTAACTTGAGTTTGAATTTTAAAATTTACTTGACGAGTAAGAAGTGTCGATTGGATGAGTCCAAAAGAATTAATTAAGGTATTAATTGAGAGAAGACGTGACAATGGAATTAGTATCGGCATCCTATAAAAATTGGCAATATACGGTGCCCCAAAGTAAAGGACAAATGTTGAAATTAATCCTATCACAATATTAAAATAGAATATTGAGCATTCATCGAGATGGTCAATATTCTTCTTTTGTATAAGGGCTGATCCAAAACCACTATCGATAAATGACTCAGCCAATGCAAAAAAAATGGCAAGCATTGCTATCAGGCCAAATTCTTCTGGGGACAATAAACGTGCCAAAATAATTGATATTAAAAATTGTAGGAATTGTTGTGAAAAGCGTTCAATAAAACTCCATGAGAGAGCGTTTAATGTCTTATTCCTAATTCCTTGAGAAGAATCGATGGATTCAGTCATTGGTGTGATCTCAAAAGGTTTTTTGGACAATGAATCATGAATATTTGTAGGAATATCCGATCCTAATAATTTTAAGAAAAAAAAGAAGACTTTAGTACTTCTTGGGTTTTCCTAAATAGTAATCAATACAAATTTGTGGATACTTCCTGGAACGTAATTCTGATATTAAAAAGTTAAAATTATATTGTGTAGAAAGTAGTTCAATCTCATTACTTCTTGTATCAATAATTGCGTAATCTACAGTATCAATCCATTTTCGATTTTGTCCAACACTTCCTGGATTTACAATGACAAAACCTGATCGTTCAATACAATATTGATGATGAGTATGTCCCAAAATAATATTATTTTCAATCTGTATATCGGTATTAGAATAAATTGATCGGTGACCAATTGTATGGACACATTGGTATTTCCCACATTTACAGGATGGATTGAGCGAATTAATAAGAGTTCTTTTTGAAAAAGACTTTATTGAGTGGAAAAAAAACTGTTGTACCAAGGGTAATTCATGCTCTATTGACTCAGCTCCATTAAAAAGTCTTTCATGATTACCCTCGAGTAAAGTAACATTTGGTAATTGGTGAATTACTTCAAGACACTCATTATTCCACGGGCCATAATTTACAATATCTCCAAGAGATATATACCCATCTACAATATTTTGAGTGACCTCAATAAATCTCTCTAGTGCTGGGAGATTTGCATGGACATCTGAAAAAATAGCAATTTTCATGGAGAGATGAATTCTTCGTCTATTACCGATTTATACCTACAAAGTCCATCGTAGATATTAAGTGGTGAAAATTGCCAAGTCTGGATAGCTTTCTCAATAGACATTTCAGGAAAACCTGCAAATGAATCTTTAGTCGGAGAATCAATATCCACTACGACATTTCTATCTGAATAGACCAGAGCAACAGCTTCTGCCAGCTGACGAAGACTTGTGCTATTACTTGAAGAAATATTATAAATTCCAGAGTCTCCATATTCTAAAGACTTCGCAATAATAGAAGACACATCATCAATATAAACAAAATTATATTTCGACATACCACCATTCTGAACTATTAATCTTTCACCATTTCTGGCTTTTTTCAAAAAAGTAGGAATAACCATTTTGGATGGAGCACCAGGCCCATATGGACTTCCAATTCGTAGTATAAGGACATCCATATTAGAAGTCTTACTGATAAAATTGAGATAAACTTCTCCAGCTAATTTACTGATAAAATAAAAAGGAGCAATATCAGTTGGGTAAATTGTGTCACTTTCTATTGCTGGTTGTTGGGTCCATTTATACATATTTCCAGTCGAGGTATATACAAAACGTTTGATTCCTTTATTGATGGCTATAGAGGCAAGTGAAAGTGTCGCCAAAGCATTGATACGATAACATCGTTCTGCTTCACTAGGATCATCATAACGTGATGGTATATAGGCTGCAATATGACAGATTACATCTATATTATGTGTGAGATTTTCTAGTACAGAAGTATTGCAAATATCACCGTAAACAACATCTAGACATTTTTTATGAACATCTTGTAATAATTCCTTATTATGGATCATAGCAATTACGCTGTGTCCGCGTTCAATAAGGGTATTAATTACATGTCGTCCAATAAAGCCTGTCGCACCTGTAACAAGAATATGCAAACTAGTATGAGATAAATGCTCACTCATAAAATCGTTCCATCTCCTAAAAGATGCCCCGTTATTGCTAATTGATTAGTTCTCTCTCTAGTGGTTACAATCTCTTTCCAATACCTAAAGATATTTATCTCTTGAATGGAATATTTTGGTTCTATACCATGTAGGAGAAAATCTGCAATCATTCTAGGCTCATTAAAGCCAGCTATCGCTCGTGCGGCAGTTGTACCGGAGCAACGAGCATTTATCTCAAAAACGTATGGAATTCCATCACGGAGACGTAATTGGACATTACAGGCACCAAAAGGGTTTAGCTGATTAATAATCTTGCTGACTTCCTTTTCAATACATTCATTACGTTCAACGAATGCTTTATAGGTATCACCAGAACGAAGAATCCGTCTCATGGCAATGACACCACGACAGCTACCGTTGAATGATAGCGTTCCACAAGTATACTCGTCCCCATCAATGTATTCTTGGACAATACAATTGTTTCTATCAATCAGATGAAGATAAACGTCAAATTCTTGAGAGTTATGAATCACATATGTCTGGCGTGAGCGAGCTCCAGCACATTGAGGTTTCAGGACTATCGGAAAAAAAGGTTGTGTAACGTCGCAAAAGCGGGATGTTTTAGGAACGTTGAATCCAAATTCCTTTAAAAAGAGATATGTTTCTAGTTTATCATCACATATATTGATGACATCAGGACAGCTGACAACAGGTGTAATCCCAATCGATGTAAATCTATTAAAATTTGTTGATAAAGGAAGCAATTCAACATCATGACCAGGAAAAATGAGTGAGCATTTCTCATAAACACAGATTTCTAACAAACGGTCGATAAAATTGGGATCCTTTGCATAACAACCCCTATAAGCACTTGAAACAGCATAAAGACCAGCAGCGAATTCTTCCGCATCGACACCAACAATTTTATAAGGAGAGTCCTCAAGAGCTTTGAGAACACTCTGCCCGGCACCTCCACCGACTCCAGTTACAAGAATTCCTTCCATACTTTAAAATAATCCCCTTAATGAAGTCTATTTGATGCCGCATGTGACTGTAATCTCGATATAATATCGCAAATATGAAAGACATCGTCGACTGGAAGATCGCTATAAATTGGTAAACAAAGAATCCGTTCTGATATAAGGCGTGCAGTATGAAGAGGATCATTGATAGCAATGCTACGATAACAGGGAAAGTCACAAAGAAGTGGATAAAAATAGCGGCGAGAATTAATATTGTACTTCTTAAGTAAATGGTATAAATCATCACGGCTCATACCAAATTCAGATTCAACGACTTCGACTGGTTGATAGATATAATTATAATCGACAGTGGAAGGAAGTATGGTAGGAAATTTTATTCCAGGAACTTCTTTAAGGCATTCACGATATGTAGAATCGATTTTGTGGGAGTTTTCGATTAAGCTAGGCAGGTAAGACAAGACGAGAGTTCCCATCAAAGCCTGCATCTCGTTCATCTTGGCATTAGTGCCTGGCATGACGACTTCAACTTCATTTTCAAAACCAAAGTTCTTCAAATAATTAAAAACAGGTTTAAGACCAGAGTCTTGAAATGTCAGCAGTCCGCCTTCAATGCTATGAAAGAGTTTGGTGGCATGAAAACTGAACATGCTCATATCACCATAATGATTAATAGGAAGGCCATTCACATTAACCCCGAATGCATGGGCGGCATCATAGATCAGCACCAGATGATGTCGACGGGCAATGTCAGCAAGCTCAACAAGTTTACATGGAAAACCATATACATGGACAGCGAGGATAGCTGTTGTCCAAGGAGTGATTGCCGCTTCTACAGCAGCTGGATCAAGAGTGTAGTAATCTGGCTCGATATCAACGAAAACGGGACGGATTTTATTCCAATAGAGAGCGTGTGAAGTCGCAACGAAAGTAAAGGGGGTGGTGATTACTTCTCCAGTAATCCCCATCCCCTGAAGACCGATCTGAAGTGCTAATGTCCCATTATTAAATAAACAGACATTACCCGTTTTGAAATAACTGGAAAGAACCTTTTCGAAACGTTGAACCAAAGGACCATTGTTCGTAAGCCAATGGTTATCCCACATCTCCTGTAAACCCGCAGTGAACTGATCCAGAGGTGGAAGAAAAGGGCGGGTAACAAAAATTGGCTTTTCGAACGGCTTTGGCTCCATCCAACAAATCTCATTTCTAAATATTAAGGAAAATAAGTGATTCCAATACTACAGACCGAAATCACTTCGCCAAAGCAGTCTGCCATCCCAAAATGACATAGTTCCCAGGACTGCTAGTCCATACTCGATTCTTATCACGAGTGTGAAGACGAATTTTCAACTCATAGGGAATAATCTCAGATGGAACCTCGAGCTGAACAACACGATACTCGTCAGATTTCCATTGGGAGGTCGGTTTATCAAATAGACAAAGGTTCCATTCGGTGGAGTGTGATCCCTTTTTGAACTCCTTAATCAGTGGAACATGATTCGGAGCCACCTTACCCCAAACTGTTAAATGGTAATCTGTGTGTATGTCGGCCGTGGTATGCAGAAGGAAAGAAAAGGTGAGTTCTTTGGGGCCAGTGGCCTTGGTATCCACCGCAAGCACATCGAAACCCTCAATCAAGGTTTTGGGTGCCATTCCAGCCGTCAAAGCCTTCCATTTCTTGCCAAATGCTTGATCGATGGAATCCGATTTGGGACCATTCTTCCTGTATCCATCCTGCAATGCTCCGAGCACAAGAAAACTGGAAGCTTTCTCAATCTTGGCCAAAATATCAGATCCAGCTGGAGCCGTGGCCGGTACTGAAGAGGTGGTTTCGGATTTCTTGGTGTCTTCGGATGGAGGAGCTGGCTTTGTCGGAGTGGCCGATGACTTGATCGACTTTGAGGAACGAGAGGCACCTTTGGATTCATCACCTCCAGAACAACCGGAAATCACCACACTCAAAGACAAAAAAAACGAAATCAGAAGTAAAAACGGGATTTTTGTGCACACTTGTTTAATCACTTCCTCTGGATTCCCTTCAGGTAGATTTTGGAAAACTATATCTTGACCATGGGTCCTTTTCAATAGGGGGAGGAGGGGATGAACAACGATTCGTACCTAATGAAGGCATTCTTCTTTGTTCATCCGGACTCATGACTGAACCGGTACCAAGTCACATGGGGTGCTGAATCGGCAAGGTGTGGTCTCATTTTTCAGGGGTACTGGAACCAATTCAGATCGCACAGCCAGTAAGGTGATCGAGAATCCTTTGGGAGGTTCGCCCATCCCAGAAGGGTGGCAAGCATCTGTTCGTGTGGTGTTTGGGCCCAAGTGCCCGAAAGGAGTGGATAATCCGGTCTGGATCGGTTCCCACCAGTTGATTCGTTCCCATCTCGCAGGTTATGGGACGTTCGGTATGGTCTCGCAAAGTCAAGCAAGGAACCCCCAAGATGGTAGTTTCTTCTTGGATCCCTCCCGAGTCTGTTAATACCACCTTGGCGTGACTCATGAGTTTGAGGAACTCGAGGTAACCGAGAGGCTCTATTTGCCGCAGCTGGAGCAGTGATTGGATCCGCTGTCCGAGACCACCCTCCCGGAGCCGGTGATGTGTCCGGGGATGGACCGGAAAGATAACCGGAAGGTCTTGTTGGATCACCTCGAGAGCATCCAAAAGATGCCCCAAGACAACAGCATCATCGACATTGGAAGGGCGGTGAAGGGTCAGCACAGCATATCCATGAGACTCCACACCCATCTCCTCAAGAATGGTGGTCTGCTCGGCCCGCTCACGATTTTTCATCAGGGTGTCCACCATCACATTCCCAACCAGGTGGATCCTTTCGTGGGAGATGCCCTCATGCAGAAGGTTGTTGACCCCACTCTGCTCAGTGCAGAAGAGCAGGTCACTGATTGAATCGGTGAGGATACGATTGATCTCTTCGGGCATGTTCCGGTCGAAGCTGCGCAGGCCGGCCTCGACATGGATGAGCTTCACCCTGGCATCCACTGCCACCAATCCACACGCCAAAGTACTGTTGACATCCCCCACTACCAGCACAGCATCGGGTTTCTTATGGGCCACGACTGGTTCGAAGCGTTGCATGATCTGAGCTGTTTGGGAGATGCGTGAGGAGGACCCCACCTCGAGGTTGAGATCTGGCTGGGGAATTCCGAGCTGATGGAAAAAGAGATCACTCAACCCCGGATCATAATGCTGACCGGTGTGAACCAGAATGGGTTGTATTGATGGTGCGGCTTGGAAGGCCGCCATCAAGGAGGCAATTTTTACGAAATTGGGCCTGGTCCCGGCAACGCAGATCAACTTCATAATCAACGTCTATAAACCAAGACGCCCTTGCCAAGCTTGCACAATCTCCTCGAAGATCCGGTCTAAGGAGATCGAAATATCCCATTCGGGAAAATGGGACCGCATCTTCCGCAGATCGCTGTAATAGCAGATATGATCTCCAATCCGGTTCTCGGTGACATATTCCCAGATCATCTTCCGCCCTGAAAGAGAGGAGACCCGGTCGAAAGCTTCAAGCACTGAACAGCTGTTCCCCTTGCCACCACCGATGTTGTAGACCTCACCGGATCTTGGCTTGTGGATGAAGGCGCGGATGAAACGCGCGACATCCTGGCTGTGAATATTGTCGCGGACTTGTTTCCCCTTGTATCCGAATACACGGTAGGTCTTTCCCTCGAGATTGCACTTGACCAGGTAGCTCAAGAAAC
This sequence comes from uncultured bacterium, assembly GCA_964422415.1. Taxonomy (GTDB): domain Bacteria; phylum Hinthialibacterota; class Hinthialibacteria; order OLB16; family OLB16; genus OLB16. The sequence goes on along the minus strand of CAYRBI010000007.1, from coordinate 46,176 downwards.
CATGCAGTTCGACACCGGAGTGTGAAGGGCCTGTCAGGCATCCGCCACGTAGGCAGCAGGTCTTCATTCCAAAGTAACGGCCATACTCCTGGACATAGATATCCGCCGCGGCTTTACCGGCGCCAAACAGGGAATGCTTGGACTGATCGATACGAAAGGTCTCGGGAATCCCCTCGGCATAGATGGGATCATCGTAATCCCAGCGAGTCTCCAGCTCCTTCAACCGGATCTCATTGGGAGCATCGCCATAGACCTTGTTGGTGGACATGTATACAAAGGGAGATCCGGGGACACTTTGACGGGTGGCTTCGAGCATGTGGACCGTACCCAAAGCATTCGTTTCGAAATCATCAAAGGGGATTGCAGCGGCACGGTCATGGCTGGGTTGCGCGGCTGCATGGACGACTGCATCAGGCTTCACTTCGGCCAAGAGTCTGAGGACTCCTGCCCGGTCACGGATATCCAGCTCATGGTGTGTAAAATGTGGCAGGGTAGACTCCAACCGCTTTTGATTCCAACGGGTGTCGCCATCGGGTCCGAAGAAGACGGCTCTCTGGTTATTGTCGACGCCATGAACCTCCCATCCATCATGGGCGAAAAAACTGCACACCTCCGAGCCAATGAGCCCGCTTGAACCAGTGACAAGAATTCTCACAGTATTTATTCTCCACTAACAAAGAATGAAGTCATCCAAATTCCCGGCAACTCCGCTCTAAAGCACAAAGCATACATAGAGTGATGGCTGAAACGAAATAAAATTGTGTCATATCATACTGACAGTCTGTTAAAAAACACGTTGTTCTGTTGACACCGTGTTCACGTTCTTTTTCAACAGGCTGCTGCATCTGCTGGAGCGGGAATCTTGGCTCATCTATACGGTATGGGGTGTTTTCGAGAGAGTCCCCCATGCCAGTTACCGGCACCCGCAAAGCATGAAAATTGGGCGGTTTCCATAACCCTTTATCCGCTGGAACAAGAATCCTATCTCGTTCCCGGATTTTGGGGAATCCTTTCCCCATTCGGAAGGAGGTAGGATTCTCGTTCCAGCGATGGAGGATTATTTTCGAAGTAGTCCTCCATGGCGGTTTCCGGCACCCACAAAGGATGATAATGGAGTCCCCGGTGTGTTGTCACACCGGGGACGGCGGTATGAAACATATACGAGTGACAGAACACCGTTGCCTTGTCTCTCCGGCTAACAAAGGAATGAAGGACACGATGGGTCTCTTTTCGAAGCAGAAACCTGTATCGAATCTTTGGGAAAGCTAATATTAGTTCGCTTGTAACGCCTCGATGATCTGTTGGTATTTTTCGGCGGTACAATGTAAAGAGAAATGATTGTCCAGAGTCTTCCGTGAGGTGAGGCAGTAATCCTGGTAAAGGGGCTTGTCGTTGTGCAGCCGGAGGATTGCCTCGGCTAGACCTTGCGAGTCACCGTTCCTAATCACCACACCATACCTGTGAGTTAAAATGATCTCTGTTACCTCTGAATCATCTGGAACGACTGCAAGAACAGGCCTTCCAGCAGCCATGATACCAAACATCTTGGAGGGAACGGAGATTCCCGCTTGTCCCTTTTCCAGTGAGAGCAGTCCCACACTGGCTATGGAAAGAGATTCTGGAAGATCTTCGCGGTCAACATAACTATAAATCGAACAATTGTGTATGTTCCGCGTTTTTATGAAATCAACAACTTCTTGTTTTCTATATCCCTCTCCAATGAAAACGAAATGAATTGTGGGATGATCTTTTAGAATCTCCATGGCTCCACAGATCGTCTTCAAGTCATGGTTCCGTGCCATGTTTCCCGAATACTGTACTACGAATTTCCCCTCCAATCCCCATTCTTTCAAGAACCGGCTCTCGGATTGTGGTTTGGGGTGAATCATCCTGTCATCCGCCCATACAGGGAGGATGTGAAGTATATCAGGATGTGAGTGTCCAAGTTTCGAACAGTCCGCAATGAGTTCCGCCATCTTTTTTCCGAGGACGATGACATGAGCCGCATTCCTGTAGACGGCTCGATTGAAGGAATTCCAAACCCTTTCGATGAGCCCCCCCCTTGAGATCATCCCTCCATTAACTGCGGCATCCGGATAAACATCAAAGACCAGGAAAATATAGCGTCTTCCCCTTAACCACTTCGCTAAGAGCCCCACCAATCCAAGAAAGGGGGGATTGGTTACAATAAGTAGGGGACTTCGATCCCGGGAGAAGAGAACACTCAGCGTACAACTGACCGCATAAGATATTAGATTCACGAGTTTGCCAAAGGTGTTAAGCTTTGGTAAACGTGTTCCCCAGACTCTGCGGATCTCGATTCCTTTGTAATTTATCCTTGTCTCGTTACATGAGTATGATGCAATCGTAGGTGGTCCGCAAATAACAGTAACCTTGACTCCGAGATCAGTTAATTCCTCGGAGAGTTCTGTTAATGTTTGCCCCGTGGAAACCAACTCTGGGTAAAACAACTGGCATAATATAGTTACAAAAGACGGACGGGGTCCAGACATAGTAATTACTTACACAGTATCTCGCCATTCTGCATCCGTTCCCGAAGTTGCTCTTCAATCCAGTTATAGGTTCTCTGCATTCCTTCTTCCAGAGAGATTTCTGGTTCCCAACCAAGTATCTTCCGGACATTCGTATTATCGGAATTCCGGCCTCTGACACCCTGTGGGCCGGATATATACTTTTTTTCGATTTTGATCCCGGCACACTGGGCGGCAATGTCAGCCAAGCCATCAATTGTGATCATGCGGTCTTGACCCAAGTTGATTGGGTCTACGTGATCCGAACGCATAAGCATGTAGATTCCGCGCAGGCAATCATCAATATAGCAGAAGGAACGGGTTTGTTTTCCATCTCCCCAGATCTCGATGGTGTGGTTACCGGTGAGTTTGGCGATTGCTGCTTTACGGCACATGGCGGCGGGAGCCTTCTCGCGGCCACCCTCCCAGGTCCCGCGGGGGCCAAAGATGTTGTGAAAGCGGACAATGCGAGTCTGGAGGCCAAAATCCTCTCTGTAGTGGGTGCAGAGACGCTCGGTTACCAGTTTCTCCCACCCATAGGCATCTTGTGGTTGCGCGGGATAGGCCATGTCTTCACGTAGTGGCTCCACGTTTTCCTGTGTTTGACGGTACTCCGGGTATATGCATGCGGAGGATGTATAGAAGAAACGTTGGCAGTTGTTGACCTTGGCAGCTTCTAACATATGCGTGCTGATAAGGCTGTTATTGTGAAGGATGGTGGCATGGTTGGAGGAAATATATCCCATTCCTCCCATATCAGCGGCACAGCAGTAAACTTCATCAACGCCACGAACCGCTTGCAAACAATTGCACCAGTGCCGTAGGTCAAGGACCTCGAATGCGTTGGCTTGTGACTCCTCATATTCGGGAAACTTGATGTCCACTCCGCGAACCCAATCCCCTTTTTTCTTCAAAAACGAAACCAGATGGTGACCGATGAATCCACCGGCACCTGCCACTAGGATACGAGACAAGGCCTGACCTCCATGTATTCACTCCATCCCGGTC
>CAYRBI010000007.1:11958-42537 GCA_964422415.1 uncultured bacterium | reverse complement strand
GGAACTGGCATGAGGATGCCTTCTTTGGCCTGCACTATGATCTTCATCCGAATACCGGAGACACGGAACTCGGACGTGAAACGACCTACGAGCACATTAAGGCGGAGCTTGAGAAGGTTCACCCCGACTTTGTTCAGTATGACTGCAAGGGACACCCCGGTTGGGCTGGATACCCCACCAAGGTGGGCTCTCCCGCACCGGGGATTATCAATGATGCCCTTAAGATTTGGCGCGAAGTCACCCGTGACATGGGAATACCCCTTTCGATCCACTACTCAGGGGTGTGGGATACACGGGCGGTAGAGCTCCATCCTGGCTGGGCCAAGATCGGAGCCGATGGAACACCAGACAAAAACAATACCTGCCCGCTGAGCTCTTACACCCGGGAACTGCTAATTCCCCAACTCCTGGAAGTCATTGAGAACTATGGGATTGATGGGATGTGGATTGATGGGGAGTGTTGGGCGAGCTTCCCCTGCTACTGTGACCGCTGTAAGGCGGAATTTATCAAGCGGACCGGGATCCAGGAGATTCCTCTCAAGGCGGAGGATGCTCATTGGCTGGAGTGGATCGCTTTCCATCGTGCTCTATTTGTGGAACATGTTACCGAGTACACCAACGCGGTTCATGCCAAATTCCCGGATGTCCTGGTGTGCAGCAATTGGATGTATAGCGTACGGATGCCTGAGGAAATCACCGCGCCGTTGGATTATTTGAGTGGCGATTATGATGCCTCCTTCGGCGCGGAGCGGGCCTGTGCGGAATCGCGCTTCATCGGGGGGCGTGGTCTTCCCTGGGATCTGATGGCCTGGAGTTTCTTGAACACTGGGGGCCAGCCCTGGACTTTCAAGACGGTGCCGCACCTGTGCCAGGAAGTCTCCACGGTTCTCGCTCAAGGTGGGGCGGTTTTCATTTATGACACACCACTGCGTTCGGGACGGTTGACGGGGTGGCATCAAGATGAGTTCGCGCAAGTGGCTGATTTCTGCCGGAAACGGAAAGAGGTCTGTCACAAGACCCAGACCATCCCGCAGGTGGCCATCCTCCACAGCCAAACCTATTTCTACAAATATAACGCTCCACTCTATGGACTCAGCGCCAATGCTCCCATGGAGGGAGCGCTTCATGCCGTGCTGGAGAATGGTTATTCAGCCGACATCCTTAACGAGGATCAGCTCCTGGCCAAGAAGGCCAACTACCCCCTTATCGTGGTTCCGGAGCAAGAAAGTTTACCTGATAAGGTCAAGACCGCCTTGAACAATTATGTCCAAGAGGGTGGACATGTGCTTCTCAGCGGAGTGGATGTCAGCAAAGAATTCCCTGGTCTAGTTGGATGCGAGGCTCTGGAGGGAACCCGCGGAGGGATGTGGCTTCCCTCAGGAAATGGATTCTTCCCCATCGAGGGAACCTGGCGGGACATCAAACCCGGGGCAGCTGTCACATCGGCCTCACTGTACAGCCAGAAAGATCCCACAGGAAATGAGACCGGGATGCCAGCCGCCACAGTGAACCATACCGGTAAGGGTGTGGTGGTAGCGGTACATGGCTCCATCTTCGCCCCCTATTACAAGTCGCACTACCCCATGGCACGGGGATTCATCGGTGAGATGTTGGCGGCTACGGAGACTCCCGGTCTGATCCATGCCGAGGGCCCTTGGTGGATCGAGATGTCCGCGCGGATCAAGGATGGAAAGCGCCTTATCCAACTTGTTAACCGTTCCTCCTCGGGATACCTCGCCCCCAACCGTCACATGGTGGAGAGTGTGCCCAACACCGGCCCCTTCAGTATCACGGTTCCCCTCGCGGAGAAGCCGAAACGCTGCCATCTTGCTCCGGATGAGGAGGGTTTGGAGTGGAGTTGGAAGGATGGGCTACTGACCGCGAAGATCTCCGGTCTGGCCATTCACAATGTGCTGGTGATCGAATGAACCTGGAGTGATGCGAGACCGAGACAATGAAGATACTCCTTACTGGGACGGCGGGATTTATTGGTTTTCATGTGAGCAAGCGTTTGCTTGAACGTGGAGATGAGGTGATCGGGATCGATAACCTTAACGAGTACTATGAGGTCTCTTTAAAGGAAGCGCGTTTGAGGATGCTCCGCGAGTATCCAGCCTTCTCATTCCACAAGATCGACATTGCTGACAGAGCGGCTGTGCCTGAGATCTTCATCCAGGCTTCTCCCGAACGGGTGATTCACCTCGCTGCTCAAGCGGGGGTAAGGTATTCGATCACGCATCCCTACGATTATGTGGACTCCAATCTGACCGGTTTTCTCAACATTCTGGAGGGATGCCGGCATCATGATGTGAAACACCTGGTGTATGCCTCCTCCAGTTCGGTGTATGGGAGTAACCGGAATCTTCCCTTTTCAGTGGACCAGAGTGTGGACCATCCAGTGAGCCTGTATGCAGCCACCAAGAAGGCCAATGAACTCATGGCCCACACCTACAGCCACCTATTCCACCTCCCCACCACCGGTCTTCGTTTCTTTACCGTGTATGGCCCCTGGGGGCGGCCCGATATGGCTCCCTTTATCTTCACCAAGGCGATCCTTGAGGACCAGCCGATTAATGTGTTCAACCATGGCAAGATGCGCCGGGATTTCACTTATATTGATGACATTGTGACCGGGGTTATTCTCACAGTTGACAAGATCCCTCAGACCGATAGTTCCTATTCACCGAGTGAACCCACACCGGGGAGGAGCTCAGCTCCGTATCGTCTCTACAACATTGGCAACCATCAATCGGTGGAGTTGAACTACTTCATTGAACTTATCGAAAAGTGTCTCCAAAAGAAGGCCCAAAAGAATCTGCTTCCCATGCAGCCGGGGGATGTTGAAGAAACCTGTGCTGATGTAGAGGATTTGTCTATGGATACTGGTTTCCATCCGGAAACTCCGGTCGAGACCGGTGTGGCGCGTTTTATCGAATGGTATCTTGAATACTATGGGGTGAGGCAATGACGAAAAGGGCAGGGGGGAGAGGATCCAGTGTGAATAGGAGACTGCCGTTGTACGACCGATCGTTGAATGGCATCTCCTTGGTAAAAAAAATCCTCATAGGAAAGAAGGAACGATGATGAAGCAAATCCGTCTGATATGTGTGATCTTGTTATTCCTGTGTGGTCTGATTCAAGCGGATGCCGCGGCGCCACTGAAGACCGGGAATGTGTTTCTCATTATGACCGACGGGGTGCGTTGGCATGAGGTTTTTGAAGGCGCTGACCAGGTTCTCATGAACAAGGAAAATGGGCTGGTGGAGGATGTCACTTCGTTAAACAAGGCCTACTGGCGGGAGACACCCGAGGCGCGACGCGAGGCTTTGTTACCTTTTGTGTGGAAGGAAATGGCTTCTAAGGGGCAGATCTTTGGTAACCGTTCCAAAGGAAGTGATGTGTATGTGACCAATGGGATGAACTTTTCCTATCCCGGCTTCAGCGAGACTATCACTGGGTATGGCGATCCGCGTGTCGACAGCAACGACAAGATTCCCAATCCCAATGTGAGTGTGTTTGAGTGGCTCAACCAGAAACCGGCCTTCAAGGGCAAGGTGGGGGCTTTCGGGGCCTGGGATACCTTCAATGCGATCTTCAATGATGGGCGGTGTGGTTTCTCGGTTAATTCGGGTTATGACCCCATGACGCAAGGGAAGATCAACACGCGCATTGAACTCCTCAACCGCCTCAAGGCTGAGTCTCCAAGGCAAGATTGGGAGGGGGAGCCTTTTGATTGCCTAACCCACCACACTGCTTTGGAGTGGCTCAAGGAGAATCAGCCCAGCCTGTTCTTCCTGGCACTGGGTGAGTCGGATGAATGGCCGCATGCAAGGAATTATGCTGAGTACTTGAACTCCATCAAACGCGCCGATGACTATCTCCGTGAGCTCTGGGAGACCGCTCAATCCATGCCGAAGTACAAAGACAAGACCACCATCCTATTCATGACTGACCATGGCCGTGGTGAATCTCCGGCGGAATGGAAGGGGCATGGAAAAGACACCAAGAATTCGCAGTTCATCTGGATCGCGGTGATGGGACCGGACACCAAGGCCTTGGGTGAGCGGACCAACATCGCCCCGGTGACCCAGAACCAGGTAGCGGCCACCATCGCCCGTCTACTGGGCGAGGATTTCAACGCCGCCAGCCCCAACGCTGGCCAGCCGATTTTAGATGTTCTGCCAGGCGGGAAGTAAGGGGAAAGGTAAGGAATCTCTATGCGGGAATGACGATTTCCCTAGAAAATTCGTTGATTCGTCATTCCCGCGAAGGCGGGAATCCAGGTGGATCGAAGTGATTCGAACAGAGGCGAATTTTTACCCCCCCAACCTCGCCTTCACCAATTGATTCACCGTGCCACCATCGAAGAGTTTCCCGGTCTTCTTGAGACGTCCCATCACTGCGCCCATGGCCTTGCCCATGTCTTTGGCCGAGGTGGCTCCGGTCTCCGTGAGCACTTCCACCACGATGGCCTCCACCTCTTCTGTGGAAAGGCTGGCTGGAAGGTACTCTTGCAATATGGCCAATTCGGCGGACTCATTCTCGACCAGATCGGTACGCCCCCCCTTGGTGAACATCTCGATGCTTTCCTTGCGTTGGTTGACCAACCGGGTGATGAGCTGGATCACCTGCTCATCGGTGGGCGTGCCTTTGCCTTCCTTCTCTTTCTTGAGGATCTCGGCGCGGATGCTGCGTACCGAACGCAGGCGCACCTCATCTTTGGCTTTGAGGGCTGTTTTGATGTCTTCGGATATCTTTTCGCTCAGTGTCATCATGGTCTAACCCAGGCTTGGTACGATCGACAGGAGGGTTTCCGCCTCGTAGGAGAGCTTTGGAAGGGTTTCCTCGGCCTCCTTGAAATTGGACTCCTTGGCGGCCATCTCGCATACATTGGCCAGCCGTGCGAATTCCTTCGCGGCCAGATTGGAGGCGGCTCCTTTGAGGGTGTGAGCCCGGTAACGGATACCCTCGGAGTCTTTATGCTCGACCGCCTTGGTCAGCTCCGCGATTTCCTTGTCCAAAGTCTCAACCCACTCATTCAAGAGTTCGAGAGCGAACTCACGGTCTCCACCGATCCGGTCCAGCAATTCCTCGAAAACAAGTGTCGGTTGGGTTGTCATCGAGTCGATCCCTTTCTTGCTCGGAGATGCCGATACAGCCTCATTCCGTTAGAAAAAGAATACCGGAACTGGTGGGGTTTTTCCAGATTGAGTTATGCTTGGAGGTTCATTTCATGGAATGGCTTGCCTTCGCTCATCATCTTGATAAACTGTACGTTCGGCTCGGAGAGAGCCACCTAGTTCAAAGGACTGAGGATCGACCGTCATGGCCAAAGGTAAAAGGGAGAAGATTAAACTCGAAAGCACAGCCGGGACTGGCTTTTTCTATACCACTTACAAGAACAAGGCGAATGTGACCGCGAAGCTGGAGTTCAAGAAATATGACCCCAAGATCCGCAAGCATGTCGTCTTCAAAGAGAAGCCACTCAAGTAGGATCACTTCAGCGTCCAGATGTCTGGACCTCTTCGAATCGTCCATGGAGGGTGTGGTTTGCCCGAATGGTTCCATTGCTCCAATCCGTATCGAGTGGAGGACTTTATGAGGAGCGCCCAGGGTGTGGATCCCTGGGCGTTTTCCTTGGGTTTTCACGTCCACCCCTCCCGCTATTCACTATCTTCGTCAAAATGGATAACGTCCCCCCTGATTGACGGGGTTGTCCACCAGGGCGTGGTCTGATTACTCCGGAGAGGATTCGGACGTGTACCTTCCATGGCGACAGTGATCGAATCGGCTTACCCGTACTTCCCTCTTGGGTTTCATATTTCGCGGAAGAGCTCGGACCAGTTTGGTCTGTTGAACCTATTGCATCCAGGCCAGGAGCGCGCCCATCGGCGTGAGATGTATGCCATCCGTGTGCTGGCGGAACGGATCAATGATGTCCAGAAGGAGGCGCCCGTCTCCGGTGGTCAGATGGTAGCACTCAGCTTGGTTGTGGATATCCTCCGTTACTTCATGGACCGTTACTGCTTTGAGGATTTTCCCGGGGCTTTGCCTGAGGGGCTGGAGTGGATAAGCAGTGCGCATGGTTCAGAGATCGCGGAAAAGCCAGTTCCCGCCTTTGTAACTCTTTTCCCCCCGTGGGCAGTCGAGACTCAAGAAATGACTGGGAAGGAATTCCTTTTAGGAAAGACCCCCAAAGGCGATTCGAACCGCCTCCTGGCAGTTCGTGAGATGGTCCTGCTCTCCATGGTCTTGGAGAATCCAGCGGCCCAACCTTTCCAGATTCTCTACGACGATGCGGATCTGCGTACCCAGGGGCAGTATGAACACCTGGTCGAGGCTCTTGAGATTTACTTCGATTCATTGCCAGATTCCCCCGAGCTGGGGATGTCATTATTCGAGGCGCTGCGTGCCCCCGCGCGCGCGAAACCTGGTTCGCTCCAAGAGCAGCTGGATTTCATTCTTGAGAAGTGGGCGGTGCACCTGCCCGAATTCTTGAAGACCCGGCTGATGGTCAGCCGGGATCTCTTGCGTGAAGAAACCAAACCGCGTGGATTTGGAGGTGGGCCCGCGCCGGTGTTGACCTTTGGGGGGCCTGGACAAGGGGAGGGCGACTTCTTTCCTGAGTACGAGAAATTCACGCCCGACCGGGACTGGATGTCGAATGTAGTTCTCCTGGCGAAATCTGTGTATGTCTGGCTGGATCAACTCTCGAAGAAGTACGGAGAACCGATTTCTTGTCTGGATCAGATTCCTGATCAAGAATTGGACCTTCTGGCGGCATGGGGATTCACAGGCCTGTGGTTGATTGGTGTGTGGGAGCGTTCCACGGCTTCGCGGAGAATCAAGCAGATTCGAGGAAATCCCGAGGCCGCGGCCTCGGCCTATTCTCTCCATGATTATGTGATCGCGGACGACTTAGGAGGCGAACCCGCCTACCAGAACCTGAAGGATCGCGCCTGGAAACGTGGGATCCGTTTGGCCAGTGACATGGTTCCCAACCACATGGGCTTGGATTCACGTTGGGTGATGGAACATCCCCATTGGTTTGTCCAACTCGAATACCCTCCATTTCCCGGCTATACCTTCACCGGTCCGGATCTTTCGCCTGATTGGCGGGTGAGCATGCGTATCGAGGATGGCTACTGGGATCACCGTGATGCCGCCGTGGTCTTCCAACGCGTTGACAACTGGTCTGGAGATGTGCGTTACATCTACCATGGTAATGATGGTACCCACATGCCCTGGAATGACACGGCCCAGTTGAATTATCTGCTTCCGGAGGTGCGCGAGGCGGTCATTCAGACCATCCTGCATGTGGCTCGGATGTTTCCCATCATCCGCTTCGATGCCGCCATGACCTTGACTAAACGGCACTTCCAGCGTCTGTGGTTCCCACCTCCGGGACAGGGTGGTGACATTCCCTCCCGGGCTGAGCATGGCATCCCCCGTGATGAGTTCAACAACCGGATGCCCGAGGAGTTCTGGCGCGAGGTGGTGGACCGGATCGCGGTCGAGGCTCCAGATACCCTTCTCTTAGCGGAGGCCTTCTGGCTGATGGAGGGGTACTTTGTCCGTACTCTCGGAATGCACCGGGTGTACAACAGCGCCTTCATGAACATGCTCAAGAACGAGGAGAACGCAAACTACCGTTCCACAGTGAAAAATGTTCTTGAATTTAGCCCGGAGGTTCTCCGGCGGTTTGTGAACTTCATGAACAATCCGGATGAAAAAACTGCGGTCGAGCAGTTCGGGAAGGGTGACAAGTACTTCGGAGTCTGTCTCCTGATGGTGACCATGCCGGGTCTTCCCATGGTCGGCCATGGCCAAATCGAGGGATATGGTGAGAAATATGGGATGGAATACCGGCGTGCCTACTGGGATGAGATGGTGGATACGGACCTGGTGCGTAGTCATGAGGCCTGCATTTTCCCCCTCATGCGCAAACGCTACTTGTTCAGTGGCGTTGATTACTTCGCCTTCTTTGATTTCTGTACCCCGGAGGGGTATGTCAACGAGGATGTCTTTGCCTATTCGAACCGGGCGGGGAAAGAGCGGGCGGTCATTCTCTACAACAATCGCCTGACCACTACCTCCGGATGGATCCGTGTGTCGACTCAGATTAACGAGGGACGCCAAGATGAGGTTAATCTGGTCACCCGCACCCTCGGTGAAGCTTTAAACCTTCTGAATGATCCCAATGTTTTCTATCTATTCAAGGATTACAAGGATGGTCTGGAGTATGTCCGTTCCGGAACTCAGCTCCATGAAGAGGGCCTCTTTGTTCACCTGCCGGGCTACCAGTTTCATGCCTTCCTCGATTTTCGTGAGGTTACAGACGAAGATGGGACCTGGGCTACTTTTGCAGCCTCCCTCTCCGGTCAGGGAGTCCCGGAGATCGAAATGGCCTACAAGGAGTTCCAGCTTGCCGGGATCCTTGAACCTTTCGGGCAGGTTATACGGATAGCGTTGAGTATCTGTGCTTCGCCGAAAGCGGCTGGTCCGGAAGCTCCAGGGGGCACCTGGGAGGATTTAAGGACACCTCTTTCGGTCATGCAACTAGCCATGGAAAGCTATTCTTTCCCCCCCATGGATGTGGATGCGGTGTTGGATGGGATTCAAGCAGATATCCGTGCCTTGCATGAGATTATGGATTCCATTGACGGTGTTCTTCTTCCGGATGGACGTTGCCTCCTGGAGTTTCTGAATACGAATCCGGAAGAGATAGCCACGGAGATGATTCCTCGTTTGCTGATAGCGTGGGTAGTTTTGCGCCACATGCAAGCCTACTTTGACTCCGGTGAGGAGGAGGCCACAAGGGCTGGTTGGGCGAGTGAATGGTTATTGGACCGGATCGCCGTGCGTGAGGTGGCGGTGCCTGGTGAGACCTCTTTCAGCCCACTGGAATCCCGTCAGTTACTCCAGTCACTTCTGGCTCACGCTGAGGCGTTGTATGCCGATACTCCCGAAGGTCTTCATCAATCTCTCACAAAAATGTTTGCTGAAGGCCCAGCGTCGGAATTTCTATTAATCCATGAATACGATAAAATCCTATGGTTCAACAAGGAACGGCTTGAGGCTTTGGTGATCCACCTGCTTTTGGCTGGTTTCGTTACTCGCTCCACTACCAAGAAACAGATGGGCGAACCGATGGAGACCCTTATCCAGCGAGGTTGCTGCTCTGTGAGCGATATCTTGAATACATCCGAGGAAGCAGGATATGAGGTCTCCAGAACCCTCTGGCTGCTTGAATAGAGATGCTGCCTAATAAAGGGAGGTTTTTCAGTGAAGAAAAGTGGTCTCGTGGTTCTTCTAGTAGAGATATTATTCCTTGGTGTTGGTGCGTTTGCTGAAGCCAAGAATCCAGATACGGTGCTGAGTCCCAATTTGAGGACTATTGCCAAACAACAGAGTTCCGAGGCCGTTCCAGTATCTATCATGGTCTCCGGAAGTGTTGATCTAGGAGACCTTGTTCAAAACTCCTCCACTCAGAATGTGGGAGGATTCCGTTGGATCCGTGGAAAGGTTCTCGGATCAGATCTGAAGAAGCTGGCTTCTATTCAAGGTGTTACAGCGGTACTCGACAGTGGTTTCCGCAAACCGCCAGTACCACCTGATCCAGATCTTCCGCAAAAGCATACCTCCTTGACGGCAAGTGAGGCTCGTTTACAGGCACTCAAGTCAGCCCCCGCGTATACTTCGAAGGGACTTAAAGTGGGGCAGACCTCAAAGACGGCGGTGGATAAGGGATGGTTTCTGAAAGACACCCTGGGGCTTGAGCAGGCCTGGAATGATGGTTTTAAAGGTACGGGAGTCAAAGTCGCCATTATCGATACCGGTATCGACTTCGCTCACCCCGATCTGTATGGGAAACAGGCCCGGGTTGAGGATGCCACTTCTCCTTATTATGGCTGGCCGATCTGTTTTGATGGGAATTCAATGAATACCTTTTATGTCAACAAGAAAACGGCGGGAACTTGGTATGTCGACACCACATCGACTCCCGCTGTCACAGTCTTTGACACAACCGCCACAGCCCGGTTTTCAACAGAGGGAGAAGGGCCACAAGGACTCCATGAGTATACTTTTTTCGCGGAAGGTTTATCTGGGATCTATCGCTTTGGAGTACATCCAGATTCCACGTTGAAGGATCAGGTTCTGGGTGGAAAACCCGCAGCTGTTCTCCTGGTGGATTGTACAGACACAGCCACTCGAGGCACAGGTTACAACACAGTCTATGTCGACTTGGATGGAGACTACGATTTCACTGATGAAAAGCCCTGCTACCGGGGGAATGAGATCTCTTTCAGAGATACCTGGAACTCTGCGGCCAATACGGCGGGACCGGATGGTTATCCGGATATTTCGGGAGGCATGATCTACTTCATCGCGGATGGCATTAAACCCATTCCAACCTCCGATTGGCTTTTTGGCATGAAGGCCCCAGCCGCTGGTTCATTAGTAGCTTTTATGCTCAATGATGTCCAGGGTGAAGGAGAAAATCATGGAACCCTGTGTGCCTCCGCGGTGGCTGCTGGTGGAGTGATCAATGGTAATGCTCCCTCATATAAGCCGGCCTATACCGGCGTTGGATCAGGGATGGTGGCCGGTCCTGCCCCCGAAGCGGGAATTGTTGCGATCGGCAATTATTACCAAGGCGGATATGTGTCGGATTTTCACTTGTTCTGCGCTCTGGGATATGATGGTGTTCATGGGACGGGTGATGAACCCAATGTGGTGAGTATGAGCTATGGTTCTGGCGCGATCGACAACGATGGTTGGGACTGGAGTTCCCGGTATATTGAATGTATCCGTCAACTGCTCGCTCCCGATACCACCTGGCTCAACTCCTCTGGGAATGGTGGACCGGGATATGCAACAGTCAGTTCTCCGGCCCCCGCGGGAGGAATCTGGGTTGGGGCTTGCACCAGCTATGATTCTTGCAACACCTTCGACTCAATTACCTCGACCGGCCAGATTGTGGGGGGTGATGTGCAGAGTTGGAGCTGCTCGGGTCCCCAAGCCAATGGACAACAAGGGGTGTCGGTCATGGCACATGGAGCTTGGGGGAGTGGAGACCTGCCTTTGAATGAAGTTGGGGATGGCTGGACCGCATGGGCATCCTGGGGTGGAACCAGCCGTGCCTGTCCCGAGGCGGCTGGTGTAGTGGCCTTGATCTACCAGGCCTATAAATCGGTTCATGGTGTCTGGCCCAGTGGCGATGTGGCCCGTCAACTCCTGATGAACTCGGCGGTAGACCTTCAACACGATGTTTTCCGTCAAGGCGCTGGTCGTGTTCATGCGGGCCGGGCGGTTGAAGTTGCGGCGGGTCTGGCGGGTGTGGCTGCCACGCCTGAATCCTGGGTTCCAGGCGATTTCCGGGGTGAAACCTATAGCGCCTATGCTCATCTTGTTCAACGTGGTGATGAACACCAACAGCAGTTTACGATTTCAAATGCAGGCTCTTCTCCGATTTCACTCGACGCCCTAGCAGCCAGCTATGAAGTCATCGAGGAAACAGTGTTCAATATCACCACCTCGGCCACTGCCTCAGAAAGTTACGATTTCCGGAAGCCTGATTACCTTCAATTGTTCCAAGGTTCTGGGGTGGACAACATCCCCAAGGACACCGCCTTTATGGAGCTTGAGGCTATTTTCCCCTTCGAAGTATTCGACACCAACTTCATCACGGGCGATGCGGATTCGGTAACGCCCTCCTATGAAAACCTTTACCGCCTGCTGATCTATGACTGGACTGATATCGATGGCGATGGAATTTTGTTTGATGATTCCAAGGGGGTTGCCGCTGGAATTGTCGAGGCATCTGAGATCGACTCCGGTGAATACATGCGTTTCAATTATGGCTACACGGGTTCTACCTCGCTGAAAGTGTTTGTCTCGGATCCTCTGGGAAAGATGCACGATGGTATCTTTGTCGGGCTCCAGCACAACAAGGGAACGTCCTTAGCCACCACAGTCAAAATCCACGCCACCTTCTACCGCGAAACTGCTTGTTCTTGGCTCCAACTGGACAAATCATCGTTGACAATTCCCGCTGGCGCCACGCAGACCGTGACCGCGTCGGTCACGGTGCCCAGTGATATCTCCTATGGCTCCTATGCGGCCAAGATCATCTTGACCGATTCCTCGAAGAAGAACACAGAGAAATCGAGCATGGGTGGACGATCCGACCGGTATGTGATTCCTGTCTCCATTAACGTGTCCGCCGATCTGAACTCCAGTCCTATCACATTTTCCAGCGGCAGTACGGAGAACGAACCGTATGAGAATTATGCGGTCCACGGAGACTTCTCGTGGACGGGCGTTGATGAATGCGGGGATGGACGTCTCTTCTTCCTGGATGCCCAATCACCCGCAGCGGGGACTTATCTCCTCACCCATACTGTGTGGGAGGATGTGGTTCCGACCGATTTGGATACCCTCATCTTCGGCCCCGCCGAGGACTCTTTCACAAATCCCGCTTCCTCTTATTATGCTCCTTCGTTTGGTCCCAATACGCTGGCTTGGATTGGCGGAGAGCGTAGCCCCGGAAGACCTAATTGGACCTTCAGTACCACCACGGGAACCACATCCGATTACTCAACCGCTTCTCTGGAGGATGGTCTCCATGCCCTCTTTATCCACAACATCCTCTTCAGTGGACAGCGTTTTAAGGTTCCTTTCTCAGTTGAGATGGGTAAATTGATCCTGAGTCCGGCTCCGCCTCATGTTTACACGGTCACTTCCACCATGGTCTACAATATGACTCTCACCTCGGACCTTCAGATCGATGATTTCAAGGCTGAGATGTATGGTCCCTCGAAGGTTGGTGAGTGGTTCAAAGACAATCCGATCCAGTATGATAAGAGCTATTGGCATGTCTTCAGTGTTACCGAATGTGGATTGCTTCAAGTGGATGTGGATGGGACCGCTTCGGACATTGACCTGTACCTCTACCGGGATGGCTCTGATGGCAGCACTCCCGATGGGCAGTTTACCAGCAAAGAGGTTGTGGCTTCTTCACTCACAAGCAGTTCGGTCGAGAAGGTAAGTCTTCTATTCCCACCCGATGGTTACTACTGTGCGCTCGCTTATGGCTATTCAGTCAATGCACCTACGGACACCTTCAATATGACGGGGCGGGTGATCTCCGGTCATCAGGGCGCTATCTCCGAGGACTCTCAGGGAACAATCCCGGCCGGGGTTCCAAGGCAGATCGAAATGGATGCTCAGCTCAAGGATGACCTGGGCGAATATGAACTCTTGTTGTGTATCGGAATTTCAAACGCAAGCCATGCCATCACGATCCAGGTTCCAGTGACCTACTTTCTTCCCGGTGATGCCGATGGGGATGGTGAAGTTACTATCGCTGACTTCCTGGCATTCCCGCTTTATTGGCTGTCCAGCGAGAATGTTCCCGTGGGCATCGATTACGATCTCGATGGGGTAATCAAACAGAACGATCTGCTTGATTTCCTGGGACAATAAGGGGTATAAGCCGTTCTGTCTGGAGCACCCTGGAAAAGGGTTGACAGGAGGCATGAAGGTTTGTTATCAACAGGCCCGTCGGGTCCCTAGCTCAGCGGTTAGAGCAATCGACTCATAATCGATTGGTCCAGGGTTCGAATCCCTGGGGACCCACGGCCTGATTGTATGTCACTCGCGAGATGGGGGAGGGAAGCGGGCACGAAATAACGTGTCAGATTGTGTCCGTGGAAACATGCCGGAAGCAGGAGAGCTCTTCGAGCGTTTGTGCGAAATCATGCACCGTCTCCGCGCACCTGGGGGTTGTCCCTGGGATCGCGAGCAGACGCATTCCTCCCTCATCAAATACCTCATCGAGGAATCCTATGAGGTGGCTGAGTCCATCCAGGTGGGAGATGATTTGGAGTTCTGTAAAGAACTGGGAGATGTTCTTCTCCAAATCGTTTTCCATGCGGAGATCGCCACTGAGGAGAAGCGTTTCTCGATCAAAGATGTCATCGAAGCCATCAACGCCAAGATGATTCACCGGCATCCCCATGTGTTTGGGGATTCAAAGGCAGAGGATAGCGAGGCAGTCCTGCGGCAGTGGGAGCAGATCAAGAAGAAAGAACGCGGAGAGGGCTCTTCGATCCTAGAGGGCATTCCTGCTTCTTTGCCCGCCTTGCTGCGAGCGGAACGCTTGCAGGCCCGCGCATCGAAGGTAGGATTCGATTGGGAGAATCCCACCCAGGTCTTGGAGAAGATTCATGAGGAACTGGGTGAGCTGGAAGAGGTGATGGAAGCCTCCAAGGAGAGGATCACCGAGGAACTAGGAGACCTGTTGTTCGCGGTGGCGAACCTGGCCCGGTTCCTCAAGATCGATCCAGAACAGGCCCTGCAGGACTGCAACCGCAAGTTCCTTCAGCGCTTCCGGCACATTGAGACAACTTTGGTATCCAGAGGATCCAGCGTGGAACAGGCTGACCTGGCCGAGATGGATGCCCTGTGGGAAGAAGCTAAGACAGCAACAAGAGGGAGGTAGTCATCGTGATTCCTGAAGACGAATACGAAGATCTGTACGAGGACGAGGAAGAAGAAAAATTCGAAGAGGAGGAGGAAGACGACGACGAGGAAGAAGTCGATGTCGACCTAACCAAACTCGAAATCGAACCTGACGAAGATGTCGAGGTCGATGATTTCGATGAAGATGACCTCCTGGCCGATGAGGATGAAGAGGCGGAGGGTCTTCCGGACGATGAGGGCTACGATTTCGACGAAGATGAAGAAGAAGGTGAGGTTGAGGAGGAGAGTAATGGCCGTGCCTACGGTGACTTCACCAACTTTGATGAAGATGAACTCGATTCCGACTATACCCGTAGAGAGAATATCGAAGACTTCTTCAACGACATCGACCACGAATGACCACGCACACCAATACCTTATTTGGGGATGGCAGGGGCAGGGGAGGGTTTATCCTGTTGCTCCTGTTCATCTCTACCGTAGCCCATGCTGGTCAAGGGCTCCCGCTCTTGATTGATACGGGAATCGGTGATGACTTCACGGATCTCTACACGATCACCGAGGCGGTCCGGACCACAGGCCTGAACCTGACCGGAATAACCACCTCTTTTTATAATACGCAAGCGAGCGCCCGGACTGTCCAAAAATTGTTGAACCTCTTGGACCGTCCTGATATACCGGTTGCCTATGGGGATGTCAGCAAGGGAAGCTCGAACTTGTGGCTTCAGTGGGGTCAAGGCTTTGAATCCGCGCTTCCTCCCAAGTCACCTGCGTGTGATCTTCTGATTGAGCTGTCGAAGCAGTTCCAAGGTGAGCTGAGTGTCATCGCGACGGGTCCCTTAACCAATCTGGCGGCTGCGCTGCAGAAAGAGCCTGAAACCGCCAAACGAATCCACCATATCTATATTTCCGGCGTGGATTGTTCGGGACAAATCTCTTCCAACCTTGCCTCCGATCCGGACAGCGCCCAGATCGTGTTCGCCACCACGATCCCGATCACAGTGTTTCCCAAAGACCTGTGCAAGGATCTGGTCTTGACCCAGAACCGTGTCATTCGAATCGGACAAATCCGGTCTCCGCTCACCGATGAACTCTTGAACTTAACCTACCAGTACCGGAAAACTCTTGCTGGAGAAGAGCCACTCATCGCGCTTCCGGGTTGCTTGGCCGTCGCCTATGCCAATACTCCGGCGTATACCCACACTGAGACCAAGCGGTTTCAACTGGTGGGGGGAAGTCTGGAAGAAACCGGAGGGATGACCGGGCGTGAGATTGATGTGGCCGTGAGTACCCATCCGGCTGCCGCAATGAGAGAACTCACCAGCCGCTTGAGTGACTCGAACATCAATTTCGGGACCACCTTCGCTCACTTCGTGGTTGGACTGAACAAACTTAGTAAGGATGCCTTGTTGAAGGTCCAACAGGGGATTAAAGGGGGGATCTCTATTCCAGAGGTTTCCCATGATAAGGGCGCGAGTGAAGTCTTTCAAATCCAGGCGTTGGCCTATATCAGCGGCTACATTAACTTACTTAAAGACATCGATGATCCAGTCGCGAGGGAAATGTATGGGCGATTCAAGGATGCCCTCTTGCGGATTGGAAAAATCGGGAAGTGGTTTCCCGACTGGTTTTATGGAAAATGGTGTTACGAGGTGGTTCCTGGTAAGCCGATAGTCTTCGATTTCGGCATCGCCAACGATAGCGCTCAGGAGCTCTCCGGGGTCCATGGATCAGTCACCCTAAATGACCATACGGAGTCGGTTGCTATCGCCTCCAGCACCAAAGAGATTCGCTTTGCCATATTGGTTGAGCCCAGTCATTTCCCCACCTCCTGGCCTGTGAATGCGGACCTAAAGGCTGACTTTACATACCGGGGAGTCCACTATGGTCTTTCAACCAGTGTGCCAGTCATGCAGGCCCCTCCCGCGCGGATTACGGCAATCCGCTGTGCCACCGATACCCTCAAGGTTGAGATTGTCTCCTCCAGCACCGCCACACTCGCAGTGAATTCCATCGATACAGCTCAAGGCATTTCGCTTCAACAGCCCGTTTCTCCACAGACGGAACCATCATGGATAAACCTCCCTATCGAGAAACGGAACCTGGCTCAGCCTGAGGTTGTCCGGGCTACATTAAGCCCCGCCACGGGGAGTCAGGTGACAGTGGCTCATACCGCCTTGCTACCCCCGGCCGGTGAGATGCTGTTGGTGGAACCCGAAGGCCCCTCTAAGAGCTCCTGTTTCGCGGTGAGTAAGAGTGGCCAGTGGGGGTGGGCGACCGAGTACTTGTCTGGGGTTGAATCCTTGGAGTTCAAGGTTTCTCCGGATCTGCAGGTGAAGTCCTCCACGGATGTGTTGTATGCGGAGGTCGACTACTTCTGTGAGGGCGATGATTTGGACACCTTCAGGATTGAAGGCGCTACAGAGTCGGCGATGTATCAACCTCTGACAGCCTGGATGACAAAACCCGAACCTCGTGGTTGGCGGACTGACCGTTTACGGGTTTCTCCCATGGTGGAGGCGATGATCCGGTCACGGACTCTCCGCTGGCTACGGATTCAATCCGGACAGGATGGAGACGAGGTCATCCGTTCGATCCGTTTCAAGTGACCTTTTCAAATGGGACTGTATATTGGACGGGGTGTGAAAAGTGCTAGAAATCCCTGTGAAAAGTGTGTGTTTATGTGTTTGTAGGCACTTTTGAGGATCCCCTTACTTGGGCAGGCGAATAATCTAGCATTCAATCTTAAGTTAAGGATTATGAGTAGGTTATCGCCTTTTCGTTGACAGGCCCCGGGTCCTGTGTTAGGTTCAATGTTGGTTTGTGTGTTGACCGTAAGGAGCCTGTTCTTAATGGGACAGGGGGAGAAAGGAGGTGTGTCCGAATGACCGGTATTGAGGTCGTGGTGGGCGCGGATGAATCCATCGATCAAGTTCTGCGACGCTTCAAGCGCCGTTGTGAGCAGTCTGGCTTAAAAGCTGAGATGAGACGGCATGAGTATTACGAGAAGCCGAGTGTGAAGGCGAAGCGGAAGATGGAACAAGCACGCAGAAATGCCCGCCGACGGGCGCGCCGTTCCAATTGATTGGTTAAAGCCCCATAATCAAGGATAAAATTCGGGCCGGGAGGGAAAGCCTTCCCGGCCCGATTTGATTTTCATGGTCTCTACACACTCCCAGTTCAAAATCGACCAACTGTCTACACTCGATCCCCATTCGGTTGGGTTCAATCCCCTGATTCAACGGCACCTCGCTTGGCTGGCCGATCAGAATTCACGTCATAACCTCACCGCTGTTCCACCAGATAAGTGGATTGTCCGTCATGTACTTGATTCAATCGCTCCGCTTGTGGCGGGCTGGGGGACAGGGATTAACCTGCTCGATCTGGGTACGGGAGGAGGTTTTCCTGGGGTGCCGCTAGCCCTTCAGGCTAATCTTCCACGCTTCACGCTCCTTGACAGTAAACGGAAGGTGGTTGAGGGGCTGAATGAGTTCTTAAACGAAGCGGGGTTGTCAGCGAGGGGAACGGCTCTTTCTGTGCGGTCCGAGACCTTGGGGCATCAGGAGGGCTTCCGTGGAAGTTATGACCGTGTGGTGGTACGCGCCGTGGCTTCGCTTCCCACACTCATCGAATTGGGAATACCCTTTCTTGTTCCGGAGGGGGAGTTGTGGTGCTGGAAGTCTGATCTGGAGGAAGTCCAGGCAGCCGGAGCCGCGTTGGAACAGTTGCACACACGGGTGTTGAGAGCGTTAGTCTACCGGCTTCCCGAAGAGGATTCGGACCGGTACAT
The DNA here is from genome assembly GCA_964422415.1 of uncultured bacterium. Classification (GTDB taxonomy): domain Bacteria; phylum Hinthialibacterota; class Hinthialibacteria; order OLB16; family OLB16; genus OLB16. The sequence continues at coordinate 24,263 of CAYRBI010000007.1, read as the reverse complement.
CCTGGCTCTAGGCCGGGAAGGGGAGATTCCTCTGAAGTATCCCCGCCGTGAGGGTCTCCCCCACAAGAGACCATTGCTGTAAGCCCGCCGCAAGCATGTTCACTGATAATGGCTGAATTGATTGGGATCTACACTCGCTGGAGCCTCGGTGGGAGTAGGAGTGGGTTGGATTACAGTGATTCCATGCGGACCGGGTTTCGATGGAATTTCATTATGGCACACGCGGCAATCATTCAGGGTTCCAGAATGACCCTGTAAGGCGATGGTCTGAATGTTGTCATTGGCTTCGATACTAGGCCATATGGCGTGGGGGCTGCCATGACAAGCGGAGCAATAAAGACCTCCATGTCCCTGCGAATTCCTGAAAAGCTCCCCCGATTCCTCGGCGTATTGAGATCCATGGCAGCTAGTAGCACCGCAACGGGGAAGGTCGATCCAAGGCCGGCGGGCTGAATTGGCTACCGCAGCCATGTCACCATGGCAGTTGATGCAACGCATTCCCTTGGAGTACATCACATCACGATGACACTGGGTTTTCACGCCCGGATGGCACAGGTAACAGTCATTTGTTCCTTCAGCCTTGTCATCAGTGCCGGGAGCATGGCGGGAGTGGATTGCGTGTGAAAGATTTGGGAGATCAGGATTTCCAGGAGCGCCGAGGGCATTGGAACCATGACACTTGGCGCATAACACGGGACGCGATGTCATCAAGGTGGTTCCCTCCTCGCGGTCATGTAGAGTCAGAATGTTCTTCTCTACATCCCCTGTGGAGATATCCTCCATTCCATCCACATGGCATGACTCACAACGGATTTCGGTGGAGACAGGAGCTACTGGACGTGTTCTCGTAAGCTCGCTTCCTGTCGTGGTATCGCGTGCAATCAATAAGGCGATCTGATAGGGATAGAGGATGGCCGGAGCACTATCCAGGAAGGGGGTGATGGGGACTCCGGTAACCACAAAGGAACCGGTATCTGCAGTCATATGCCCGCTCAAAGTGTGGCCAGTGAGTCCATTGTCCAGCGCCAGGTTAACTCCAAAGAGCTTGTCCTCCCAATCCCAGAAGTCAGTCTTCCCGGCTGAGTAGGAATTGTCTTCGAAGCTGAACTCAACTGTGACACCACTGACCATCAATTGCGGAATCGCGCCTGTCCGGATAACTTGTGAGTGCAAGTTATTATACGGGGGAAGAATACATAAGTTTTTGAATTGGGCGTTCATGCAATGCATACCCAAGTCGTTCCACCCGATAATACGGTAGTCACTGACTGTTGCTTGATCTGCAGGAGTGATATCTACTGCATATGTGTGTATAGGAGCGAGAGAGATCAAGAAAAGAATTGTCCAACAAGGAGACATCAAGTGAACTGGTTTCTGTGTGGATAGGATAGGATGCGTCAAGAATATGAACATGGTATGCTTCCTCTCGAGGGAAGGACTGTTCAAAGGTGTGAATATCAGGTATTTCAGATGCTAGTAGTGTACCCCACGATTGTCCAGAAAAAAAACAAAACTGCCAAGCATTATCCCGATTGCGGAGTCATCGATGGGATTGGTAGAGTGGTGGGAATAGGCCTTTGAAGAGAAAAGTGAAGATGATTGACAAACCTTCCTTTGCGAATATGCTACCACCTTTGTTGACTCTGGAGGTTTTCTGAGATGGCTACAGGTAAACGTAAAGTTGCCAAGAAGCTCCGTTGGCGCTCTAAAAAGGCCAACCATGGCAAAAAGCCCGCTACGGGCCGCTGAGCATGTTCTCCCTTAGCCGGGGCGGGAGTCCCCTCCCAGCCCCGGCTAACGGGTTTCATGTCTTGAATTGATCCCAAGTCTCGAAAGCAGCCCTCACATTTCCGGGTTTTGATAATAATCCAAACTCCAACTGCGCAATCACTCCGCCATTCGAGTAGAGATTTTCCTGGAAGTCTCCGACCGCTTGCCGGATCTCATCGGGTGTGGCTTGTGGTAGCAGATGTTGACGGTCGATCTCTCCCCAGAAGGTGATTTTCCCCTTGTACTTCGAGAGGTTCTCCAGCCCCATGCAGAAAACCTGTGAGTTGAGCGCGTCGATTCCGATCTCGATCAGGTCGGGATACACATCGAGAATGTGCCCATCGCTGTGCATGAAGATCTTCTTCCCATGCTCATGGGCGATGTTCGCATAGTCCCGGTAGAGCGGCTTGAAAAACTCCCTCCAGGACTTGGGGGAGATGAGTAGCGCGGATTGCGCCCCCCAGTCATCCATGATGGTCATACCATCGATTTCGGTTTTAGCCCACTCATCAAATAGATCCAGATAGAACTCATGGATCCTGCCCAGAAAACGGAGGAAACCCGGATCGTGGGTGGCGATGTCAACATAGAGGTTTTCTGTCCCACGCAAGAACTGCATCTGCTCGAAGGGGCGTGGGCAACACCCACCGCGCACAAACAGGTCCGTGGAATGGCAGTAGTCCCGGACCGCATCCCGGTCAAAGGTCAGCCACTCCCTGGGGAAATGGACACGATCCACATCCGTGTCCCAGTCCTGGATCAGGGGAGTCTTGACCTCCCCAATTGCGCCATCCTGAATGTTGGTGAACACACACCCCCACTCATCCGTAAACTCGCCAGTTTTGTGGGGATCACCCGATGTGCTGGGCACCTTCGAGAGGATTCCGGGTGGTCCACCAAAGTCAGTGGGGAAATCCCGTTTGAGAGCCGCGAGCTCCTCCGGGTAATTCAATTCGGCCCAAGGCAGCGCCCACAGGTCTCTCGGAAGCCTGTCAGGCCGGTTGAACTCCAAGGTGCGTAGTACCCGTTCGCGTGAATCCATCAGCAGCCTCCTTTAGTAGGTCAGACGACGTTCTTCTCGATCCGCGGAAAGTAGATCCACAGGTGACCGTTATTATCCTTCTCTCCAAAGTAAATCTCCCCATCCCGTCCAGTCACTGCCGCTCCAAATTGATAGCCATACCGCCGGTTCTCCAGAACCGAGACGGCCACTCCGATGTCTTTTACCTGTCCCCCGCGTGGGGAGTACACAAAGAGCCTGCCAATGCCATCGCCACATGAACCAATCAGACGTCCATCATGAGTGACCGCCATGGATCCCACGGGAGCCAGGCGTGTTTTACCGATCGTTGGGCTGAAGCCCTTGTCCTGAGTGAACAGAAACAGTGCTCCGGCCGCATCCGCTAGATAGCAACTACCCCCACCTCTTTCACGGACCCACTGCAAGGAATCTCCCATTTGAAATCCTTCAGGCAAGGATACTACCTTCCGCTCCAAGGTGTTGTCCGATGGCTGGTAACGCCACAGGGTGGTACCCTCATCGAAGCCGTAGATAGCGTCTTGATCCACTTGCAGCAGGCGTCCGGAGTCCGGAACCAGGCCAATCTCCGTGAGGTTGCCGCTCTCAATCTCCAAGCGCAACAGATGTCCCCCACTTTGGCAGATCAAGGTCTTTCCCTCTTCGCAGGTTACCACGCAGGGGTTTCCTCCGCCTTTGGGGAGTTCAGCGAGGGTCTTGACCGGATTCCGCCCGAAGCCCCATTCCTGGATGAGATCGAAGGGCAGGCCTTGATAATCCGTAGAGACCAGAAGGCTTCCCTTGGGGCCTTTTCCGGCGGCAATCACCTTGCCATGGCAACAACGCACCGAGGTGCACTCGGTCATGTCCTCGATGGCTCCCAGGTCAAAAACCACACCGGTGACGCCATGGAACATGCCCACAAAGAGATGTGCTCGCCGTCCAGAGGTACCGCCATAAACAATTCCCTCGGGGGTGATATCCAAGCTGGTGATGAAACTCTCGTCCATCGGGATGGGGGTACTTGCTCCGGGGAAGCAGAGGGGGAACGCCACCATGGTTCCCTCGGTCATGAAGGTGCCATGGACAATCTCATCGATGACTGCCTTTGCCTCGGTTGAATTCACGTCGTATTTCTTTTTCTCTGGCATGGGCTTCTCCCTTATCCCCAGATCCGGATGGGCAGATGAGCGTTAGCACGCTTCTTATCGGGTGGCATCTCCACCTTGAAGATTCCTACCGGTTTCGGTCCGACATGGCCGAAGAACAGGTCGCCGTTATGGTCGACCGCACCACGGGAGACATACTGGGCGTTCTGATCTGGACGTTCGAGGAGTGCGAACTCCTCCTTCTGGAGGGTCTTTGGATCGAGCCGCCATACCACTCCCTCGCACTCCTTGCGTCCCTCCGGGTAGGGATTGTAGACCGGATCCCGCCAGCGTGAGGCCACATAATAAAGAGCCCCATCACCCCCGAAGACCAGGCCTCCACAGTGATCCGTGAAGGTGTCAATCGGGATGCTCATGTCGCGTTCCTGGGTTGCCGGTCCCAGGTCCTCCACCCGGCCCCACTCCCCTTCATCCGGGAACAAGCGCAATAACCGGGGCTGTGCGATCCAGGTGCAGGCATACAGGGCATGTCCATCCGGAGCCCTGGCCACATCATAGAACACACTATGCCAGCCGGTCTGGAATTGTATGTTGTGGGGGAGAACATAGGGAGACACGCTGAAGCGGTCCTCGGTGGGGTTGTAGCGGATCAGACGTCCATCGTCGCGGGTGGTCCAGACACGGTGGCTGGAATCCAGGAACAAGGCTTGAGCGTTAATCGATCCCAGCCGTCCGAGATCCCTGCGAGTGCGGGTGGTGAGGTCATAGATGATGAAGTGATCACGAGGATAACTCAAGGCATATAGGCGGCTGTGTTCTTCATCGATCAACAGACACCGGCACCCTTCCTTGGGGATTAGGGTGTCCCACCACAGCACCTTGTCAGTCTTCGTATCGAAGGCCAGTAAGGCACTCCCCCGGAAACACCGCTCTGGGTCATGCCAGGAGCGCCAGGGGGAATAGGCGGGTTGGTCGATGGGGGGGCCTGACAAGTGGGTGGCCATATACAAGATGCCATCCGAGAGGGAAGGGGCGAAGCTGTAGTGGATCTTGCACTGGGTCGCCCTTCCCGAATCCCCTGGATCATCGACCATTTTATCGAGATCGAAGAGGTAATCGAGCGAGTCGGTCTGTTCATTATACCGGACCAACTTCACGATTCCTCCAGGCACCCCTTCCGCGCAGGCGGCGGCATAAATTCTGCCATCCGGACCCACTGAGAGCGACCAGCAGGAATCAGAATCGGGGTGTTGCGTGAACTGATACCAATTGACCTTGGGCATCGTTTTTACCTCTTCATGCGTGCTTTCTTTTCAAGTTCCTGGATTCGGTCACGGTAAAGGGCGGCCTCCTCGAAATCCAGATCCTTGGCCGCCCGGACCATGTGACCCTTCAACCTTGCGATCTGCTCATGGAGCGGGAGATGCTTACCTTCATACTCCTGGAAGACATGATAGACCGTGTCATTGGCCTCATCCTTCTTGCGGCGAACATCGATGAGCATGTTGGTGACAGCCTTCTCGATCGATTTGGGCTGGATGCCATGCTCCTGGTTGTGTTGTTCCTGGATCTCACGCCGGCGGCTCATTTCCCGCAATGCGTTGGTCATGGAGCCTGTCTCTTCATCCGCATAGAGGATGACCCGGCCTTCGATGTTTCTGGCCGCGCGCCCGCAGATCTGAATCAGAGAGGTTTCCGATCGCAGGAAGCCCTCCTTGTCCGCATCGAGTACCGCCACCAGCGAGACCTCTGGCAGGTCGAGCCCTTCGCGTAACAGGTTTACTCCCACCACCACATCGATCTCGCCCCGGCGCAGAGACTCCAGGATATCCACCCGCTCCACCGTGTCGATCTGGAAATGCAGATAACGGGCTTTGATCTGAAGACGCTGGAAGAATTGAGCCAGGTCCTCGGCCATCTTCCGGGTGAGCGTGGTGGCGAGAACCCTGCCACCCTTGTCTACTATCTCGCGGACCCGGGCGATCAGGTCATCCACCTGGCCACTGGCCGGGCGGACCTCCACTTGTGGATCAACCAGCCCTGTGGGACGGATGATTTGTTCAACGATCTGCCCACTCACTTCACGTTCCCATGCGGCGGGTGTGGCTGACACGAAAACAGCGCGGTCGACCAGTCCAACGAACTCCTCGAAACGGAGGGGACGGTTGTCCAGTGCCGAGGGGAGGCGGAAGCCATAGTTCACCAGGGTCTCCTTGCGTGAACGGTCGCCGCCATACATGCCCCGGATTTGGGGGAGCATGATATGTGATTCGTCCACGAACAGGAGGAAGTCCTCCGGAAAGTAATCCAATAGACAAAAGGGGCGTTCTCCCGCTTGGCGGCCGTCCAGGTGCCGTGAATAGTTCTCGATTCCGGAACATATCCCGGTTTCATGCAGCATCTCCAGGTCGAAACGGGTACGCATTTCCAGCCGTTGGGCTTCCAGCAACTTGTTTTGTGAGTGCAGTTCCGCCAGCCGCTCACGGAGCTCGTCCTTGATGGAGTTAATCGCTGCCTCAAGTTTGGGTTTTGTGGTCACGTAGTGCTTGGCGGGCCAGATGGTCACGCTCTCCAGTTCACGCAACATCTTTCCGGTGAGTGGTTCAAACTCGGAGATTCGTTCGACCTCATCGCCGAAGAGCTCGATCCGGATGGGTGTGTCTCCATATCCAGGGAAGACATCCACCGTGTCACCCTTGACCCGGAAGGTGCCACGATGAAAGTCGATATCTTTGCGGGTGTATTGAAGGGTGACCAGCTTACGCAAGATCGCGGTCCGGTCGGAGAAACCGCCCAAGGTGATGGGGAGATAGGTCTCGAGATACTCCGAGGGCGCGCCCAAGCCATAGATCGCGGAGACCGAGGCCACAATGATTGTGTCTTGGCGTTCGATGAGGCTTGTGGTGGCCGAAAGACGCAACCGCTCGATTTCATCGTTTACATCGGTTTCCTTCTCGATGAAGGTATCGGTGGTGGGGACATAGGCCTCGGGCTGGTAGTAGTCGTAATAACTGACGAAATACTCCACCGCGTTGTTGGGGAAGTACTGTTTGAACTCTGAGTAGAGTTGCGCCGCGAGGACCTTGTTATGAGAAATGACAAGGGCTGGGAGGTTGGTCTGCTCGATGACCTTCGCCATGGTAAAGGTCTTACCGCTGCCAGTGACTCCGACCAGGGTTTGGTATTGCAGACCAGACTGGAGTCCCTCGACCAGCTGCTGGATGGCCTTCGGCTGGTCTCCCGCCGCGTCATACTTGGAGACAAGCTGGAAGTGTCCCGCTTTGGGCGAGAAATGGGGCTGCCTGGGGCGGACCTCAAGAGTAGTCATACGTAGCGTTTCTCAATGGAAAGAGGCGTTCATATCCTCTGATCCAGCAGCCCGGACTGTCTTGGTGAAGGTTGACTTGGCGCACAGCTCATCCAGCAGTGCCTTGTACTCGGTACCATTGAAGGGGATATCCACCCACTTGTCCTGTAGACCGGAAAAGATCATGGCGTTGGCGAGCGCGAGGGAGTTTAGCCCCTCCTCGGCGGGTGCGATCAAGGGTTCTTTCTTCAGAATCGCGTTTACGAAGTTCTGGGTGATCTCCTGATGGACTCCCGCGCCACGCCCTGGCGGAATCTCCATGGTCCACGCTTCAGGTGGATCGAAACGGCTCTCGCTGGTGCGGATGAATTCATCCATGGGGATCCGGTTATGCGAGAGGATGATCTGGTTCTTCTCGATGATGATCTTCCCCTTGGTGCCGATGATCTCTTGCCGTCCGGTGCCGGGTGCCTCACAGGTGCTGGTGAGGAACACACCCGTGGCGCCATTCTCCCACTCCAGATAAGCGGTCACATCGTCCTCGACCTCAATGGCATGAGATAATCCCAGTTTCATGAAGGCGCGGACCCGGCGGGGCATTCCGGTCAGCCATTGAAGCAGGTCCATGCTGTGAGGCGCCTGGTTGAGTAAAACTCCGCCGCCCTCGCCGGCCCAGGTGGCCCGCCATCCGCCGCTATCATAGTAGGCCTGGGTACGGAACCAGTCGGTATTGATCCACAGCACCCGTGTGAGCTGGCCGATCTCGCCAGAATCGATCAGATCTTTGACCTTCTTATTCAAACCCGCTGCCCGCATCTGGAACATGATGCCATAGACCAGCTCCGGGTGTTTGGCGTGTTCTCGAATGGCTTCCTCGGCCTGGAGGGTGTAGACGCCTAATGGCTTCTCACTGAGGACATGTTTGCCGGAGTGGAAAGCCTCGATAGCAATGGGTGGGTGGTAGTAATGGGGTGTGGCGATGAGTACCGCGTCGCACATATCGCCCTTGAGAATGTCGTGGTAATCCGTGAAGGAGGGAACATCGAATTCATTGCCAAGAACCTTCAACCGTTCTGGATCGATATCACAGACCGCCGCCAGTTCCACTCCCTGGACATCTTTGAAACTCCGGCAGTGGTGTTCCCCCATCCCCCCAATGCCGACGACGGCCATGCGCACCTTATCCACGGAACACCTCCAAGGCGCAAGGAAGTAATTACGCGCCAGCGATGACAGACACCCGCAAGAATACCCCTTTTGAGATATCGAAGGAATGTAATAAGGGTGAGTCCTTTACCTCTGTGCCGGATTGACTCATCAGTCAGGCTCTTGCTCCATATGGTATTGCGTAAGTCTCGTGATATCAATGGGATAGAGAGTTTGTAGAAATGGCATGAACCTTTCTATAAGAGAGGTTGAAGGTTCGGAATGGCCCTTCAACAAAGTGACTAGAAGAAAGGAGAGAGGATCGATGTCCTTCAGAGAGATGATGCAAGAAATGGATCGGCTGCGCCGGGAGATTGACCAGGCCATGCCAGCGGGATGGAATGTTCCGCGTTTCCGGAGCGCGTTCCTCCCCGGTGTCTCAGCCCGAACCTACCCGTTGATCAATATCCGGGATGAGGGCGAGGCGTTCCGTGTCGAGGCGTTGGCTCCTGGTGTCAATCCGGGCACGCTCAATGTTACCGCGAACCGCGATGCCCTGACCATCTCTGGTGAGAAGTCCGCGCCCGAGGGAGTCCGCGCGGATCAATACCATCGTTCGGAACGGTCGGCGGGACGGTTCACACGCACTTTCACGCTGCCTTCAGCGGTCGATGTCAACCGCATCGCAGCTGAGTACAAGAACGGCCTCCTGAGCGTGATTGTGCCCAAGGCCGAGGAAGCCAAGCCGAAGACAATCTCGGTGGCGGTTACGAATTGAGACCGGATTGCCAAGTGGAAAGGAGGAATAAGACCATGACCAAGAGCACTGCTGAAACCACTGTTCCTGCAACAATACCAGAGACAGAATTGCGTGCCGCCGAGGAGAAAACCCGCGAGGATGAACGTTATGTGGCACCCGCGGTGGACATTTACGAGATCGCTGATGGATTGACCGTGGTTGCCGATCTTCCGGGAGTGGCCGCCGAGGACCTCAGCGTTCAGGTCGATAATGGGGTTCTCACCATCCAGGGGAAGGGTTCGACCGCCATGAATGGACCAGATACCGCATACCTCTGGCGTGAGTACCGCCTGAAGAATTTCTGGCGTCAGTTCCAGCTCTCAGATGAAGTCGACCAGACCAAGATCCAGGCCGATCTCAAGAATGGTGTCCTGACACTGTTCCTACCCAAGGCTGAAGCCGCCAAACCCAGGAGGATCGAGGTGAAGGTGGCGTAAGGAGACGTTATCAGTAGAGCCACCCACAATACCGCTGGCCCAGGAATTGATCCCCTGGGCCAGCTCTTTGCATAATACTGACTTGGCCGGATACCACCTGCCGTATTTCGTTTCCCTCCAACCTTTCCATTCCTTCCGTGATTCAAAACACACACATGCAAAACTGTTACTTCAACGAGGTTGTCAGCGGTCCAGGGATCAAAATCCCGCGATAATCTATGTGAAGGTCACTGGAAATGGCCTGACATGATTGAAGACACATTTATATCCTTCCGGTATACTTATCTTAGTCATCCCACAAGGTCCATCGTGAGAGGAGACTCATGAAGAAGTCGATTTCTACCCAAGAGTTGGAAAGCAAGGTGGGCGAGATTATGGATTCGGTCTCTCAGCGTGGAGATTGTTATGTCATCGAACGCGATGGCAAACCGGTGGCGGCGATGGTGCCGGTGGAGGTGTTGGAAAGGGACGAACGGGAACGAGCGAGTTTCTTTGATCTGATTGAGAGGATCCATGAACGCAATAAAGGTATCCCGGAGGAGGAGCTTCAAGCAGAGATTGACCAAGCTGTTATGGAGGTCAGAGCGGAACGCCAGAAGAAGCGGGTAACCGCGTGATACGGGTGGTTTTGGATACCAACGTTCTTGTTAGCGCGCTTTTGAGTCCGGGTCGTACAGCTGACCTGATTATTAGGCACTGGCTAAACCTGGATTTCGTTGTCTGCACAACGGCTGAACAGATTGTGGAAGTCAGTGCTGTGTTAATACGGCCTAAACTGAGCAAGCGGACTGGTGTAACGGATACCGAAGTCGCGAGATTGATTGCACGATTGCACCAGAGTCGGGTGGATGAAAGAACTCCTGCCTTCTTGAAGGAGCAGGTCATCTTGTCTGATCCGGATGATGACACCATTCTTGCCGCCGCCCTGGCAGGCGATGCCGATTACATCGTCTCCGGCGATCACCACCTGCTTGAACTTCATGAGTTCCGTGGGATCCCCATCGTGACCCCACGGGAGTTCCTGGAGATGTTAACAGAGGTGTGAATGGAGTATCTTGATCAATGACACCTTCTATTCATTCGGGTATACTTCACTTAACCATGCCATAAAGCCTATCGGGAGAGGAGCCCCATGAAGAAGCTGGTTCCCACACACGAAATGAAGACTAACATCGGCGGGATCATCAAACTCAATGAGCAACCGTCGCCGGTGAAGGGGGAGATCGTATATACCCCGGACTCGAAACGTCTGGGTGAGATCATGGTACGCGCCGCTGAACAGAACAGGGGGATACCTTCCGAGGTTTTGGAGGATGTGATCAACCAGGCCATTGAGGAGGTTCGGGCTGAAGAACGGAGTAAGAGAGCAACCGCATGATCCGTGCGGTCCTCGATACAAATGTCTTTATCAGCGGTTTTATTCATCCAGAGGGAGCTCCGGGTCTACTTGGCCATGCCCTTCAAGAAAATCGCTTCATCGTTTGTTTATCCGTGGCTCTCTATGAGGAACTGTCTCGAGTATTACAACGTTCGCTAATTCGCCGTCAAATCAATACAAATTCAAACGAGATCGAGGAGTTTCTGCGAGTTTTGAGGGAAAAATGTTCTCCTGGAGACCTTTATCAAGAGATCAACCCTTCTGTCATTGACGATCCTGCGGATGTGAAGGTTCTTCAAGCCGCTCTTGCTTGTAACGCCGATTTCATCGTCTCCGGTGATCACCACCTGCTTGAACTTCATGAGTTCCGTGGGATCCCCATCGTGACCCCACGGGAGTTTCTTGATCTTTTGCCGGAGGGGTGAACAATGTATTCGGGCTGACGACACATTCCCTTGCTTTGGGTATACTTGTATTAGCCATTCCTACTCTTGTGAGCTCAGGAGGTTTTGATGACAGAACCGATTACGGCCCCGAAAGTGGACAACAAAACTAGCGGGATTGTGGAGCCAGTTTCCCAATCTGGAGATCGCCGCATGAGCAAACGTGATGAAACACCAGAGGAGGTGGAGGCACGTATGCTCCAGAATACAAAACGGTTGGGAGAAATTATGGAACGAGCCTCTGCACACAACAAGGACATACCATCCGAAGTGCTTGATGCGGCGATCAATCAGGCCATTGAGGAGGTTCGAGCAGAAGAACGGAGAAAGAGAGCAACCGCATGATTCGTGCGGTTCTCGACACCAATGTACTTATAAGTGGATTTATAAATCCAAAGGGGCCTCCGGGAATACTAAGCCGCGCATGTATTGATAGACGGTTCATTCTCTGTTCGAGTGTTCCACTCTATGAGGAGGTAGTAAATGTCTTTGGCCGACCCGTGATCCTCAGGCTAATACGTGTAAAACAGGATGTAATTCACGAATTTCTATGCGTTCTGCGAGGCAACTGTTGTGGTCAGCAGCCCTATCCTGAGATTGATCCTTCGATTATCGCCGATCCTGCTGATTTGAAAGTTCTTCAAGCCGCTCTTGCAAGTAACGCCGATTACATCGTCTCCGGTGATCACCACCTCCTCGACCTGCGTCAGTTCCATGGGATCCCCATCGTGACTGCACGGGAGTTTCTGGAAAAGCTCCCGCCCAGTGAGTGAACGGGAGCTTGTGGATATCAACCTGTCTTAAGCCGTCCAGCGTGTCAGTGGATGTGTCCGCTCCTTGAGCGGGAACTTGGCGGGTTGACCGGTGATGTATGAATCATAGACCCCCATGATCATTT
>CAYRBI010000007.1:0-11858 GCA_964422415.1 uncultured bacterium | reverse complement strand
GGGAACTTGGCGGGTTGACCGGTGATGTATGAATCATAGACCCCCATGATCATTTCGAGGGCGTCGCGGGCCTTCTGCATGGAGACGCCCGGCTCGCGGTTCTGCTCGATCGCCGCCAATAGATCCGCCGTAGCAAAGCTATTCATGACGTTAATGAGCTCCTTGGGGTCGGTGGGGAGCGCCGCCGGAGCGTCCGGCAGTGGCTCCCACTTCACATCCTTGCCACCCAGCGCCCAGGAGGAATCCAATGCCATATAGATGATGGGTTCCTCGGCCATGCGGATGGTGACCATCCCCTTGGAGCCGAAGATATCGACTCCCCAACGTCCGCCATCACCCTCGGTGCTCTTCATCGAACTGAAATAGGCCTTGAGTCCATTGGGGTATCCATAGACCGCTTGAATCCGGTCACCGACGACCGGACCAACCGGTTCCGTGGCATCGTGAACATCCTCTTTCTTGGCGGGATGCCCATCGACCGTGATGTCGGCCGCAACCCACTCGGGTTTACCGAGGAAGTACATGAGCAGGTCCATGCTGTGGGTTCCCAGGACGAGCATGTCCTCGCCACCGGCACGTTTGTCTTCCTTGCCGCGCGCGCGGACTTCGAGGATGTCTCCGATCAGCCCCTCTTCGAAGATCTTCTTTTTCGCATGAGCGATATGAGGTGTCATCCGCTTCTGGTGAGCTACCGCCCACTTGAGGTTCTTGGCCTCGATGGCCGCGACCATCTCATCCGCTTCGGCCAGATCGGCCGCCAGGGGTTTCTCCATGTAGCCATGCGCTCCCACCTCCGCTGCCGCCAGGAGGTACTCCTTGTGGCGGGTGGTGAAACGTGGCCCCACCGAGACGAGATCGGGTTTCTCGGTGGTCAGCATCTCCTTGTAGTCAGCATAGGTCTTGGCGGCTCCAGCATCCTTGCCGAACTTGGCGCGGGCCTTTTCATGGGGATCGGCGAGACCCACCACCTCGACATTGGAAAGGTTCTTCCAGGCCAGGTGGAGCTGGTGGCCATACTGGCCATTCTCCCAGTCGCCGATCACACAAGCCCGGTATTTCTTCGCCTCTTGTGCGGACACAACACCCCCTCTGAGAGTACTGGCCACTGCCAAGATACCCAGGGATGCCAAGAATTCACGCCGGTTTTGATGCATTAGGATCTCCTCTTCCTCAATGGTTGGTTAGGTGGATGGGCTTAAAAAAATGGGCCTCTCTGATTCCGCCATGAGCTCGTTTAAGATATGAGTTAGCCTCATCTGTTGGGTAGTAAGGATTGTCAACGAATGAGGCGTTGAATCAAGGTCACTCACAGGAGCATGATTCATCTCCTGCAGGGGGGGGCTCAGATAGCATGAGGGTTGATTATCATGGGCGAAGTTAAGATTCCGGTTCCCAAACAAGCATTGAGGAACCTTTGTGATCGTTGGAAGGTTGCTGAACTCTCACTCTTTGGATCAGCCACGCGGGAGGACTTCCATCCAGACAGTGATGTCGATGTCCTGGTTTCTTTTATTCCGGGTGACACATGGAGTCTGCTCGATTTGATTGAAATGAAGTCCCAGCTTGAGGATCTGTTCGGGAGAAAGGTTGACTTGGTCGAAGAAGCGGCCATCAAGAATCCTTACCGGCGGCGTGCGATTTTGCGCGACAAGACACCCATCTATGCGGCCTGAAGAATTGTAGGGGTGCGATTCCTCGCACCTCTACAATGTATCCCTACGATTCCTCTCCCTGTCCCTCAACAAACAACGCATCCACAAAGGACTTCGGGTCGAAGGGCTCCAAGTCATCGATACCCTCGCCCAGGCCGACAAACTTGACCGGAATGCCGAGGTTCTTTCTGACCGCGATAGTGACACCACCCTTCGCGGTTCCATCGAGCTTGGTCAGCACGATGCCAGTCAGGGGAACGATCTCCTGAAAAAGTTTGGCTTGCGAAAGACCATTCTGCCCGGTCGAGGCATCCAACACCAGGAGGGTTTCCTGGGGAGCGCCCTCGATCTCGCGGCCAATGATGCGTCCGATCTTTTCCAGCTCCTTCATCAGGTTGGTCTTGTTATGGAGTCTTCCGGCGGTATCGATGATGACCGTGTCCGCGTTGCGGGCACGCGCTCTGGAGATCGAGTTGAACACCACCGAGGCCGGGTCGGAGCCATCTGGGCCGGTCACGATCTCGCACTCGGAACGTTCGGCCCAGATTCGGATCTGATCGATCGCCGCCGCGCGGAAGGTATCTGCCGCCGAGATGATGACAGATCGTCCCTCGCCGCGCAGCCGATTCGCCAGCTTTCCGATAGTGGTGGTCTTTCCGGTTCCGTTGACACCCACGATCAAAATGATGTTGAGCGGATCATCCAGCTTCAATCCAGGAGTCTCCGCGCCAATCTCCTCCAGGATCAAGTCATGGAAGGTAGCGCGGAGCCATTCGAAGTCGGCCTCCTGCCCGGAAGGGATATTCTTTGCCCGTTGACGGATGGATCCAATCAGCCGCATGGAGGTTTCGACCCCCACATCGGCTTGAATGAGCGCCTCCTCCATCTCCTCCAGGAGGGCCTCATCCACCTTACCGCGTCTACGGAACAAGGAGAGGGTTTGCGAGACCAGGGTCGTCTTGGTTTTGGTCAGACGATCCCGGACCTTGGCGAAGAACCCCTTGTTTTGCTTTTCCTGTAGTTCCCCGGGAGCTGAGGATTGCTCCCCTACAGGAGCACTTCCTCCACCCACCAATCTCCGGAACCAACCGCCGCTCTGTTCAGCCATGCTGTGTCAGTTACTTCCCTTTCGACTTCTTCGGAACCGGGATGTGATCCTTGATCACAACTTCCTTTCCAGTTTCCGCTGATTTATAAACTGCATCGATCAACTGCATGGTCTGATAAGCTTCTTCCGCGTGGACAACGATTTCCTTCTCGCCACGGATACAGTCAACAAACCAGATCACTTCTTCTTCGTGTGCCTCCACCTCGGGCAGCTGGCTGAACTCGATGTCGATGTGAGTTCCATTGCGCACTGTGTAGGCTTTGTGGGGATAGGCTGTCAGGCCGCCCTTGTCGCCCAGCACAACCTGCAAGAATGATTCCTTTTCGGTATGAGTGGCCCAGGCGGATTCAATCAACAGGGAGGCCCCATTCTTCAATCTGGCCATACCACAGGCAAAGTCCTCCACTGTGTAGGTCTTGGGATCGATCTTGCCCCAGGTGTGATACTGCTCCTTGGTATTGCCGAACTTGGTGTAGGTCTGGCCACTCACCGATTCGATCCCCGGAAAACCCATAAGCCATAGGGTCAGATCGAGGGCATGGACTCCAATGTCAATCATCGGGCCACCCGCTGACTTCTCTTTGATGTGGAAAGCTCCCCAGCCGGGGATGCCCACGCGCCGGGTGGAATGTGACTTCCCGTAGTAAATATCTCCCAGGTCGCCCGCTTCCACCATTTTCTTGAGCGCCTGGTTCTTCGGTTCGAAGCGGAAATGCTGGCCGATGGTGAGTAACCCCTTCGATTTCTGTGCGGCCTCAACCATGGCCTTGGCTTCCTTGGCGTTCATGGCGATGGGTTTTTCGCAGAGGACGTTTATATCCCGCTTGAGGGCGAGAATGGCCGGTTCCTTGTGAGCATAGTTGGGCGTGCAGATGCTGATTCCATCGAGATCCTCGGTGGCCAGCATCTTGTGGAAATCCGTGTAATGACGTTTGAAACCGAACTTCTCAGCGAAGGCCTTGACCCGGTCCTCCATGACATCACAGCAAGCCACCACCTCGACATCTTTCGCGCGCTGATACCCACGCAGATGGAACTCCGCGATACCCCCTGTTCCTACGATCCCAATTTTAACCGGCACGTCAACATCTCCTGTTGAAAAGATTCCCTATCCCCACACCTTTCAGAAGGGGTGATTCTGTTCGAGAGCGGGAGAAAAGTCTACGGTGGCTGGGCGGATCTCCATCCCTGGGGTTGTCACCAGAGCTATCCACCCGATTGCATTGAGTCGTGCGAGTTGATATCCAAGATCTCGATATGATCTGTGTAAGGGATCGTACGGTATGACCTGACACGTTGGAACTGGGCTAGCAGATCGCTCATCCGGCGTGTGCACTCGAGGCAATCCTGGAGCAGGCTCAGTTGCTTCTCATTGAGTTGAGGGTTGCTGGCCAACAAGATCTCCAGGCGTCCCATCAGGGAGGTGACAGGCTGACTAAAATGATGGCAGGTGGCGCCGATGCTTTCCATCATCACCCGTAGCCGCTCAGCGTCAATTAAGCGTTCCTGCTGACGGCGGACCAGTTGTCTGAGCCGGTTCCGTTCCAGCACCCGGTGGACCACTCGTTCTAGCCCTTCCCGTGAGAGCCTTCCCTTGACCAGGTAATCGGTGGCCCCTTTCTTCATCGCCTCGACGGCTAATTCTTCATTACCACGCGCGGTGATCATGACCACTGCCTGGTCAGGGTTGAGCTCAATAGCCTGATGCAGGATATCCAGTCCGGACATGTCTGGAAGATCATAATCCAAGAAAAGGCAGTCAAATTCATTCTGCTTGAGCATTGGTAACGCTGCGGTTCCATCGAAACAGACTTCGGTGGACAGAGCGAGCGGCAAACCCTGTAACATGGCTAGGAGCAAATTGATATGATCCTCTTGGTCATCGACCAGAAAGGCTCGAAAAGGGGGCTTTTTGTCAGTTTCCATTCCTTCTACGGGGTGTGTCACACTCGGATTCATGAAGTCAGTACCGCCAGGTGGCTAACGATCCTTCCACTATTGAAAATGGCACTGTAATTGTATGATTACCGTTTGGGTACATGCAAGCACCATGAGGTCTCTCTTTTGAGAGAGGGTGTTCCGGATAGATTCCTGACTGAAACCATTGGATTGAAAGGGGTTTGTACAGTGTTGAGAGTTGCATTCGCCGCTGACCATGGCGGTTTTCCGTTGAAGGCTGACCTGATGAAGGTGGCTGAATCGTTGGGGTGTGAGGTCACTGACCTGGGTGCTTTCCAATACGAATCGTTGGATGACTACCCGGATTTCGCCCTCAAGGCCGCCAAAGCGGTTCAAGAGGGTAAGGTGGACCGTGCGGTCATGTTATGTGGCAGTGGAGTTGGGGCATGTGTGGTTGCCAACAAGGTCAAAGGGGTCCGTGCAGGCCTTTGCCATGACACCTATAGCGCTCATCAAGGCGTTGAGCATGATTCTGTCAATGTGCTCTGCTTGGGGGCCCGGATCATCGGAAGTGAACTTGCGAGGGAGATTGTGAAATCCTTTCTTCAGGCTCAGTTTACTGGTGAGGATCGCCATGTCCGCCGTTTGGCGAAGGTCTCGGAGATCGAGACCGCTGGTTAATTCATCGAGAGGAGTCTCAGCATCATGAGGGAGAGTATGGGAACCCTATTTCTGCCGGAGGATG
Organism: uncultured bacterium; assembly: GCA_964422415.1. GTDB lineage: Bacteria > Hinthialibacterota > Hinthialibacteria > OLB16 > OLB16 > OLB16. The sequence goes on along the minus strand of CAYRBI010000007.1, from coordinate 6,454 downwards.
TCCGGAAGGCTTACGAGACTGCCAGCGCCAAGGCTGTGGAGAGACAGATCGTGAAGCGGATCTGGGAGCGCGATTATACAGTGTGGCGGCCGGATCCGACTGAGCTCTCGAACCGCTTGGGGTGGTTGGATCTACCTGAGCAAACCCTCGCGCAACTGCCTGATCTAGTCAGGCGTGTTGAGCGGCTTCTCGATTACCGTCCCACTGATGTGGTGCTCCTTGGCATGGGCGGCAGCAGCCTGTGTCCCGAGGTGTTTCGCAGAACTTTCGGATCCGGGAGTACCTTCCCGGCTTTACATGTTCTCGATACAACCGCGCCAGATTGGGTCCGGATGGTGTCTGGCAAGATCCATCTCGAGTCCACGCTCTTCCTGATGGCCAGTAAATCTGGAGGCACCATCGAGGTGATGAGTGCCTTCAAGCATTTCTGGAAGGCGGTAAGTGACTCTTCTTCCGGGCCGGGTAAACAGTTTGTGGCGATTACTGATCCCGGTACCGGATTGGCCCGTCTAGCCCAGGAACGAGGATTCGTGGATACCTTTGTGAACAATCCCGATGTGGGTGGACGTTATTCCGCCTTATCGCTATTCGGGATAGTCCCGGCTCTGTTGCTGGGGATGAAGGTGGAGGACCTGCTTCAGAAGGCGGTGTCTCTGGCGCAATCCTGCCAGGACTCGAACCTCGAACAGAATCCAGGCGCGCAACTGGGGCTCTTCATGGCCTCCTGCGCGGCGGTGGGGAAAGACAAACTTACCCTCGTGATCGATCCCGCGATTGAGAGCCTGGGGCTGTGGGTTGAGCAACTGATCGCCGAGAGTACCGGCAAGGAAGGGAAGGGAATCCTTCCGGTGGCTTCAGAACCCTTTGAACCGCTTTCGGCCTATGGTGATGACCGGGCCTTTGTGGTGGTCAGCAATGATCCCGCGAGCCCTCTCACCAAGCGTTCTGAGTCCCTCCTCGCGGCGGGTCACCCAGTGGCGGTCTTAAGGCTCTCTGACAATCTTGATCTTGGCGCTGAGTTTTTCCGGTGGGAATTCGCCACCGCGGTAGTCAGCCACTTCCTTGACATTCAGCCCTTTGACCAACCGAATGTCCAGGAGGCCAAGACCCTGACAGGAGTGGTGTTGGAGAAGTTCCAAAGTGAAGGGCATCTCCCAGAGGATCCCCAGCCAGGTTCGATCACCGGCCTCTTGGCGGAGGCCTCGCCGGGAGACTTTTTCGCGATCATGGCTTACATCCTGGAGACATCAGAGACCGAACAAGCCCTCACGGAGCTGAGGCATGTGGTCACTACACGCTACCGGATCGCGACCACCAGTGGATATGGGCCGCGTTTTCTGCACTCAACTGGCCAGTACCACAAAGGAGGCCCCAATACGGGGTTGTTCTTGCAGTTGGTCCAAGATCAAGCGGATCTCGCGATTCCGGGTGAGAAGTATGGCTATTCGGTTCTTTGTGAAGCGCAGGCCTTGGGAGACTACCAGGCATTAGTCACAAAGGAGCGCCGGGTGGCACGGATCCGGCTGGGTAAAGATGCCGTTGAGGGGATCCGTCAGCTCGCCGCGAGTATCCGTAAGGGGTAAGTCTTTCCGGAATGAGAAGGGATTCTCGTTCCAGCGGTCTGGCCAGCCTGAGTCAACTTTTTCAGGCGGGCTTATGCATGCCGGATGCGAGCGAGTTCACGGATCCAGCGGAGGATGGTCATTGGTGTGACCTTGGACTGACCCTCGCGGCGTTCGATAAAGGTAATGGGCACCTCATGATGATGGAGTCCGGCCCGCTCGAAGTGATAGAGGATTTCCTCCACGATCGCAGGCCCAGTCGTGGTCAGTTTTTCCCAGGGGATGGCTAGAAGTGCACGGCGGCTGAAGCAACGGTACCCAGAAGTACAGTCCTGGGCATGAAGACCGAGGACCAGCCGTGCCACCCAATTCGCCACCGCACTGTTCCAGTAGCGCCACCTGGGCCATCCCTCGATACGTCCCCCCTTGATGTAGCGCGAACCGATGACAAGATCGATGCCACCACTTTTCTGTTCAAAAGGTGCGAGGAGGCTGGGAAGATACTCGGGGGGATGCGAGAAGTCCGCATCCATCTCGATGGTATGGGTGTACTGATGGTCTCTCGCCCACAGGAAACCCTCGATACCGGCCAGTCCTCGACCTCGTGGGGGCTTCCGGTGTATAACATGTACAGTTGAATCAGTTTCGGCGAGATGATCCGCGATGTCCCCGGTCCCATCCGGACTCTGATCATCCACGACCAGCAATTCAAGTCCGGAAATACCGAGAGAGTGGATCGCGCCAACCAGTGATTCAAGGTTTTCGCGTTCATTATAGGTGGGAAGAATGAGTAGGATTGATCCAAACATAGCGGCCTGGCAGCGGGAGGGCCCCCTCTTTAATTCATATGATGACCCCATGATTCCGGGGGACCGTTTGTGCGAGGAAACGCACAATGTCTACCATCATGACCGTATGGTACAAGTCGGCCCGTTCTTCGTCCACAAGGACATCTATGATGGCCACTTTTATCCTCCGCAAGCCGAGGACTATGCCCCGCCGCGTCCGTCGTTGACACCCTTCCGCTTGGTCCTGTTGGTGTTGGGATTGATTCTTGTAGGGCTGGGAGTGGGTCTTGTCCTGCCTGTGTGAGTCCACCTTGAACAGTTCACGTCCCCTTCATTCCTACAGCGGCTATATCTTCGATCTGGATGGGACCATCTATCTCGGTCCGCACCTGATTGAGGGCGCTGGAACCATGCTGGAACGTTTGAGAAAGGCGGGGAAGCCGATCCGTTTTCTCTCCAACAAACCTCTCCAGAACCGTACCGACTATGCGCGCAAACTACGTGGCCTGGGTGTTGAAGCCAAGGATGAGGAGGTGATTAACTCGTCTCTGGTCGCGGCCAGATACCTCGCGGAGCACCATCCGGGAGCGAAGGTTTTCGTGGCCGGAGAAGCGCCGCTCATCCTTGAATTGGTCGAGGCTGGGATCAAGGTGGTGGATGATGGACGTGTTTGTGACCTGGTCCTGCTCTCCTTCGACCGGGATTTCCACTATGTCAAATTGCATCAGGCCATGCTGGCCGCCCACCGGGGAGTTCCTCTATATGCTACCAATCCCGATGTGACCTGTCCCGTAGAGAATGGTGTGGTGCCCGATTGTGGTGCGATCATCGCCGCGCTCGAAGCCTGTTCGGGGAGAAAACTCGATCTGGTCCTGGGGAAGCCTTCGCATGTCATGCTGGAGGTCATCCTGCAGGATCTTGGTCTGCCGCCACAGGAGGTTCTTCTGGTGGGAGACCGGCTGGAGACCGATATGGAGATGGGACGCCGCGCCGGGATGGCGACCGCGCTGGTGCTGACTGGTGTCACCAAACGTCACCAGGCTGAAGCCTGGCCGCACCAACCGACTTATATCCTCTCAGCTGCCGCTGAGATCATGCCGTAAGGAGACCCTGCTGGAACTCACCGCTGGAACGAGAATCCTTTCTCCTTCCGGATATGGGTTGACCCGAGAAGGGATTCACGTGTTAGCGATAAAGGGGCATGGAAAAACAGAAGGTGCGTGCTTTCCACAAGCTACCACACCTTCCGTTGTCTTCCACAATTCAATAGAAACCAATTAGCGAAGCGCTACTTCTCGTCCTCCACTGGAATCTCATCCAATGGTTTCCCCTGGAACTCCTTTGGGGCGGGAGGGGAACTAACCGGTTGGGAGTCTTTGTTGTACTTGATGGCGCCATCCTTGACCGGCAGGAGGAAAACCTGTGGGTCTACGGGTTGGTTGATCTTGGAGTTTTGGAGAACCACCGAGGTGGATTCCTTCCCGGAGAGCAATACCGCTTTGAGCGGGCGCATGGTGCTTTGTTCCACCCACAGTTCCTGTGTCCATTCAACCCCCTGATTCCCCACTTGGGTCCATTTCCAGATCTCGGAACCCTTCTTGGGGATAGCGACAAGGCGGTAAACAGGGACTCCCTCCTCACTGGTTAGTTCCTCGATCCGGTCGATCTTGGAATCTTCCTTGAACTTTTCTACATCGAAGTCGCCCGAACCCAACATGCTACGGAATACCTGGATCAGGAGGTTCCCCTCCTCGGGGCTTTCCACCATCACATTCTGGGCTGGGTCAAACTCGACCACTCGCTCCCCCTGGGCACGGTACTTGGCGGAGTTGTGTGTCTGGCGGATCTCCGCTTGGGAAGGCGCTGTGGCGGCTTTCTGGCCGGTCTCAGAAGAGATCAAAGAGGTATCCTTGTACTCTCCAATGAGATCGCAATCGTAGGCGATACGGCCATCCTCGCCCAAGGATAGTCTGCCTTTGTAACGTTGGACTATTCCATCGGAGTAGCGTGATTCCTGGACCACATCCGATTGGAAGGTCTGGATGTTGTTCCAGGACTCCTGGAGACGCTCGAAGAACTCTTTCTTCCCGATGGCCTGCGAGGACTGTGGAATGCTGAGAACGAACAGAATGGTAGCGTGTAAAAGGATTTTCCCTGGCTGCATGAACTTATTCTCCCCTCGTTAGACCGCCGCCGGAGCCCTGTCCGGCGGGGCCGCTCCCCTAAACGATTACGTTCTCAAGGCTAGACGACTCGACCCTCCCCCGCAAGGGGGGGGAGTGGTTCTACTTCCCCTTTTGAATCGAGAAAATCTCCTGTGGGAGGTTCATGTTCTGTTTGATCTTGTGGAAGAACACGCTGACCTCGTTATCCGCACGGGCCATGATGGCCTCGACCGGCAGATAGGTTTGCTGGTGGATGTACATCAGTTGACGCGGGTGTCGTCCGCCAGTGACTTTCGGCTCCGCGCGCAGGAGGTAAGTCGGGATGCCCAGCGAGGTGTCCGACTTCACATCCGCCAGCTGATAGATCGACAGAAATCGTTCGACATTGAAATTATTGATATCCGCGATCTGGTTCACCATGGAAATCACTGGATCGCTGCCATACTGATCCACCCAGGTTTTCTGAGAGGGGCTATAACGCCAGAGCTTCCGTCCATCATGGATGTAGATGTACTTGTTCTGCCCAAGCGGGTAGATCTTGGGAGTGCCGGTGGCGGATTCGGGCGCGGGGGAGTACTCCAAGCGGACCAGAAGCGGCGCACGGTAGAAGATCTGGCCATAGAACACATTGACCTTATCACCCTCGCTCTTCTTCCAGGTCTGGATCTCAATCACCGCCGAGGCATCACGGATATTGTCCCACCGGGCCTGCATTCCCTGGACAATCTGCTGGACACCTTGCCCTTGAGAAGGACTTACCACAACACCCAATACCGCAAAACAGCAGACAACAACCATTAACACATGGCTTCTCATTGCATAAACCTCATATGAAATCTTCGGGATGGTTTTTTACTCCCCCAATAAAGAGAAGGATAATCGACTTTACTGGGGGAGAGAAGGATACGGAGCGTATCCTCGATACGGAACATATCTCCCCCTCGCCTCGTGGGAGAGGGGGGCAGGGAGTGAGGTGGTTCTCAGTAGAGCGCCCAGTTGTCCACTCCGGATGGGGTGATGGCTTCAAGGTTCATCTTTCCCCACATGTTTTCATAGTTCCACACATCCATCGAACCATTACCGGACCAGAAAAACCACCCCTGGCAATAGGCTCCCGCGTCGCTGTCCACGAACTCGGCGTCAAACCCGTAGGAGTTGCCCGGGGTCATGGTCCGCAGGTTGTGTCCACTCACCTCATTGAGGGGCATCCGCTCTTCGAAGATGTAGGTGTAGGGGCCTGTTCCGGAGATCTGGACAGACACCAGCCAGTTTACCTGGTCCGGTTGCGCACCCGCCAAGGCCGCCCCGGGGGTGCCATTATGGGTGGTGAAGTCACTATTCTCGGTGTAACAGTTGTAATCGGTGCTGACCCCGTACTGTTCATATCCAACCTGTTTGGAGATGGGGGGATCGGAGATGGCTGCCTTGGCGGCGTTGGTGCTGTCGATGTAGAGGTGCAAGCAATCCTCCTTCCAACCCTCATTGGTGTTGTTCTCGGAGGTGCGTTGCTCCAGCAGGTCATCCTGGATGACGGTTACCACATAAAGATAGGTCCCATCATGGCAGATATCGAGGGTGACTTCTCCATCGGCTTTGCCAGTCATGGTACCCAGTGTGGTGGTGCCATACACGAAAGCGGTTCCCTTCTTTCCATCGCCTGGGTAAAAATGAATACCACCCGCGAGGACCTCGGCGGTCCAATCCGAGGTGGCTCCATCGATCAAGATGGGGTGCAGGGTTGTGTTCACATAGGGGACATTGACCTCGGGACGGGTCGCAGCCGCGAAGGCGGAGAGGGAGAGAAGTGAAAGGGTGAGGAGAATCATGATTATACGGGTTAACACGATGGAACTCCTTATTGGGGGGAGAAACAAGACGGGGCGCGGTTGCCCGCGCCCCGTGAGTCATCTTTTTATAGAGCTTCGCAAACCAGGTCGCC
>CAYRBI010000006.1:36322-87887 GCA_964422415.1 uncultured bacterium | reverse complement strand
AAACACACGCTAAAGCGTGAACAACATACAACTCCCTCCCCCCTGGCGGGGGAGGATGGGGGGGGAATGGATGTGACAACTCCGGACCGGGCGCCTTCAGGTAAAGGGTTGACTGAACCTCCTGGAAGAGTAGATTCAATCCAGAGGGGGAGCGCCAAAGCGAGAGGAATCGTTCTGGCGCTCAAGGCATTTTTATAAGCAATGAATGCCGGAAACGCCAGCCGCGTCTGTTACTCGCGATTACCATCCTGACATGTAGATCCTATGCAACGGATATCTCCAGCCGAGGGCGGTGACATTCCGCCCCAAGGTCTTCCTATAGTTCTCGCATCAACCACCACCCTCCCCGAGCTGGTTCTCGCTCAGGTTAGGGAAACTGGTCTCGATCCTAATGAGATCCTTGTCGCCGCGGAGGCGGATCTCTCGCTTGGGGGCGAGGAAGTCCCCTATTGGTTGGTTGCCAACCGTGAACGGTTGTTGGTGATCCCCGCTGTGCCGGGCATGGATGGCCGGCGGAACCTCCACTTCAAGGATATGGAAGACCTAGACCTCCATGGCACTGTGGGCAGCACCTGTCTGCGTGCCAAGATGGAGGGCGTTTTCCTGGAACTGATCCGTTTCACCAACGCGTACCGGGAACGCTTCGCGCGAGTCCTGTGTCAGTTGAAGCGCTTCAAGTCCGGCAAGCCTTTCCAGCCTGAGGCCCTGACTGCTCCGGATGAATACCACTGCCAAACCTGCGGGATGGTCCTCTCAGACCGGAATGCCCCCTGCGGACGCTGCTTGAATCAGGGCGCGGTCTTCGGGCGGACCCTGGATATGCTACGGCCCTACTATGGGTGGGTCCTGACTCTCTTCTCGATCATGGTGGTGGGAGTTTGCCTCGACCTGTTGCCGAACCTGTTGATCCGCTTCCTGTTAGATGATGTTCTCAATGTGCAGGCGGTGATCGAGAGCGGGATAGGGGCACTCGACCTTAACGAACTCCTGGCGCGCCAGAGCAGTCTCATGCTGATTGTCCTCGGCCTGCTATGCGCGGGTGTGTCTCGTCAGTTCATTCAGATCGCCATCAACCGGATCTCCGCCCATGTCGGCACACAGATGACCTATGAGGTCCGCAGCCGGATGTTCAATAAGCTCACCCAGATGACGGTCGACTATTATGACCGCACTCAGGTCGGCAGCCTGATGAGCCGCATCACCGGTGATGTGGAGTCTTTCCACGGTTTCGTGAGCCAGGTCGCCCAGGGCTTCTTCATTAACATCTTCATGATCGTGGGTATCCTGGGCATGTTGTTCTATCTGAATGCTCATCTGGCCCCCTTTGTGTTGATCCCGATCCCCTTCGTGGTTGCGGGCACACTCTATTTCTGGAAAAAAGTTTATCCCCGCTACTTCAAACTGTGGGACAGCAACTCGAAGCTCAACTCGATGCTCAATGGAGTCTTCTCAGGCATCCGTCTGGTGAAATCCTTCTCCCAAGAGGAGCGCGAGGCCCAACGCTTCGATAGCAATGTCGCTTACCTGAGAGACAGCCGTAAAACTCTCGATTCCCACCTGGGAACCTTTAATCCGGTCATGACGTTAATCTTCGGGCTGGGCGGTTTCATCGTGTGGTACATCGGCGGTTCCGATGTCCTCACTGACGCGGGGAAAAAAGAAGCCGGGGGGATGACCATCGGTAGCCTGATCGCTTACCTGGGCTACATCGGAATGCTCAATGGCCCGTTGCAGAACCTGACTCTGTTCTCCAACTGGGTCTCCAGCTTCGTGACCTCGAGCTACCGTATTTTCGAGGTCCTCGATAGCCATCCCTCACTGAAGGATCGTCCCGATGCCCCCACCCTGAAGGGTTGCAAGGGTCACATCGTGTTCAATGACGTGACCTTCGGTTATGACCCATACAAACCGATCCTGTTCAACGTCAACATGAATCTCGCCCCGGGCCAGATGGTGGGGATTGTGGGACGTAGCGGAAGTGGCAAGACCACCATCATTAATTTGATCTGCCGTTTCTATGATCCCCAGGAGGGTGAGGTCCTGATCGATGGTCATGACCTGCGGGGGCTGAAGCGGGAGGACCTGCGCAAGCATATCGGCCTGGTGCTCCAGGAGCCATTCCTGTTCCGCGCCACGGTCTCCGACAACATCAGTTATGGCAAACCCCAGGCGGACTATGTCGAGATCCTGAACGCCTCCAAGGCCGCCAACTGCCATGATTTCATCATGCGGTTGCCCTCCGGGTATGACACCCGTCTGGGCGAGCGGGGAGCGGGGTTGTCCGGCGGTGAGCGTCAACGGGTCAGCATCGCGCGCGCTCTGCTATGCGATCCGGACATATTGATCCTCGATGAGGCCACCTCCAGCGTGGACACCGAATCCGAGACTCAGATTCAGGAGGCCCTAGCGGTGTTGTGCAAGGGCCGCACCACCATCGCCATCGCACACCGTCTCTCAACATTGCGTGGCGCGGACAAGATCTATGTCATCGACAATGGCCGTGTGGCGGAGAGCGGGTCACACAAGGAACTGATGGAGAAAGAAGGGATTTACCACCACCTCGTCATCATGCAGACGCAGCTGGCGAGTCTGGAGGGATAGAGAAAAGATGAGGGAGAAGGTGTATCGATCCCAAATGGATTCCCGCTTTCGCGGGAATGACGATTATCAGAGGGAATCATCCGTCACGTCATTCCCGCGAAAGCGGGAATCCACTGTCACGGTCCATCTTCTTTTGGACAGCGAAAGACCATGAAAGACGACACAGCCACCGAAATCGCCGCACAGCGGGCACGCGCCTCCGAGGTCGGGGTCAAGTTTCTGGATCCCAAGACCACCCGCATCTTCACCGGCGCGCATGACCTGTTGCATGTCCAGATCGAGGCCGAGGACTGGACCAGCGAACGCCTTTTCCGGGGTGTCTTCGCGGCCATGGCTTTCCCGATCTCCTGCCCGGACCGGTATATCTCGCTACGGTACTTCGAACTGGATGGACGCGATAAGGAGATTGGGATGATCGATGATCCCAAACTCTTCTCCGAGCAAGCGCAGGAGCTGGTCAGACGTTCACTCGCCCGGACCTACTACGAGCTCACTGTCAACCGCATCTTCACCGTGGAATTCAAGTACAGTCTGTTGTTCCTCGTGGTCGAAACCGATCAGGGACGGCGTGAGTTCCAGATGCGCTGGCGCTATGACCGTACCCAGGACTTCGGCGAGAATGGGAAGGTGCTGCTGGATGTCTATGAGAACCGCTACATCATCCCGGATGTGAACGCTCTGCCCAAATCAGACCGGGAAGCGTTGACGAGATATATTTACTGGTAGGACTCACTTCTTCCTCCGATATAGAACACCGTACCCCGGACACCATTACCGTGGCATCCCGAATGAGCCCCACGGATACCCCTGTACCCGCAGGTCATCATGAACCGCATAGAGCGCCCCACCCTTGAAGGGCCCCAGGTCCCCGGCTGAGAAGGTGATCCCATCGGTGTTGGCCAGAACTGGATCGCCGGTGAAGGCGCCATAGTACTGCGCTCCATCCCGGCTGAAGAGGCGGAACAGAGTCTGCTGTGGGCCTTGATCGGTCACGATCAGATATCCCCCACCAGGAGCCTCGGTCTGCTCCACCAGGGCCATCCCCTCGGGATCGCCTTGGATCACCCCCGCACCGAGGATCTTCCCCTTAAACTGGCCCGCCAGGCTGTAGATCTTCACGGACCGGGTGAGCTCATCACAGATGAACAGGTTGTCCTTCATGGGATCGGCCAGGATCGACTCGACCGCATAGAGGGCACCCCCAAGCGTGGTATCTCCGAAGGCCCCAATGAAGGTGGTGGTCAACTGGCCATCCCGGCGTTGTACAAGATAGTGTTTGACACGTTGATTGAGTTTCTCACGGTTGGCGGGTGGCTTGGGACTGGTGATATCAGCCTTCTTCTTCTTTTTCTTGGGTGGCTCAAAACCAGGCACCGGATAATCATCAGTGACATACAGCGAGAGGCCCTCTCCCATGGAGAACACGGTCACACCATAGGGGAGTTCAAGTTCCTTCTGGCCAAAGGTGAAGAGCGGCCTGTGCGAAGGGAGTTCGAAGATCTGAAGGCGGTGATTATCGCGCTCCACCACGAAAAGGAGATCCTCGATCACTGCGATGCCATTGGGACGTGCCAGTTTGCCCAGGGCCCCGCCGGTACCCCCCAGGGTGGCCACCTTCGCGCCGGAGATGGCATCCACCACATGGATCTCATCCACCTTCTTGGCGGTGATATAGAGACGTCCGCCACCCTTCCCATCACGCCACAGGGCGAGAGAATCGATCTCGTCCAAGGGGAAGTCCGGAGTACGGAAGACCTCTGGTAAAGGTGTTGCTTTCTCAAGCACCGGTCCCGGCTGTGAATACCCGCCCAGAGAAAGGCTGGCCAGGATCATCGACAGAAACAGCCATGCGGTTCCTCTCATCTTCATCCCGGTTTCAATGTACTGATATGAGGGCGGCACCTGTGGGAGTGCTCTTGATCTTGCCCAACCGGAAGAAGACATCGGTTGTCTCTGACAGGCTGGGGTCGAATTCCACCTCGCGCCAGGCGATCACGGTTACATTGCCCTCGACGGAGATCGCGCATTCATCGGCTTCGAGGGTGCTGGAGCTGGAGATCTTCTCCTCCGCGCGGACCGGTTGGTTATCCTTGTTATAGAACTTAATGACTGTTGAGTCCGCATAGGTCTCGGATGTTCCCTTGACACGGTAGGCGAATACAAGCCAAGAGCTGCCTATATGGTAATCCCCCGCCATGTCTTGCTGGTCCCCTTCCAGAACTGAGGAGATTTGGACCGCGGAACTCGTGGCCGGAGTTCCCGTGGAATCGAAGAAGAGACCGAAGATTTTTTCCTTCTTGCTGGTATCCAGGCGTGCCCGCTCCAGGATCACAAAGGAATTGTCATCGCGAGCAACAATTATGGGATTCTTAAGGCCATCATTGGGATTGGCGGCAACATAGGAGTTGGTCATATTCTGGTCTCCGGCGAGGAGACTGGCCAACTTGGAGTCGAGGATGTTGTAGAAGACATCCGAGGTATTGACCCCGGTCTGACGATTACTATCACCCTCATAAGCCACTACCACATTCTGGTTGGGCAAGATGGCGATGGAGGGAGAATCCTCCTCATCGCCGGTGGTGTTGTTGAGGGTAACCTCATTAGCATCAATGACGGTGCCATCCGCATTGAAACGCCGCCCCAAGATACCAATGGTTACGGCATCGGGACCCTCCGCGGCGATCAAGAAGGTTCCATCAGCAAAGAAAGCCAGATGTGGCATGGCATACACGACGTTGGCGGAATGGGTATTGAACTGGACTGGATCTCCCAAGGGTGTGCCATCGCTCTGGAAACGGCGGAAAAAAATGTTTCGTACCGAATCCACGCCGGTGGTGATCTTCTGTGCCCAAACCACAACAAACTGCGAGCCATCGGGGCTATAAGCCACCACCGGTTCGACAGGTATTCCCGTCAAGGTGCTGACGGTGGTTGGACCTGAAAGGATGGCCCCCGTGGCGGCGTTGCGGATCTCCAGCAGGAGAGCCGCTCCCGTGGCATCCGCATCGATGTCGCTACTATCTGAAGCCGAGTCTGGCATCGTGGCCACCACATAGATGAGGGCAAAGGAGGCCTGATTGACAGGATTGAGGGCAACACCGGGGAAAGCTTCATGTCCTGTGCTAGTGACCTGGATTTCATCCAGAGGCTGAAAGGTGGGTTCGCACATACCCGGTTGGGATACCAGAGACATCAACAATCCAAGGACCAATACCAACACCAACTTTTTCCCAACCCAATGGAGGATTCTTTCACAAGGGATGGATGGACTCATGATGGGGACGCTCCTTAATGGAATGAGATTTCACGATATATAGGAACCGTCAAATATCTCACCTCCGGCCATGTTAGGGCATTTATCAGCGAAAGGTCCACAGGTGGTAGTGGATTTATTGGTAAATCCAGTTGCTTTTTGAGAATGGGGTTGGCTTGTTCATGATTAATTGGTTTTCGTCTATAATAGTCGACGGTTTGTTTGAAAAGCCGGAGATGAAGGATCAACAGTGCGAATTTGGAAGTGGGACATAGACCTGGAAACCCCAGGATGGATGATGGTGTGGGGGGCAATGGTGGGTCTATTCACTGGGTTGGTGACTGTCCTCTACCGGTTGGCGGTCTTAAAAGGGAATGAGGCCATCTGGGGGGGTGGCATGGTTCTTAATGATATTGGCCCGGTATTGATGCGGTTCAGTATGCCAGCCCTGGGCGGGTTGGTGGTGGGTTACTTCCTTTTTAAACTGCTCAAATTCGCGCCCGGGCATGGTATCCCCTCCGTGATCAATGCGGTGCAGACCAACCAGATTCGTTTTCCTTGGCGGGCTGCGATTCCCTCAGCGGCCTCGGTGGTGATTCTAACCACGGGCGGATCGGTGGGACCGGAAGGTCCCCTGGCGGAGATGGGTTCGGTGTTCGGCTCGAACATCGGCGGCTGGATTGGCGCGCGTCAAAAGACCTTGCGGGTACTGGTAGGCGCGGGGGTCGCGGCCTCGATCGCTGCTGTATTTGGTGCGCCGATCGGCGGGGTGTTTTTCGCGCTTGAGGTCATCTTCCAGGGATTTGAGATCACTCTCTTTGCCCCGGTCATGATCGCAGCGGTGGTCGGCTCCTTGGTCAGCGCTGCGGTGTTCGGCGACCAAACTGTGGTGGTCTTCCCAGCCTTCACCTTCAATCCCATCGAATTCCCTGCCTACATCGGTCTGGGAATTCTCACTGGGTTGATGTCGGCTCTCTTCATCTTCGCCATGGATTATTCTACTCGCCAGTTCAGTCGGATCTCCATTCCATTCTGGCTCAAGCCCGCACTGGGGGGAATGTGTGTTGGGTTGATTGGAGTTTTTTTGCCAAGGGTAATCGGGGAAGGGTACGAATCCCTGACCCAAACTTTTAATGGTGAATTGGTTGCCAGAGAGCTGGCCTTCATTCTGGTGGGAAAGATCATCGCTACCGCTTTAACGATGGGTTCGGGAGCGCCGGGTGGTTGCTTCGCTCCCGCCATTTTTGCCGGGGGTACCCTGGGCGGTCTATATGGGGCGGTCCTGGCGTGGTTCCTACCCGATGTGGTGGGTAATCCTTCGGCATATGCCTTGATTGGCATGTCGGGGATGATCGCTGGCACCTTCAATGCCCCCATGACCGGTATCATGGTCGGGTTACGGGTGGCGGGGGGTGGCTTTCAAGCGCTCCTACCCTTGATGACTACCGTAGCGCTCGCGGTCTTTGTGATGAGCCGCTGGGATCATGTCTCGGTATACACCTTGATCCTACACCGGCATGGTGAGTGGTTCCCTTCGGGACATGACAAGGACCCGCTTCTGGAGGTTAGTGTAGCGGATGTCCTGATCGCCCATCCCAAACGGCTGCGGGATCATCTGAGTGTGGAGGATGCGGTCAGTGAGATCAGTGGTTGCGAGGATACGGCCTTCCTGGTGGAGGGAGACCATGGCGAATACCGTGGCGTGGTCTCGCTCAATGATCTGCGCCTGGCATTGGCCGATCCAGTCATGGGGCTACTGGTTAACCTCTCCGATGTCGTCGATCCCCAGTTGCCCCATCTCACTCCCAACACCAACCTGCGCGGAGCGATGCATCTGTTCGCGGCTCTGAAGGTGGAAGCCCTCCCAGTGTTTGATACCAAGGGTAGATTTGGGGGTCTGGTTACCCGGGACAGTGTGCTGGGGGCCTACCATGGCGCTCGATTTGATCTTCAGGCACCCGGAAGGGCATAGCCGCCTGTTGAGAAAGAAGTGGCTCCAGAGTGCCAACTTAGAATTCAATTATTCAACAGGCTGTTTGAGAATACCTTATCTCCTAGGCTCCCAGAGCAAGGGGGAGAGGTCTGTTGAAATCTGAACATCCCAGCACCTTCCGAAGTTCCAAGCAGCTCAGAAAACCCAACCAACCCAGCGTGACAAATATTTACGAAACCGCCTCTATCCTTGAAATAACCCACTCACATCATAGGGGTTAGAAAGACTTGATCCCTCTTTCCCTGAACTTGGCAAGAATCCTGTTCATTCGACCTGTTGCTGTTCAAGGCAATGGAGGTCCATGATGAGAAAGCGATGGCTTGTAGGTTCTTGGTGTGCCGGGGGAATGTTGTTCAGCCTTCCAGCATTTGGGCAGGATACAGGGGCAGGTCCAACCGTGAATGGAGCGGATACCGCGTGGGTATTGGTGTCAGCCGCCTTGGTTCTGTTCATGACACCTGGCCTGGCCTTGTTCTACGGCGGCCTGGTGCGGGCGAAGAATGTACTTTCCACCATGATGCATAGCTTTGCGGCGATGATGGTGGTAACCCTGGTGTGGGCGTTGTGGGGCTATAGCCTTGCTTTTGGGTCTGATGCCGGCGGAGGGCTGCTTGGAAACCTGGAGTACCTGGGCCTGAGTGGAGTCTCTTGGGATACACCCCGTTCCGATATGGCGACCACCATTCCGCACCTTCTGTTCTGCTTGTATCAGTTGATGTTTGCGATTATCACTCCCGCTCTAATCTCAGGCGCTTTCGCGGAGAGGATGAAATTTTCGAGTTACATGGTGTTCTTGATCCTCTGGTCAACCCTTGTCTACAGTCCGGTCTGTCATTGGGTGTGGGGGCCGGGTGGATGGCTAGGAGGGTGGGGAGTCCAAGATTTCGCGGGTGGAACAGTGGTCCACATCACCTCGGGTATCGCGGCTCTGGCGTCAGCTCTGGTGATTGGTAAGCGCAAGGGGTATCCCCACACCCCGATGTTACCCCACAACATGCCCTGGTGTGCCATGGGGGCGGCGATTCTCTGGTTTGGATGGTTCGGCTTCAATGGTGGTAGCGCCTTAGCGGCCAATGGAGTCGCGGTGGTGGCCGCCACCAACACCCACCTGGCGGCGGCCTCAGCGGCGATGGCCTGGTTCGCGGCGGAATGGATCTTCCGTGGGAAAGGAACCATGCTTGGCCTTGCCACCGGCGCGGTGGCCGGATTAGTCGGCATCACCCCCGCCGCCGGTTTCATCGCCCCCTTCTCAGCAATCCTGCTGGGTGCCATTACCAGCTGGGTGTGCTATTGGTTCGTGTCTCATAAAGAGAAGTTTGGCTACGATGACTCATTGGATGCCTTTGGTGTACATGGAGTGGGAGGAACCACGGGGGCGGTTCTTACCGGAGTCTTCGCCCTTCAATCTCTGGGCCTGGCTCCTTACCGGGATGGTTTGATCAGCCAGACGGTCTTGATCTTCCGTCAGATCATGGGCGCTGGAATCACTATTGTGTATGCCTTTGTGGTCAGTTTCATATTGTTGAAGATCGTGGATGCCACCCTGGGTCTGCGGGTCCGCACCGAGGCTGAGGATACGGGCCTGGATGTCGATCAACATGGAGAGAGCGGATACTCGCTATAAGGAGAAAACATCGCTCCAGCCGAAGAGGGAAAAAAAAGGAGGAAGACCTCGTGAAAATCATTACCGCCATCATCCGTCCCAGCAAGTTGGACGACATCAAAGCGGCTCTGTCTGAGTTGGGTATCACAGGCCTGACCATCACCGAAGTGCGTGGGCATGGACGTCAGAAAGGTCACAAAGAGCTTTTCCGTGGCAAAGAGTATGTGGTGGATCTTGTGCCGAAGGTCCGCTTAGAGGTCGCGCTTCCGGACACCAAGGTGGAGGCGGTGGTCTCCGCCATCGAGGCGGCCGCTCGAACTGGCGAGGTCGGCGATGGGAAGGTTTTCATCATGGATCTGGAGAACTGTGTCCGTATCCGCACCGGAGAACGGGGTGAATCAGCGTTATAAAAAAACGGAGGAAAATGGAGTAGCGAATTTATTCGCGTAGGGGTATGCCGGCACGCGAATGAATTCGCTACTCCGGGATATATGGTCCTCAGTTCATTTCCTTCAGGTAATCCGCGAAGAGCTGCGCGGTTTCTTCATCGTGTCCGCTGACTAGGCGATGCTCCATCATGAAATTCTGCCACTGCTCATCCGAGCGGGAACGGGGTTTGGGGAGTTTATGGCAACCACCACAGGACTCTTTATAGTCCAGCTGTGAGATTCCTGGACCCGAGGGCATTCGACGCCAGGAACCACAGCCAGTAACCATGTACACCATCAGTCCCGCAATCAGAATCTTAACACACCACTTCATACACCACCCCGTTGGAGAATACATGATCCCAACTCGTATATTGTCGGCTTCAGGACCAGAATCCTGAATCACCCCTACCACTGCCACGAAGAAGGAATTTCCTATGGAGGTGGACCAATCTGACTCGCAATTCATTTTTTCTTGGCCCCACCGAAAATCTTTTATTGCATCACTAACCCCCTTTATGGTATATTTGTAAACCGGTTAACGTAGGAAACAACCGTGGTTTGAGTTCTACATTTGGCGTATTTTTAAGGAGAGTCATTATAGGCTCTACCCACAAGAACTCTGAAAGGAGGTGTTATTCAACGAGTTCCGGTTTCTAACCGGAATCGCGTCTCACCTTGTGTCATGTCTCACCTTGAAGTGCTTTTTTTCCGCTTGTCGTAAAAATAGGGGCGTGGCCCCCAGCATACAAAGTGGAGGTGGTAACATGAAGAAGGTTTCTTTGTTCTGTCTTCTGCTTGCGCTTTTGGCTCTCCCAGCAGTGTCGTCATTCGCTGCGAACCTAGTTTTAAATGGAAGCTTCGAGGATGAACCCCCTGTCGAACCCTGGCCATTTTATGCACCTATTCCTTCTTGGAATAATTCCGGTGGGAATACTGGGGTCAACACTGATGCGGGTCCTTTCTGGGATAACGGTTACAAGGTGAATGGGACTCAGGTTGGATTCCACCAGGGCACCGGGATCCTGTCCCAGGATGTGGATGGTTTCGTGACAGGTCAGCAGTATACGCTCAGATTTCTAGAGAATCTGCGCAATACCAGTACTGATGTGGACCTATGGGTGCGTGTGAATGGAGTGGATGTGTCGCCTCTCCATCGTGTGGTTGTTGGGGAGTTTACGCTGGTCGAGGTTGATTTTGCTTCTCCCGGCGCGGGTCTCTTCACCCTCGAGTTTGAGGTCATAGTCAACAGTGGTGATGGAACACTGACTCTGGATGGTGTATCCATTGTCCCCAAGGGTGAGGCGAATCCCTTCCCGCCCGCGACTGTTCCGCCACGTCCGACTGACGTCATTATCGCCAATGGAAGCTTTGAGGATGATCCAGTCGCCGAGACTTGGCCTCACTATGGCTCAGTAAGGTATTGGACCGGATTTAATGGGATGAATGATAACACCGGTCCTTTCTGGGATAACGGTACTGAGATTAATGGAAAACAGGTCGCTTTCCGCCAGAATGCCGGAACAGTCTCGCAGACCGGAATTGGCTTTGTCGCGGGACAGCAGTACACCCTGCGTTTCAGTGAGAATTCACGTAACTGCTGCTGTCCAACTGAAGGCTGTCCGGAAACAGGAATACCGCTGTTGGATCTGGAAGTGAAACTCAACAGCGTCGTTCTGGTTGCCAATCACCAGGTTGCCACCGGGGAGTTCGAGCACATTTCAGTCGATTTCGCATCTCCTGGTACGGGAGACTTCCTACTTGAGTTTATCTTTACAAATCCAACAGGAGGCGATGCCACCGCTCTCCTGGATGCCATTTCGATCGTGAAGAAAGGGGAGGCCGATCCATTTCCAACCTACCCCCAATGCTGGCCGATCAACGTCTACAAAACCATTACCACTCCCACGATCGATGGCGTAGCTAATATCGCCACCGAATATTCCAACTCCCAGCCGGTCGACCTGAGAAAGAGTACTCTCACAATCATTGACCCATTCACCCCCACATGCATGCATGCCGGGACTGCCTCATTTACCGGTGTTGCTTCTCCCGAAAACGATGCCGACAACTCAGCGTTAATATATTTCCTGTGGGATGCCCAAGCCCTCTACTTGGCGGTTGTCGCCATGGATCAGCAGCTGAATCCCGCAATGAACCCTTGTGGCCAATACGCTTGCAGTGATGGTGGCGTGAATGGAGGCGATGCATTCCAGCTTTGCCTGGATTATGACCAAGGTGAGGCCACCGATGGGCAATTAGCTGACACGAAGGTCTACATCCCTTCATGGGCAGTGACTGACAACGCGAACGATGTGAATTGGTTCCAACAGTTCTGGCCGGTGGGCAATGCGAATCCATTCACCGGAATGACCTACAATATGAAGACGAATGCCACGGGATATGTCCTCGAAGCACGGATCCCCTGGACTGCCTTCACGGCGGGCGGCGACACCTACACGAATCCCTTCCCACCCGTGGAAGGACAGACCTGCGGAGTTCTTCCCATGTTGGAGGATTTCGATGATGGCGTAGTCTCCTTCCTTTACACGGCCGGGAACAATACCAACATCATTGTCAACGCCTCGAAGTACAACGATTTGATCTTCTACAATAGCACCTCGGATGTTCCAAATTGGACTCAGTACTGAGGCATAGGCACTGAGAGGGTCCAGTCAAAGCGTCTGGCTCTCATCAGATGGTTACAAGAGGGGCGAGCCGATCTGGCTCGCCCCTTTTTTTCATAATCCCAAGTCTCCTTATTGCATCTGCTTCTCTCTGTATGGTATAGTCGGTAAACCGGTTGACGTAGAGAACATTTGTAGAGAAAACACCCCGTCTGTCCAGCCTGTTTTTTTCTAGTCTCTTACGGATCCACCAATCGTATATTGAAGGAGGTGATGAGTCACTCAGTAAGTGACGCATCCTGCGTCATGTTTGACCTTGCATTTTTGGCTTTTTTACGCGTGGCGTGAAAAGAAGGGGGGGGAAGTCCCCCAGGATTTTTAGTGGAGGTTGTAGCATGAAGAAGGTTGCTTTGTTTGTTGTTCTGATGTTGTGTGTTTTCCCGGCGATGTCATCCTATGCAGCGAACCTGGTTTTGAATGGGAGTTTCGAGGATGAAGCTCCTGTTGAACTATGGCCCCATTATGGCCCCATTCTGAATTGGAATAACTCAGCCGGGAATGTGGGTGTCAATACCATTTCAGGTCCTTTCTGGGATAATGGGTACAAGATGCACGGAACCCAGGTCGCATTTCATCAGCAAGCTGGGATCTTGTCTCAGGATGTGGCTGGTTTCGTATCTGGTCAGCAATACACGCTCCGTTTCCTTGAGAATCTCCGCAACACCGGTCTGGATATGGGTCTGGCCGTCCGGCTGAACGGCACGGAAGTGGTTGCCCTGCACACTGTGGCTGTTGGGGAGTTCACTCTGGTCGAGACGGATTTGACTTCCCCTGGTGATGGGATCTTCACCTTGGAGTTCGAGGTGGTCGTTAACAGTGGTGATGTGACTTTTGTCCTGGATGGAGTCTCCATCGTTCCGAAGGGTGAAGAGAATCCCTTCCCGCCCGCAGCTCTCCCAGAACGTCCTGACCTGATCATTGCCAATGGAAGTTTCGAGGATGAAGCGATGAATCCAACCTCTCCACACTATGGTTCGGTAATCTGGTGGACCGGACTAAATGGGATGAATGACAATACTGGCCCCTTCTGGGATAATGGGGTTGAGAACCATGGTGATCAGATTGCCTTCCGGCAGAATGCGGGGACTGTCTCTCAGACCGCTGTCGGTTTCGAGGCGGGCAAACAGTACACCCTGCGTTTCAGCGAAAATTCGCGTAATTGCTGCCCACCAGAAGCAGTGCCCATCATGCAGATGGAGGTCAAGCTGAACAGTGTTGTGCTCGTTGCCAACCATGAGGTCCTTGCCGGGGAATTCGAGCATATCTCTGTCGATTTCGCCTCTCCTGGTACAGGAGACTACCTGCTTGAGTTTGTTATCACCAATCCATCCGGCGGTGATGCAACCGTCCTTCTCGATGCGGTTTCGATTGTCGTGCAAGGCGCGGAGAATCCTTATCCGACAAAAGAGCCTACATCGGTCATCAACTGGACTCAGTACGAAAAGGATTAGACTGAGTAAGAGAGAAGCCTGATTTAGTCCTTCTCAGACTTAAAAACAATCTCAATGGGGGCGAGCCAATCAGGCTCGCCCCTGTTTACTTAACCGCTCCCTCAGCGATTGCGAACTGGACACAATAGTGAGTACAATTGCCTTTGTGTCACCTGTTCAGAGAGGTGAATATCTGTGTATATATACACGCGGGGATGGGTCGCTTTTGATCTGTTCCGCTTCTTTTTATGAATTTCCCCTCTATTCGTCTTATTGTTAATCGTTTAATGTACCACTCGTAAGTTGCGACCCTTTGGGAAGTCTGTGGATTCTTAGCTTAAAGAAAGCGAGGTGATGCTATGAGCGGAGTTAGGTTGTTTTGTGTTTGTGCCTTCCACCAGTGTGTGGCTTGTACTTGAATCTGTGAAGGAGAAAGAGGAAATGAAAGGTAGAACTCAGTTTTTCACTTTGTTGTTGCTGATGCTGTCATTTGGAATGGCCTCTCATGCGGCTATGGTGGTGGAAACACCGGGCTATGGAACCGATGTCATCATTCGGGGTTCCGGTGCGCTTCCAGGCGGATATGTTGAGGTCTTCGTAAATAATGTGTCAAAAGGGAGTGTTTTAGTCAATGCCGAGGGAGAGTGGCATATGGATGGTATGTCTTTGGCCACGGGCGATAAGGTGTATGCCACACTCTCCAAGGTCTGGAATTTTAGTACCAATGGAGACACCGAAGGTTGGACACCTGATGGTGGGAGCGAGACAAGTCCGGGGCCCAATTGCTCCTTGGATGTCAGTAGTGGAACCCTCAAGATGACCATCAACAGCAATTGGGATCCATTCATGTACAACTCCAGTTTTTCCCTGGCCCATCCCGGCCAATACCGGAATCTCCAGATGCGGGTCAAGAACGGTACTGGTCAGGGGGCCTTTCAAGTTTTCTTCGATGGATCGGGCAACGCAAAAGGGCCCGGAACACCAGGAAATGACAAGACTTCCATTTGGCCCACCACCATGAGTGATTTCCAGACCATTAATTTCGATCTGGGTTATATCAACGATAGTTCTTGGGGTAACAACAGCAACTGGGTGGCGGATGCACCGATCACTCACTTGCGTATCGATACCTTTAATGGCAGTGACGCGGATGTTGGGCAGGTCATCGAGTTCGACTGGATCCGTCTAACGGAATACATCTCCTTCGAATTCGATACCGATGACGATTTCGATACTTTGCAGGCCACCACTGCTAACGATATGACCAATATCACTGTGGCTAATGGCTGTCTGAACTTCACGGCCGCGGATACCAATTCCGACACCTTCGTGGACCCCTATATCGTGGCTGGCAGCGTGGATTTTCAGTTTGATGCGAATTACTACTCTAAACTCGAGGTCGGCGGAAAATTTACTTCCGCGAATACGGCGAACGCCATCGAGTTCTTTTGGTCTGACAACATCCTCTCCGGTACTTTGCAGGGTTGGGCGGAGAACGGGAATCTCGTCCAAACCTCCGTTAAGGCTGATGGCACCTACCAGCAGGTATTGACGGACCTGCTCTTCGCAACCACGCCCGGTACACCCACTTGGGGTGGCTCACACAGCCCCACTTGGTACAATTCCTTGAGATTCGACTTCCTCCAAAACACGGCGGCGGGAGATACCTTCGCCATCGATTACATCTCTCTGCAACCGAACACGGTCTATGGTCCCAGCCCGGTTGTTGCCACCAGCTCCACAGCCGGAGAACCCACACCTCGTTACATGGTTCAAAATGGAAGCTTCGAGGATAGCGTCGCCCCAGGATATCCAGGTTATATCGCTGAGGGTGGTATCCCGAGCTGGCACAATATACAGACTGGAGGGGGTGGCTCTTATGGATTAAACACCTCCGCGGGTCCCTTCCATGACAGTGGTGATATTTACAATGGTGATAATATCTGTTTCCTCCAACATGCCGGGATCCTTTATCAGGATGTCGATGGCTTCGTGGCGGGGAAGACCTACACCCTGCGCTACCGTGAGAATACCCGCGGTTATACTGGGTCAGTGAATCCACAGTTAGAGGCCCGGGTCAATGGTGTAGTGGTGGATCCAGTCCATGAGGTGGTCCGTGGATCTTATGTCCTGCATGAGGTCAACTTCACCTCACCCGGCACGGGCATGTACACCCTGGAGTTTGAGTTTTACGAAAATGAAGCGGATCAAACCATGCTCTTCGAAACGATCTCGATTGTCCTTCAGGGTGCGGCGGATCCATGGCCGAAGAACCCAGATGAGCCTGTTGAACCCACCGAAGATATTGTGACCAACGGTGGTTTCGAGGAAGGCACAATGAACGAGACTTTCCCCCATTATGGCGCTATCAGTGGTTGGGATGGCGGCTCTGGTGTCAACGACAGCACGGGCCCCTTCCATGACAATGGAAGCATTCCCGAGGGCAAACGGATTGGTTTCAAGCAGGGCGATGGCATTGTGAGTCAAACCGTAGAACTCGCCGCGGGAACACAGTATACCCTGCGTTTCCGTGAGAATAGCCGTGCTGGAACCGCACCCATCGACCTGGAAGTCCGGTTGAATGGAACCGTGCTCGTTGAATATCACACGGTGTATTCGGGAGAATACATCCTAGTATCCAAAGACTTTTCTTCGCCAGGAACCGGCAATTATCTGTTGGAGTTCCAAACCTATTCCAATGGACTTGATGCGACCCTGCTCCTTGACACGGTTTCAATCACCCTTAAAGGCGCGGAGGAACCCTTCGACTTTGGTCCGAATACTCTGGCTTGGCCGGTGAACTGTTACAAACTCAACACACCACCCACCATCGATGGAAACATCGATGTCGCCACTGAGTATCCCAATGCTCAAGTCCTCGACCTGCGTGTATCAACCCTCACTATCACCGATCCCTATTTCCCAGACTCGGTCCATGAGGGATCAGCGATGGTGAACAACGCCAGCAGCAGCCTCGATAACGATGGTGATTTGAGTGGCCTGTTCTACTTTGGGTGGGATGCCAACGCTCTCTATGTCGCCGTTAACGTCCGCGATGAATACCTTGACGCACAAACCGCTGGTTCCATCTCGACTGGAGATTGTGTCGTCTTGGGCCTGGACTACGATCAGATCGATTCCGAAGATGTTAGAGTCGATGAAGAAGCCAAGGCCTTTGGCCCTTCCTACTCACCAGTCACCAACACCAACAATGCAGCCTACTTCGAGCAGGGCTTGCCTCCCTCCAGTTACAATCCCATGACGGGGACGACCTGGGCGGTGGTGACCACGAGTATGGGCTACCGGCTGGAGACCCGCATCCCCTGGACCGCCTTCACCGCAGGTGGAGCCACCTTCACCCACCCCTTCCCGCCGGTCGATGGCCAGACCATGGGAATGTTGCCTCTCCTGGTGGATAGTGATTCTGACACAGCGATGCTTGGCTTGACATCCATGTTTACCTGTGGCGATGACACCTTTGTCATCTACAATCCCATCTACTATCAAGACATGATCTTCCTTGAAGGACCCACCGCGGTAGATGATTGGGCGCAGTACTAAGCCTTATCTGGTAAACACGGGGGCGGACGTTCTGTCCGCCCCCCTTCATCTCCCTTTTCTTTGGAATACTGTCGTGCACTCCCACAAGCGGCCAATCCTTACTTCTTTCCCAGAATCAGATCCACGTAGACTGGCAAGTGATCCGAGGCACGGCTCCTGTTATCTCCCTCCACGGCCACTGCATCATCAAAGATACATGCCGAACGTTGCGGGCAATAAATCAACATCGTGACAGGCATCAAGATCTGATCGGGTAGAAAATCCCAGCGTCCCTTCTCATTTTTGCCGCGCGTCCGGAAGTTGACCTCCCGGCTGCCTGGGTCCACGGTATTCACCTTGCCATTCCGGATATCACGTGAACTCCGTCCTTGACTGACATGGTTCGCGGCGATTAATGGCTCGGTGAGGTTTACCAGAAAGGGGCCCACCTTGTTTTCCATCTCAGCGGCGGCGTTGGCATCTCCGGACTCCAGGATGTTCAGCGACTGGTCATCGGCGGTGTCATTGAAGTCACCGAGTAGTATGAAGAGGGTTCCAGCAGGGAGCCGTTTGAGCTCCTTGAGAATCATCTGGGCCGCCTCGATCCGGCGGGTTTCGGTTGTGGCACGGCCATCCCGGCGTGATTTGGCATGGTGCACCAAGACCCGCACTGCCCATGATTCACCCGGCATCCGGATATCGGCGAAGAGGACATCTCTGCGGTTCGGAAAGGCGGATTCAAAAGCCTTTCCCGTAAAAAGGAAATCCGCGTCACTCGCATTGAGATCCCGTCGCCAACGGCCCTCAGAGGTGGTGAAAACCAATGGCCGCCTAACCGCCAGCGCCAAGTCCTGACGATCAGAGCTGTCATCATCAATCAACAGGCTCCACTGCTGGGGATCGAAAACCTGCTCGAGCGCCTGGCGGTCAGCTACCTCCTGGAGCCCGGCCACATTGGCATCCAACCGGCGGATCACCTCACGGAGATGGGTCAGACGGTCTCCCTCCTTTGAATAGTCACCATCCATCCATTGGGCGTTGTAAGTGGCCACACGGACACGGACCTCTTTGGCGGAGAGTCCCTTGCAGGCCACAAAGAAGAAGAGGGTTGCCATAATGCAAGTCAAGAACCGGTTCATATCATCCTCCCGGGCGGGACCATACCATGAGGTAGTGACAGAAAGACTCAAGGGTGTCACCAGCTGCCTTGCCCAAACCCACACGCCCGCTATCCTGTGAAAGCGTCACCATTTGGAGTTCAAGCTTTAACGTGCCCGGGCAACCTGAAAGTTGAACTCCAAACACACCGGAGGAGACAATCATGCGCATCTATTCACAATACCTGGTTCTGATACTGGTCTTTGCGGGATGTGCTTCATCACTGGCCACGGATGAGGGAGGGAAACCGGTGCGAGTTTATGGGGTTGGCATTCTTGGGAACTGTTGTACCCACGGAGCTGGGATTTGCGCCATGTTCAAAGCTCGGCCAGACACACGGGTCATTGCCGTTTACGAACAGGAACCGCGTCGAGCCAAAGAGCTCCAGGAATCGTTTGGGGCCCCACTCGCGGCATCCTATGACGCGGTAATTAATTCGCCCTCGGTAGATTTCGTGGCCATCACATGTGATCCCTGTGACAAAGCCGGAATGGTGGAACATACAGCCCAAGCGGGAAAACACATCTTTCTCAACAAACCCTTCTGCGACAGTCTTGAGAGCGCGCGCCGGATCGAACGAACGGTCAAGGAGCACTCTGTCTGGCTAGTCCATGATATCCCGATGGTACGTTCCATCCCGGTCTTTGCACGCCTACTGGATGAGGTACGCGCGGGGAAACATGGGCGGGTGTTGGGTTATCACCACCTGTTTGGGATGAACTTTACGATGGATTTTAACCTCCAGGCCATCTGGCCGGAACGGTTGGATCCAGCGGAGAAGTCGGGAGGTGGCGAGATGACCAACATGGGTTGCTATGCCATCGACTATGCAGTGGCTCTCTTCGGGCGTCCTCAATCGGTCCAGGCCAAGTGGCGCAAAACCTGGGATGTCTACCAATCCGCGGATGTTGAGAACTTCGGTCAGATCATCTTGGACTATGGAGATTTCTACGCCTTTCTTGAGGTGGGGAAACAACAGCTGCTAGGGGAGCTACGTCACGCCAATTCTCTGACAGTGACCTTCGAGCATGAGGACTTGCACATCGATGCCTCGGCCCAAGTGGTCACCTGTAATCATGTTCCGCAAGACTTCAACACCTTTGCCACGGGCGCTCAAGCCATCGGATCAGTGGAACAACTCTTTCAAGCGATAGAAAAGGGGATTCCGCCCTCCAGCGGTGTTGAATCCGGAGTTCTCGGCACGGAAGTCCTGATGGCGGCATATCAATCGGTTCTGGAAGGGTCTCCAGTCACATTGCCACTGGAGTCAGGCGGGAATCCACTGGTTGTCCACAGGCGCCGGTAATCTTCAAACCCGCACCGTTTGTGTATAAACTATGCGTTCAAGTGTTATAACTAAAAGCCGGAGGCAAAAAGCCCCCATGGAGGACCAGGAATGAAGGTATTGAATGTGGAGGAAGTGAGCCCGACCAAGAGGAAACTCACATTGCAAATTGAGCCCACGGACCTCGAGGTCGAACGGGAAGAAGCCTATGGAGAGCTGGGGAAGGAAGCGGTTCTCCCCGGTTTCCGGAAGGGCCGGGTTCCTCGCAAGTTCCTGGAACTGCGGTTCGATAAGACCATCCGTAAGGAGGCCTTTGGCGATGCAGTCAACAAGGCCATAGTGGATGCCACCAAAGAACGGGAGATGCAGGCGATGGGCCAGCCGGTCTTCGATCCACCTGATCTGAGCGAGCTCGCCGAGAAGGCGGTTTCCGAGGCCGTCGAGTTGGGGGTCACTGTCGAGGTGGTTCCACCCTTTGAGCTCCCTCAATACACCGGGATGAAACTCTCTGTCGAAACCTTGCCCATTAACGAGCAAATGATCAACAATGTCATCGAATCGGAACGTGAACGCGCCGCCTATTATGTGGCTGTGGATGACCGTCTCACCAAAGAGGGTGACTTCCTGGTACTCGATGTCATCACCACTCGTGGCGAGGAGGACTTCAAGGGGCTAACCCACCCACGCTTTATGGTTCCCAATGTTGGCAATAGTGGCCATCCCAAGGGATTCGATGAGGGTCTACTGAACCGTAATAAGGGTGACCGGTTTGAGTTTGACTTCGAGGTGACCCCGGATCATCCGCTCTTTACTCCGGATGGAGTCAACACCTTTCATGTCAAAGCCCGCCTCCAGCAGATCAGCGAGCGCATCTTGCCGGATCTGGATGATGAATTCGCCAAGGACATGGGATTTAAGTCAATGGAACAATACCGTCAGGCTCTCCAGGTCCGGATGCAATACAACCAGGCAATGGTCCTTTCCCGCTCGAAGCGTAACGTGATCGTGAACTATCTCCTCGAGAACACCGAGGTTTCGGTGCCGACCTCCTACATCCAGATGGACTACATGACCCTCAAGTACGAGCGGGACATGCAGATGTCGGAGCGGGGCGAAAGCGAACGCTATCTCAGCGCCGAGGAGAAGTCCGAGCTTGAAGTCAACACGATGTTCCGCGCCGAACAGGAGTCTAAGCGTAAGCTGATCCTCGACAAGATCGCCGGGAAAGAGGCGATCACGGTCTCCGACGATGATTACTTCTCCTTCATGGAGTCAGTAGCACGTGCGAATAATGAGAAGAATGTCGACCATTTCCTAGCCGAGGTAGAGCGCAAGGGCCTGGAAGATGTCTACCGGCAGAACCTGCTCCGGAATAAGGTGGTTGACTGGTTGCTGGAGAAGAATGAGTTTGAGGTCAAAGAAACAGCTACCCCCACCGAGGAAACTCTCAACGATTTCCACGAGGAACTCGGCGGCGAAGATGAGGGAGACTAAGTAATGCCTCTCATCCCAATGGTGGTTGAGCAGACGAACCGTGGCGAACGGGGCTATGATATCTATTCACGGCTTTTGAAGGACCGGATTATCTTCATCGGCGAGCCGATCGATGATTACCTGGCCAACCTGGTGATCGCCCAGCTCCTGTTCCTGCAGGCCGAGGATCCGGAGAAAGATATCAACCTGTACATCAACTCGCCCGGTGGATCGATTATGTCGGGATTGGCCATCTATGACACGATCCAGTTTATCAAGCCAGATATTGTTACCACCTGCATTGGCATGGCGGCCAGCATGGCGGCCGTGTTGCTGGCGGCGGGTACGGCGGGCAAGCGTCATGCCCTGCCCAACGCGCGGGTGATGATTCATCAGCCCATGGGTGGCGCCCAAGGGCAGGCGACCGACATTGAAATCCGCGCGCGTGAGATCTTGCGTCTGCGTGAGCGGATCAATGCCATCCTGGCGCATCACACCAAGCAGCCGGTCGAGAAGATCGCCGAAGATACCGAACGGGATTACTTCCTGTCCGCTGATGAGGCCCTGGAGTATGGACTCATTGACGAGATCTACCGGAGCGGACAAGATAACGGAGAGCACAAAAACTAAGGACGTTTTTACCGATGGCAGGCTCGATGTTTGATTACACAAGCAGAGGAAGACTTCTTTACTGCTCTTTCTGTGGAAAGAGTCAGGAGGAGGTCAAGAAGTTGATAGCGGGCCCCCCTCAGAAGGGGACCTCTCAGCCAGTGTACATCTGCAACGAGTGTGTCGCTCTGTGCAACGAGGTTCTCCAGGAAGTCCGTCAGACCGATGTCAAAGGGATCCCCAAACCCAAGGAGATCTCAAAGGCTCTGGATGACTATGTGGTTGGCCAGGACTTCACCAAAAAGGTGGTTTCGGTCGCGGTTCATAACCACTTCAAGCGCATTCATTACAACGAATGCAAGTCGGATGACCTGGAGCTGCAGAAGAGCAACATCCTATTGATCGGCCCCACTGGCTCAGGCAAGACCCTCGTGGCGCAGACCCTGGCCAAGATCCTCGATGTGCCCTTCACCATCGTGGATGCCACGACGCTGACCGAGGCCGGGTATGTGGGTGAGGATGTCGAGAACATCATCCTGCGCTTATTACAAGTCACCAACTACGATGTGGAGCGCGCCCAGAAGGGGATTATCTACATCGATGAGATCGACAAGATCGCGCGCACCACCCAGAACGTTTCGATCACACGGGATGTCTCTGGCGAGGGAGTGCAGCAGGCCCTGCTGAAGATTGTCGAGGGTACTCAGTGCTCGGTGCCGCCTCAGGGTGGCCGCAAACATCCGCATCAGGAGTTTATCCAGGTCGATACGACCAACATCCTGTTCATCGCGGGCGGTGCCTTTGTCGGGCTAGCTGACATCATTGCGCGGCGCATCGGCAAGAATGTCATCGGCTTTGGGTCCGAGCCACCTCTCAGCGCCGCGCAGCGCAAGGATAGCGATATCCTGCGCAAGTGCGAGCCAGAGGACCTGATCAAGTTCGGCATGATCCCGGAGTTTGTCGGACGCTTCACCGTCACCACCGCGCTGGACCCTCTGGATCTGGAATCCCTGCTCAAGATCCTGACAGTTCCAAAGAACTCACTCGTCAAGCAGTACATGAAGATCTTCGAGATGGAGGGAACCAACCTCCAATTCACCCCCGGCTCGATGCGCGAGATCGCCCAGCTGGCCCTCAAACATCAAACCGGAGCACGCGGTCTCAAAGCCATTCTCGAACGGGTGATGCTGGACATTATGTTCGAGCTCCCCTCACGCGAGGGGATCAAGGAGCTGTTGGTGACCGAGGATGTTATCCGGAATCACCAGGACCCCTGGATGGTGCTCGAGGGCGGCGAACCCCAAGAGGCAAAAGAGAAGGAACTGGCGTAACAGCCAACAAACTTCTCGTAATTGTGATGCGCCGGTGGAGCCGCAAGAGCGGCTCCACCGTTCTCTCTTAATCCATCAGCTTCTGTAAGATCAACAAGTCATCCGAATCTACCTTGCCATTCCCATCCAAGTCGGCATCGATAGCGGTGGTGCTGGTCCAGCGCCATTTCCGGGACAGTTTCAGCAGGTCGAGATAGTCAATCCGTCCATCTCGTTTAATGTCTCCCAGCAGGGCCAGTCCCTCGTTAACAGTGATCGTAATGGAATCGTAGGCCTTGTATCCATCCTGGTCGGTGAGCGAAAGCAGGATCTTATGCGTTCCGGGACGGAGGCCCATTGTCTCTACCTCCCGGCCTGTGCCAATGGTCCCATCCAGGCTGGATTGCCAGAGCATATCCGCCTCATTCACCTTTTCTTCCAGATCGATCGACCGGCCAGAAAAATGGATGAGTTCATAAGAGGCGAAAGTGGCTCCATCTGTCGGTGACAGGATGAGGGCGGAGGGTGGATTCCCCACTGTGGTGAAGGGAGCATCGGAATCGTCCTGTCCCGTATTGATGCCATCCGTCACCATGACGCGCACATAACACTGGGTTCCACCCGGCAGATGGGCGGTGTTGATCTCGAGCGAGTTCAGGCTGTACATCGTCTCGAGTGTCCGCCAGGTTTGTTTATTATCCGCGCTGTAAAGAACCGAATAGGATAGATTTGCCGTGTCCCCAGGATCGGTATCGGCTCCAGACCATTGAATCTCCTCTGTCTCCGACCACACCTCACCCCCATTCGGCTGGAGCACCGTGACGGTGGGCACGGAGGCGCTTACCGTCAGCCGGTCGAGTTCCAGAGTTCCTTTCCGGAGTACGATGTGGCGCATCCCCGCAAGCACCGGGAGATTCTCGTTGAAGCTCGCGGTTTCACTCGGGGGGGTCGTATCAGTTGCATCATGGATCGAGGAGGACACCTCAATTTCCTGGTCTGGGAAGGAGAACATGGGATTAATGCGAGAGGTGAAGAGTGGCTGGTTTGCATCATCCTCAATACTGAGGCTGTACTCTCCAGTCACGCCTGCGGCCGTGGCCGCCAATGACGTCTTGTAGGCCGGGAAGAACTCACCCGTGGCCGACTGACTCACCAATCCGGAAACAATCAGCGAACCGTTGGCGAAGTCTTTGATGAAGTCGGTTGATTTAAGGTGGCCTCGCATTTCCGTGAACAGCTTGTTGTAAGTGGTAGCTCTGATCCACGCCTCAAATTCGCGCCGGGCGGGATTCATGATGTCAAGGTACCGCAAGGCCGGCCCGCCTGCGACCTGGTAGGTGTAGCGGACCACGTTGTTGGCCACATCGAATCCGACATCATTGGTCAGGAAGTTCAGGTTGTTTGGGTGACGGAGGTCATGATTGTGACCCACCTCGTGGGCAAAGGTGCGCCGGTATCTGGAAGTAATAAAACTTGCGCCTATGGTCTCGTTCCCAAAGGCCACGCGCCCACGTCCGCCTGGATTGGTCACCCAAGCCGGATCCGATAGGCCGTTGAAGGTAGCAGCATTTTCCGGAAACCAGGCGTACATTTGGGTGTTGTAGGCAAAGGCGATGGGCGCGGCGGCCTCGGCCAGATTCCAGCGGTTTCGCAGGACAGCAATGAATTCATTGCTCGAGGAGTTGATGTTCTTACCCCACTTGATCTCGCCTTCGTAGGCATACTCGATATCGGAGGGTGCCAGGGGGAAGATACGCCGGAACATATCGTCCCCGCCATGGATCGCGGCCGTGGGATTTTGAGCGGATTCCCAGGGCCAATTGGGGTAGTAGTTGACCGAGTAGTAGGCGATCCGGTACCGGGGAGCAATCACTTGGAAAGTACAGGCTCGGGCGTTGGTGTTGTTGGTTTCATCGTTTTCTTCGAGAGGGCGTTTATTCTCGATCACTCCCCCCTCGCCTACGGTGGGTACCGGGTAATTGACCTCTACCTCGAAGTTGACATTCCCCACGCGGATGGCGTCAGCTGGCAAACGGAAGTTCAGGGAGTGCTCGATGTGGTCCCGCAGTGGGTTCTGTGTGGCGATTATTCCAGCTGGACCTACATTCATCGGGAATAGGGGCCCCTGGCGTCCGGCTCCCGTGGTGTAAAAGAGCCGTCCATTGATCCCCCCCGCATGCTGGGCCGCGGGTGGGTCCAACATGACATAAGCACGCACTACAGTGGGTTTGTCGGCCACCAGGGGAAGGTTATAGGTGGAGTTTTGAACCACCTGAACCACCTCGATGGCGTTAATGGAAAGGTCCAGGCTGAAGGTTCCTGTCGGTGTGGCTGTGGGTGTCACTGTCATGGTGGGTGACACTGTGGGTGTCACTGTCACGGTGGGAGTTAGCTCCGTGGGAGTAATGGTGGGGGTATTCTCCGGAGTGAAGGTAGCGGTGGGAGGTTTGTCACTGAAATCTTTGCTCGTGTAGTAGACCGAGGGAGCCCCATCGCGTGTGTCTTGCCAGACAATGTCAAAAAAGCCGTTGGGACGGCCATCGAGGGCAATACTGGAAGTTCCACCACAGTGGATTACCCGGCCTGGAAAATCATAGGGTTCCACGCGTCTAGCCCAGAGGTGTTTCTCGTCTAGATCATCACTCCAGGCACACACCACGGTTCCGGTCACCGAGCCGATGTTGGCGAATTTTCCGCTAGCGCTTCCACTGGTGGCTAGAACGTTGGAGCCGGAGAAGAATCCCCCTGTCAGGCGCTGCCAGAACACCTTCCCAGTGGGGGAGGTGGCCCAAGTAATGTCCGCATATCCGGAGTCCTTGCAGGTGATTTCGGGACCCACCCAGGGTTGAGAGGCCACTTCACGTGCGGCGGAGACCTCCAGCCAATTGGCCATGGTTGAATTGCGGTAGGCGATTCCTCCACTGGTCCAATCCGGCTCTTTATGCCACCAAGCCGCATGGATCACCCCTTTCTTGTCGACCGCGATGTCTGGGTACTTCGCCTTATCGGCTGGGTTGGTGTCCATGGCATATTCGAAATACGGCTCCCAACGCTCCGAACGGATGGGATCACCGTAATAATCAATGGGAACAGTCACAATGGTGTCGCGGTAGAAGTACTTCTTGGGGCTTAATGGATCGAGTGGATCGATGGGCATTTGCGCCGTGAGGTGGGCCTCGCAGCCGATGACTGGACGCCAATGCTTGGTATCAAAGGCAATCACCGGCCATAAGTACTGTGAGTCCGTGATGGTATCGAGACGCTGGGGCCAAGTGTCGAAAATGATGGTGGATTTGGTGAGCACATTTTGTCCGGAGCGGTCGATCTTGAAATAGGTGAGGTACCACTGTTCGCCCGATACGGAAGGACGTACCACCACATGCGCGAACCCGTCCGGATCGACAGCAATCTTGGGATCGCGCACCTTTCCCGTGCTGATAACGACAGTGGGAGATACCTCCATGAAATTGCCCGCGCCAATCCGTGCATACCAGATGCCCCAAGCATTATCCCGCCAGACCACATGCGCGCTGCCAAAGCGATCTATGGCGACATCGGGTGTGTATCCTTCGATGAGATCTGGGTTGAGGCGCAGGAGTGGGGTGTCCTCGACGCAGCTTTGGGTCTCGGTGGGTGTGTTCGTGATTGTGGGGGTATGTGTTTCGGTAAAGGTGGGCGTTGATGTCGGGGTGAAGGTTGGCGTGGGGGTCTCAGTGGGGGTTAAGGTCTCGGTGGGAGTCAAGGTCTCGGTCGGGGTGGGGGTCTCCGAGAGTGTATGAGTATTGGTTGGGGTGTCGGTATCGGTATCGGTCGGAGTCGGTTCACCGGGTTTGCGAGTGTTGGTGATGGAGTGAGTTGGTGTGATGGTTCTGGTAACAGTCACGGTGGGTGTCCAAGTACGGCTAGCCGTTGGAGTAGCGGTGGGAGTAAACGTAACGGTGGGGGTGGGGCTGGCGCTGGGCGTGGGAGTGAAGGTCGAGGTGGCCGAGGGACCAGTTCCATCCAGGTCCTCTACTACAAGGTTGTCCCAACGCATCTCCGGGGCGCCACCGGTGCCATCCGTGCTGGCACTTTCGAACCCAACCGCAAGGATCGGTTTATCTAGCACGAAGATGGTGTTGTACTCGATCCAGGTGTTGCTATTTCCATCTGGTTCTCCCTCAAAGGAGGCGGCTTCGAACCACTGAACTGGCTCCCAATCACCCTCATCGTAAGCCTCGCCATAATCGTCCGGAGCGGTTGAGAAGGTTTTATAGGAGGTCTCCATCCAATACTCTTTGCCGGATCCAGTGGGGCAGGCCATGTTGATCCGGATCCGGATGCGGTGTCCTATCTTCAGTCCGAGGTTGAGGAGCGTGAATCCACGGTTGTCCTTGCTATCACCGGTGAGGTGCAAGGCCCTCATACAGTGTCCGATAGCTCCGGTGTTGGGACGGTCCCAGGTGGAGTGTTGATTACCCCAATCGGAATCATGGTCCCAGGCAAAGGTGGGCTCGCTTTCCCAATCTACGGAAAGGAGGGTCTCGGCGGCTTGAGCTGGGGGTGTGAATGGAGATGTCAGGAAGAGGCACAAACAACTTAATAGACAGACCAGAGAGAATCTCCGCTGAGATGTGAGACGAGGGAAAAGCATGGGTGATGCCCTCCTCCATATCCTGGATAAAAGGGCCCACCGGCGACAAGCAAATGCCGGAGCGGGGCCGTTTCTACGAGGGCGTATGGCCCGTAACCAACAATCACCTAAAACCAATAGGGAATTATCATGTTTAATAGTAACCGCGTCAAGCAAAATCCGGTTCGAGATACAACGCCATCAGGTAGATCTGCTGTTTCAGTCCGTTAAAAAAGAGCCGTATCCATGGATTTCCGCTTATCGCATGAGTCTTCGAAGAAGCATCAAGTCGTTCGAGTCGACGGCTCCATTGCCATCCAGATCGGCATCGATGGCATTGGTGCTTGATCTATGCCATTTGCGGGCAAGCTTTAGCAGGTCGAGATAGTCAATCCTCCCATCCCGTTGCAGGTCTCCTAGAAGGATCAGCCCCTCATTCACGGTGAGGGTGATCGTATCATGGGCATTGTATCCATCCTGGTCGGTAAGCGAACACAGTATTGTGTGAGTTCCCGGACGAAGAGCCATCGTATCCACCTCGTATCCAGTTCCGATGATTCCATTGAGGCTGGATTCCCAAAGGATATCCTCCTTGTTCACTTTCTCCTCCAGGTCCACTACCCGGCCAGCAAGATGAATCAACTCATAGGAGGCGAATGTGGCTCCATCCCGTGGCGAAAGGATGAGCGCGATGGGGGGATTCCCCACCGTGGTGAAGGAGGCATTGGAATCATCCTGCCCCGTGTTGATGCCATCTGTCACCATCACACGCACATAACACTGGGTTCCCCCAGGTAAATTGGTGGTATGAACCTGGAGCGAGGTTTGACTATACATTGTCTCGAGTGTCCGCCAGGTTTGTTTACCATCGGCGCTATAGAGGATGGAATAGGAAAGATTCGCGGCATCCCCCGCATCTGTATCCGTAGCCGTCCAACGGATTTCCTCGGTCTCCGACCATACCTCACCACCATTGGGTTGGAGAACGGTGACCGTGGGAGCAGAGGCACTGACAGTCAGGCGGTCGAGTTCAACAGAACCTTGTCTCAAGACAATACTCTTCAGGCCATTGATAACAGGAAGAATTTCGATGAAACCCGCGGCCGGTGAGGAGAGACCTCCTCCCGTCGAGTCTTGAATAAAGCGACCGGCTTGCACCAATGAGTCAGGGTATACATAAACCGGAGAAAAGAGTGAGGTGTAGAGCGCTTTTCCGGTGTTGTCTTCGATAGTCAGGCTGCAATTTCCGTTGGTCCCGCGAGGCGTGGTGGCATAATTGACCTGGTAAGCTGGGTGGAGAACTCCAGTATTGTTCTGATTAATGAGGCCTGACACCATGAGCGCGGTTGAGGTGATCTGTTTCTCAAGATTCAGTGACTTTGTAAAAATGGGGAAGGTGTTAAAGAGATTGATGTAGGTGTAGGGGGTGATCCAAGTCTCGTAATCCAGGCGTGCTGGAACCATGATGTCATAGTAGAGAGAGATTCCGGAGGGTGTCGTGAACTTATAACGGATCTCTCCCTTTTCGACATCGAAGCCGTAGTGCTTGTTCTCGGCCAATGTTTCCAGCGGGTGTGAGGCATCGTCCGATGGATGATAACGGTTGTGATTGTGACTGGCCTCATGCGCGAAGGTTCGCATGAAACGGCATGATTCTTGGCCAGTCCCGGCGGTCGCGTTGGCGAAGAACACATGCCCAATTCCGCCTGGATTGGTCAGCCAGGTAGGATCTGAACACCCATTACCCGCATAAGCCATCTCCGGAAACCAGGCCATCAGTTGATTGTTGTGGATCGAGGCCGGGGCGGATGCATTCTCGGCCAGTTGCCAGCGGGTGCGCAGGTGAGTGAGAAACTCCATGGCGGATATGTTGATATCCTTGTTCCACTTGATCTCACCTTCATAAACATACACATAATTCCCAGACGTGAGGGGGAAGAGTTTCCGGAAGAGATGATCTCCCTGATGGATGAGAATGCCCGGTCTTCCACTGGGGGGCAGGGGTGAGTTGAAGGTATAATCCACCGCGTAGTAGCCAATACGGTAATGTGGTGTCAGGGACTGGAAGGTGTAAGCCTTGCTTTGAGTATTGTTCGTGTAGTTGGCTTCTTCGATCGGGCGTATACCCATGGAGGGGCTGGGATAATTGATTTCGACATCCAGGGTGGTGATACCGGTCTGGATGGCCGCGCTGGGCAGACGGAAGTTCAAGGAGTTTTCAAGCTTCCCACGATCAGGATTCGGCGTGGCGGACAGACCGCCAGGATTCAGTGAGGGGAAGAATGGACCGGTGCGTACACCTCCATTGGGTGTGTAGTAGAGCCGTCCCGTGATTTCACCATTATAGGCAACACCAGAGGATGTCACAGATATGTAAGCTCGCAGCATGGCTGGTTTCCCGGACACAAATGGGACAGTTAGAAGTTGATTCTGGACCACCTGGACCAACTCGAGGCTAGAGATGGCCACATCGAATGTGGTCGTGGGTGTGGGTGACTTCGCCTTGGTCTGGGTGAGTGTGCGTGTCACCGTAGCTGTGGGACTGGGTGTACGGGTGGAGGAGAGCGTGGGAGTCTTTGTCCGGGTATTTGTGCCGGTGGAGGTGGGAGAATGGGTGGGGGTGGGACTCGGATCGGAGAAATCTTTTGATGCGTAGTAGATGACAGGGGTTCCGCTGCGGGAATCTTGCCAGACAATGTCAAAATATCCGTTAGCCCGTGCATCAATCGCACAAGACGAAGCCTTTCCACAACTGATCTGTTGGGCTGGCCCAGGGGGTGTGAGGCGCTGAGCCCACAGGTGTGAGCCGAGAATATCCTCCGACCAGATAGCGACTACTGTCCCAGAGACCGATGCAATGTTGGGATTCTCTGGGTGGGTCTCTGTACTTGTGTAAAGAGTCTCCTTTTTGTCCTGGACATAGGTATAGGAGGGACTATCGAAACGTAACCGGGAATGAATGATACTGCGTGCTGGATTATCAGCCCACACGAAATCAACAAATGAACGGTCATTGGCGGTTACCTTCGGGCCAACGGTCGGCGCGTGGCGCAGGGACGCCCAGTATCCACTCAAGAGCAACATCCCGGTGTTGTTTATTTCCCCCCACGCATCCCACGCATCGCCCGAGGAGTAACCCGGGTCTTTCTTCCACCAGGCGCAATGATAGATACCACGTGTGTCGAAGGTGATATCGACATATTTATAGTAATCCGCGGTGGGCATGTTTTCCGTCGTAATCATTATGGGTTCCCATATTTTTTCCTTCTCTACTTCCCCAGCCGAATTGAGGAGGACCACGGAAATTCCATCCCGGTAGAAGGTTTTCTTGGGACTATAGGGATTACTTGGATCAATGGGACGGCTTGCAGCTTGATGGACTTCGGCAGCTACTGCAATGAGAGGAAAATTGGGAGGCCGATGCCAGATACTAATCGCTGGCCCATGGTAGCGGGCGCTGGTGATCGCATCTGTGGATCCTGGCCAAAACTCGTCACACACAAAAGAATTTCTGACCAGGGTGGTGCCAAGACGATCGATCTTGAGATAGGTGAGAAAAGACTGGCTGTCAACGGCGAAAGGGAGAGTGATGACATGTGCGTTACCATCGTAATCGACCGCCACCTTGGGATCGCGTGCATCGGCGGTCACGATTGCCATGGGAGATTTCTCTAGCAGGTAATTGGGACCCACGCGCGCATACATGATCTGATGAGTGCCGCTACGCCAAACGATATGGGCGCTGCCAAAACGGTCAACAGCAATATCCGGGGCATAACCTGACTCACCCCATAGAGAAATCTGCAGACTCTCGGCGCTCTCCACGCAGTTCCAGGTTTCATTAATTGTTTCGGTGAGGGTGGGGGTATCGGTGATGGTTGGGGTTATGGTGATCGTCGGAGAGAGTGTGATCGTGGGGGTCAGTGTGATGGTTGGGGAGGATGTGGATGTGTAGCTGACCTTGGGGGTTTCTGTCTGAGTCGCTGTGCGGGTTGGCGTCTTCGTAATTCCGCCGCTGGTATTGGTTTGGGTCGGGGTCTGTGAGGGTGTCGGGGTCCAGGTAAGTGTTGGAGGGGAGGTCCGGGTGGGCGTAAAGGTGGAGATGACCGCTCCATCCAGATCTTCGATCACCAGGCTATCCCAGCGCATGTTGGGGGCGCCGCCGGTGCCCTCCGTGCTTCCACTCTCGAATCCGACCGCGAGGATGTCCTCCTCACTCCCGGGCACAAAGGTTGTGCTGTATTCAGTCCAGGTACTGTCATTCCCATCCGGATTTTCTGGCCATGAGGCGGCATCGAACCACTGGACCATGTTCCATCCGCCTTCATCGTAGGAGCTCCCATAATCTGAGGGAGCCGTGGTGAAGGTTTTGTATGAGGTCTCCATCCAGTACTCTTTACCCGTTCCAGTGGGACAGGCCATGCTGATCCGGATCCGGATCCGGTGTCCCAGCCTTGTGTCGAGGCCGTGGAGGGTGAAGCCACGGTTGTCCTTGCTATCCCCAGAGAGGTGCGAAGCCCTCATACAGTACCCCACGGCTCCGTTGCTGGGACGGTCCCAGGTAGAATGCTGATCGCCCCATACGGAATCATGGTCCCAGGCATAGGGGGGCTCGCTTTCCCAATCTACCGCGAGAAGGATTTCGGCGGATTGAGCGGGCGGTATGAATGGGGCTGTCAAGAAAATGGATACACAACTATACACACAGATCAGAGGGAATCTCTGCTGGGATTCGAGGCGAGGAAAAAGCATGGGTGATGCCCTCCTCCATATCCTGGATAAAAGGGCCCACCGGCGCACAGTAATGCCGGAACCGGGCCGTCTAGGCGAGGGCGTATGGCCCGTAACCAACAAACACTTAAAACCAGTATTGAATTATCATGTTTACGAAACCCACTGTCAAGAAAAAAACATTCCGCTACACGAGTAGTTACTAGTTTGCTTGCGTTTTCTTCAACTCCTGTAAATTCAATAGCTCACAATGCTCTCCTTTTCTCAAGGGAAAAGACGGTATCTTCTGCATCTCAAGTTGGAACCACCTGCCCGTATTTCCGCACCTGATAGGCAAATTTCATCCTTGCCCTTCTCCATCGAAAAGACTAAATTAGTGGCGTAAGGCAGATTGTATTCTCCTCAGCGTACATTCATCACTTTCTTCTGTCTTTTTTGATGGCTCCAAAGGGGCCAGTTGTTTGGTGTTGACACACCCTCGCTGAGGCGGTTCCTCAACGGGTCGGTGGCGTTCGAATCTTCTTTCGAGCCCGTGTCCTGGAAAGGAGATGTAACGAAAGGCCATGGCCTATTCACAGAGGGCTGTCCGGGTGGACAGCTGTCTTTTAGTCCCATTCCGGTCCCACCAAGACCGCAAAACCCTTCGTTTGCTTCAATCATCCAAGCGAATCCCAGGACAGATTCTGTCCTGTCATTTCTCCCAGTGGGAGGACCCTCGCCATGACATCTTATGTCATCATGGACAAGAACTATCGCCGGAAAAGCCTCGAATCCCTTAAATGGGCCATTCTGGTAGCGATTGCTTTTCTTTTTCTCGCGCTACTCCTTTCGGATGCCGCCTCGGCTGGTTTCCTCATCAGCCCCAAGAATGCTCCCGTCCAGGAGGGGAGTACCCGCTCCGTGCGTATTTGGCT
This sequence comes from uncultured bacterium, assembly GCA_964422415.1. Lineage (GTDB taxonomy): Bacteria > Hinthialibacterota > Hinthialibacteria > OLB16 > OLB16 > OLB16. Next base: position 54,260 of record CAYRBI010000006.1, on the reverse strand, counting down.
TGATGAAGAACCCGCGCTGAATGTCACTGGAACTCTACAAAGAACGAATGGCGACACGGATCTTGCGGTCCAGGGCACGGGTGTGTTCTCCATTCCCAAGGCTCAGTGGTCGACCGGTGTGGAGTTGATCCTGACCGCCGCCGAGGATGCGGATTCCACCAGCGGGCAAGCAGTTTTTCAGGTTCAAGAAACCAGCGCGAATGGGCTTGCTTCAAAGAACCTCCTCGCCATCGAGATGGAGAATGATGGGCTGATCGAAGTGGGCGGGACACTCGCGGCCGACACCGTATGGAATGACACCACTCACAACTATCTCATCAAATCCGATGTGGTCGTGCCAGTCACTTATTCTCTTCAAATCGGACCGAATGTGGTGATACAGCATGATGGTCAAAATCACCATGGTTTTGTTGTCTCTGGTAGGATTGGGGTCGCCACGGATTCCACACTCTTTATGCGCACTTACACCTATTGGGAAGGGGTTTGGAAGAGAGACGGAATCATTCTCGAAAACGGTGCCTCGGCCAAGATCGACCGGTGCCGGTTACTCACCTGGGAAGAAAGGGATCGCGGAGGTGAAGGCCGTGATTTGTGGTCAGCGGTGGTCCGCGCCAAAGCCAAGGCGCAGCTGAGCCTCCATGGAACCACGCTTGAATGTGTCAATGCAGGCGCCGCCTATTACACTGGTTACGGTGTTTTGATTGATGGCTGTACAACATCAATCACCTCGGCAGGCTCCACCCCTACCACGTTCCGTGGTTTCCGTTCGGGTATCTTCCAGACGGTAAGCCACCGTAAACAGAGCATCGCAGCTTGCTTCTTCCAATTCTGCGGAGTCAATCAGTACCTCTCGGGTGACATGCTCCGTGATAATACCTTTGTAAATGAGGGGATGCATATCACCGGTACTCTGACGGTCAAGAAAAACGTCACCATGACTCTCGCCGCGGGAACGGATATATATCTGGATTACCTGCAGTATTTCATTGTTGACGGGGGAACATTCAATGCCACCGACGTTACTTTTGGAGCCTCCACACGGAACTATTATTGGATCCCAGAATTCCGGAATGGTATGGACATCAAGAACAAAGCTAAATTAAACCTCCGCCGTTGCCAGATTTACACGGATGAGAGCCGGGAGACATGGAATATTAATGAATGGTCCGCCGCCATTTCAGCGGATGCCTCCTCCGAAGTTTCTATCCTCGGTTGTGCCTTCGAATCTCGTAAACCCGGTGACCGCCGGACAGGTTTCGGTGTTGAGCTCAATGGGTGTAAGGCGGTGATCGGAAACGATGGAGCGACTCCCACTTCCTTCAAAGGTTTTCACTGGGGGATTCATCAATACTTTGGCACCGAATCTCAAGAGATCGCCAAGTGTACCTTCGAGGATTGCGAGTCCAATCACAGGATTTCGAGCGATGTGAAACGAAATTTCACTCTCACTAATCCGGGTATGAATACTTACGGTTCGATCAATGTACTGTCGGGAGCCACTTTGACTCTCGCTCCAGGTTGTGAACTTTATAGTTGGTATGGCGACCGCTTTACGGTTGATGGCGCTCACCTTGTGGCCAACCAGGCCTCGATCACGGTCGAGCCACAGAACACATATTATCAGCCCAATTTCCGCAATGGAATTGATTTTAAGAACAACTCGACCGGTACCTTTACCCGTTGTTCCCTGTACACCAATGAGACCAGGCACACCGATTCGATTTCTGAGTGGGCCGCGCTGCTGTACGCCGACGATACTTCGACACTGGATGTGCGTGGGACGACATTCGTCTCGAAGAATCCCGGTGGAAGACGGACTGGTTATGGAATCCATGTTTCCGGTGGCGCGCTCAATGTCGTAGCTCAAGATGGAATCGATCCTTCCTTCACAGGTTTCCGGTGCGGTTTTCTGTATGAATTCGGTTCCAAGCAAGCGAATATCGCGAAAGGTACATTTACCAATACGGATTACCAAGGCGCAATCTCTGGAAATGTCACTCATACCCAAACGTTTCAGTCAGAGAACCAGCATCATTTCTTTGGCGCGGTGACGGTGAAGACTGGATCGGTTCTCACACTACCCGCCAACTCTTCTTATCTCAACAATAGCTACTTCCTCACCATTGAGGCGGGTGCTTCGCTCGCCCTGCAAGCCGATACCTTTACTATCAATCGTCAATTCCTGGTCAGTGGCACTCTCGCTGTCACCAACACTCAGTTCTATATCACAACAGTGGGACATTACCATCCAGATTACCGGTATAATGGTTTTAATCTTCTTGATGGGAGTAATAGTTTCTTCACGAATTGTACCTTCCGCGCGGAGGAGATCCGCACCACGGGTAATGATGGAGATTATGCGGCCATCATTTCCCAGGCCGCTCAAGCCTCCTTGGACATGGCCGGGTGTTTCTTCGCTCCCCCGGTTAACCCATCAATGCCGACTCGTTTCGGCATTCGTTCCTGGAGCGTGAAGAATTTTAGACTGACTGGTTGTACTTTCCTGGAGAATTACATCGCGATCCGCGAGGAAGCCGCACCTTCGGCTGCTTATGCGCACACATGTAACTTCATGGGGAACACATATGCGGTGGACAACACCACCCAGGTTGCCTTCAACGCCACCAACAACTGGTGGGGAAGCCCGACCGGACCGACCCATCTGGAAAATCCAGGCGGAACCGGAGATCGTGTCTCTGATTATGTAGACTATGGTAAAAGCTCGCTTGAGCTGAAGGGAAGCCTGGAAACCCTCGCCAATCCCTCCACCGGGCAAGAAGGGAATAACCTACTAACCACTGGAACCCAGGCAGGAATGGAGATGTTGGGGTGCCGTATTACTCCCGGCAATGTGACCAGTGTGGACATTGGTTTCCATCTGTATAATTCATCGGGACTCGATTGGACCCAGTTCAGTAACTTCTTCTTAGTCCGTGACAGCAATAATAATGGTACAGCGGATGCCTCTGAAAAGACCTCCGCCATCTCCCCTAACCGGAGTACTTCCTCGTCTTCCGGTCTCTATGTGGGCTTTAGTAATATTCCACTTTCCTCCTCGTTATCCAAACAGTTCATTCTGATTGGAGATATAACGGGTGTGGAGTCAAATGATGCCTTCAGCGTTTCCACGTATACCGGATGGGTGATGACCACGGCGGGAGTGCCCATTGATGACCAGGTTACGGCCACCCGCCACAAAGCCGGACAATTCCCCACGCTTGCCAATCCCAACACTGGACAAGTATCCGACAACTTCTCCAGCAGCTCCCGCCAGTCGAATGTGGTCCTCTATGGATTCCAGTTAAAAGGGGAGACACAAAAGACGAAGGCCACCACCTTCCGCTTGACTGGGGTGCAAGCAATCACCCGTTCGATCATTACCACCGCCGCGCTCTATCGTGACTTGGATAATGATGCTCTGCTGGATTCCTCGGACACACGGATCGGTTCCGCCTCCGAGGTAGTGGTCTCTGGAAACACGGGATCAATCAGTTTTCCCGACGCTCTCGACATGAACCAGCATTATCTTGTGGTGGCCAGCTTCCGAGGCTTAAGCGACACCTCGCGGATGACCATTCAGCTGGATGCGGCGGATATTAAATTGACTTCATCTGGTGAGGTTCTCGGATCGGCTAATGCCGTCACGCATATCGTCGATATGCCTTATATGATTTCACAAAGTGATCTCTGGACTCCCTCCGCTTATTTCGGCTTAACCACCGACCAATCCAACTTCGCTCTGGTTGGTCTACGCATTCAGCCTCTCGGACGGACTGTGAACTCCATCACGGTACGCATGAATGGAGTGATTGGAATTTACACGGGCGAGATGCTCAATCCCCGGCTTATGTGGGATAAAAATGAGAATGGCGTCTACGATACGGGGGATGAGCTGGTTGTTCAGGGTCAAGTCAGCACGGTGGCCAGTAATGAAGCATCAATGACCTTCACCACCGCCTTTATTACTCGCGGCTATTACTTCATTCTCGCCGATTTCCAGGCGCTCTCGAATGGCGACGAGCTCACTGTCCGGATTGATCCGGAGGATGTCTCCGTGCCTGAGACCTACCGTGTTACGGGATCTGTTCCACCGATCCGTTTTGTAGTCGAGTCGGGTACGCCCGATAGCCGTTCACAGAATATGAATTGGACGCTCACCTATCGTAGCCCGGGCGGCAGAACAGTCATGGGTCACTACAATAACGCGGGTGACAAAGTCATCCTGGGTTATGACACTGGCTCCGCCTGGATTTACCAGGCCACCTCCAATACTCCCCTGATGATGCTTAAAGACCATTACGATTGTGTCGAATACGCGGGATTCTCGAGTGATGATTCCGCCGCAATTACGGTTTCACGAGATGGCGCGGTATTTATTTGGGATCTTCAGACTGGAATTCAACGCTCGGCGATGTTCAGTGATCTGTTGGTTTCGTATGGAGTCCCTTCTCCAGATTTATCGAAACTCATGGTGATTACCGAGGGCAAAGGCATCTTACTGGATATTGATAATCAAACACGTTTATGGGAGTTTGTGCCTGGTGACGCCACTGTCAATGCGATCGCCTATTCACCCGACGGCAAATACATTCTGATTGGTTCCAGTGATAAGAAAGCCTATCTCCTGGATGTTACCACAGGAGTGGAGGTCCGCCGCTATCTTGGCCACACCCAAGGAGTCACCGCGGTGGCCTTTACTGGCGATGGAACCAAGCTGATGACAGGCAGCACGGATGCCACGGTTCAACTCTGGAATACTGCTGGTGGTTCGCCAATCGCCACGATTTCCCTTCAGGGGCAAGCCTCTCAAGGCGCCACGGTTTCGCCGGATGGTTCGCGCGTTGCCATGGTGACTGGATATGGAACATCAGCTCAGCTGCGTATTTTCAATTCCCTCGGCCTGGAGCTCTTTGCAGTAAATATTAACACGGAGTCCGGCGGAAATTGGGGCACCTATCTGGAAAATGTCGCTTTCGATCACACGGGAGAACGTGTGCTGGTCAGTACGAGAGACAGTGATTGGGCCCGCATAGCGAGTTTCCGTGTCGATGATGGAGATTTCTTGGTGAGTTGGGGACCGCATGGCCGGTATCCAGCAAACACTCCAATGCGTCCAAGAATCTCCAATGACGGAAGCCGGTTATTCGCTGAAACGGATTGGGGCCTCAATGTCATGTCGCGGACGATGGGTAATCCCATCTTCACCGTTTCCACTTCTCTGGGAGACCGTGGATTTGATATCTCCGGAGATGGAACCAAATGCAACTGGTTCGATTACTCGGGACACCTAAGAATCAGCACGGTATCCGATAATGGCGCCGTCGAGGTGGTCGACCGGAATGTCGGAGTCAATTACAACTGGACCAGTACCTCCGAGGCGGGAGACAACATTCTTGCGGGAGACCGCATGTACAGTGGGGTTGGGGGTGGGCTCATAGCAAATTATGCACTCACGGATCGAGAAACCGCCAGTGCATTCAGTCCGGACAGCCTGCTCTGGGGCTTCACCGTTGACCATTCTTTAGTCACCTGCAGAGTAAACGATCCCAATGCCACTTTATATAATATGATGGATACCGGCTCCTATAGCGCCTATAAGTTGTTTTACCATCCGGATGGTGTCCGGATCGGTTGTGTTGATTCCAACACAGGCGTCCAAATGTACAACATGAGTACCGATTTACCCGTCGGCTTGTATCGTTTTCAATACAACTCGGATGCCTCTCTTTCAAAAGATGGAACACTCCTACTAATTGGTGGAAGGAACACGGTAAAACTCTTTGATGTACGGACTGGCCGTATTCTCCGTTACTTTTATCCACAGCATTCCAGTATTGCCGACGTGGATGTCCGTGCGGTCCAGTTCGCCAAAAATGACACCCTCATTATGATTGCTTGGAGTTACAATTACATCGAGACTTATGAACGCAGCCTTCCCACGCGGATCGAAATGACGCCTGAATCACGTGTTCTCGCCGCGGGTGACAGCCAAGCCTATCAGGTATCCGTGATTTATGATGATGGTACCAAAGCTGATGTGACACCCTCGTCGAGTAATACCACCGAGAAAGCTGTACTCGAAGCCGATGATCCCACCCACTGCACCATTAATGGAAATGTGATCACCCTGACGGCGGATGCCGCCGGAACAGTAATTATCAGAGCGCGTTACCGGGACAGCGGGATTACTTTTTCAGATAGCGCCACCATCACGGTCGGACAAAGTAATCTGGTTGAACTCGTTGCCCAGCCAGAGAGTCTGAGTATGATCCCAGGTGTCTTCCGCGAGATCTCTTACCTGGCGCGCTACGATGATGGATATGAGGAGGATGTCACACCCCATGTGAACCTCACCGCCGACCGTCCCGAAGATGTCGTCATTGCGGGCCAGAGTGTTAAAGTGAATCTCACCGCCACGCCCGGCTATATTCTCCTCACCGGAAGCTATACCAACTCCCATGGTATGTCAGCGGAGGCGGTAACCACCATACAGTCGTTTGGGTTGCGTACACAGTGGGAGCGGGTGCGAGTAACGGCTGGTGGCGCGGGACTCAGTGGAGCCTGGAATCCAGCCAAGACCAAACTGGCGTGGGGCTCCAGTTCCGGCGCGGTCAGTATCTATTCGGTGGGCCTCACCCCCAGTCAATATTCGCTTGAACGGATCGTGATCGCCCATAGTGCTCCAGTTGTCTACGTCAATTATCTGTCCGAGAACGAACTGATCACAGTCTCCCACGAGGGGACGGTCAAGAAATGGAATCTCATTCAATCGGCCACTGCTCCGGTCTCCATCTACTATCACGATGCACCCTTGAAATGCGCTGTCCGTGATGGCACCACCCTGGCCCTCGGTGACTCTAACGGCGCGGTAACTTTGTTGGACATGACTCTTAACGAGGTTAAATGGAAGGTGACCGTGCATACTGGAGCAGTGCGCTCGGTTGCCATCGATGGAACCCGGGTAATGAGTGGCGGGCAAGATACCCATGTTAAGATCCTCCAACGGAGTGATGGCACGGTCATCAAGACCATCGCCGCACATCTAGGACCGATTGTGTCGGCGGGCTTTTTTGGATCCAACGCGATTTTTATCGCCAGCGAGGACCAGACCACCAGTCTATGGCGTAAAGACACTTACACAATTATTGAACGCTATGAATATGGCGTGACACCCACTACCGCCGCTGTAGTCGACAATGAGCTCTACATCGGAACAACCGGTCCCAATGCGGCCTGGATTTACAACACGGATGGGCTCCTATTGCGTTGGCTGGAAATCATGCCCTCCGATGGAGCAATCGCCACCTTCCTGGCGGATCCAAGTGGAAAATTCGTTTTAACAGGACGCAAGACAATCCTCAGTCAGGTCGAGTCCCCCATCGATGGTTCCATGGTTGAAAAGACCAGTCCTTTCGGATCCTATCAATTCTGGGAGAAGGGGCGTGGTATCTTCCGTGGCTCGCTGGCTCACAGTTATCCGCTCACGGCCGCTCACGCCGCGCCCGATGGGAAACGGATGTTCACTCAAGACTCCAAACGGATTATCGAGTGGAATTATGGCGTCGATGATGTGACCACGGAATCTCAGAATCTGTTGGAAACAGGATACTTTGTAAACTACAGTTTTGCAGGCATGGACTTCAATGCGGACAGCTCGCTTCTGGCCACCCGGGTGGATCTGTCAATCTACCTCTTTGGAACACAGAATCACCTGCTTTGGAGAACTCTGCATACCCCTGGCGCCGGCCCTTACGCGCTCTCAAAGTCCGGTAACAAGATCGCCACTGCAGACTGGCGCACCCGCCTGTGGGATCTGGTCAGTGTCAGCCAAATCGGAGAATCACCCAATCCGGTCAACTCAATTGACTTCCTTAAGGAGGATCATTTCCTCGGCGGAGTGGGAGCGCACAATTCGATCGGAATCTGGGACGATAGATGCCTTATGGGGATGGTCATCGATACCGCTCATCCACCCATTAAGCTTTATGTCAATTCGGTGGGAACAAGATGCGCGGCGGTCACGCTTGAGACGCACTGTGATATGCTTAATTGCACCTATGACTACTACCTGGAGATCTTCGATATATCCGATATAGGTGTCGAGCCACCCCGGATCGGACAACCCCTGTTCCTCATGCAAACCAATACCGACATTTTCGGTGGTGGTGAGGGAGAGGTTAACTCGGCTATCGCGGTTTCTGATGACGCGGGACTTGTGTTGGTGGGTTCGGAAGGTGACCGTCCCGTAAAACTCATCAGTACCGCTGATGGACAAACCATCCGCGAATTTGAACCTCCTTCGGGAAAAGGCAAGGAGAATACCGGTGCGGCAGCGGTGGCTTTCGCGGATAATGATAAAGCTGTCTTGATTGGTTGGCGCGAGGGATTCGCGGAAACACACCGGCGGGTCGATCCCAATAAACTTAAGGTCGAGATCACCAAGACCAATCCCGCCAAAGATTCTAGTGCTCACAACAAGGTGGTGGTCGAGGGAGGAACCGTTTATGTGTCCGCTGGAGATCAACTGGCCACCGAGACACTGGCAAACTATACGAATAATTCCGAGCTCAATGTAACCGCGGTTACCGGGATCACCTCAAGTAACAACGCGGTTGCCTCTGTTTCGGGAAGGTATGTCCACATTTCCGGTTCCGCCACCGAGGGGCAACAGGCGAAACTGACCTTCACTTATTCAGAGTTGGGAACAAATCTCCAGATGGAATTGACTCTGCTCGTGGGTACTGATCCAAAGACCTTAGGCGACACGACGGGAGACCTTGTGGTGAACTACCTTGATATCCTTAATTTCTCGCGTTGGTGGAAGAGTACCGACACGGAAAAAATCGGACCCTGCGATAAAGTCAATGACGGCAAGGTGGATGCAATCGACTTGAATTGGTTGCTCAATTATTGGTAAAGAAATCAACAGAGAGACTCACCCCGGCTCCGATGAACAAATCGGAGCCGGGGTAAAGAGCATCTTTATCCAGCCTGAAGGACCAGCACCCAGTCATGAACCTCGGGCGGTAAGGGTGCACGCCAGGAACCATCGGAACCGGGTGTCACCGGACCAAGAGGAATATCTTTCCCCGTGATGGGATCAAAATAGAAGGCCTGATAGTTGATATCCTTCTCCAAACCCTTCACCAAGGGTGGATCCCAGAGAAAAGAGATGTAGGCGATACGCAGTTTGCCGGGAATGCCCGCGCAGGCTGAGCGCCACGCATCATTCCGTCCAGCGGCCTCCAGCCATTCCGGATGGGGTTCCATTTCCCACCAAGAATACCGGCGCAGGAGACCAGCACCCAGGCCGATCTGACGCGAACCAGGCAACTGATAAGCCTCATTCCAGGGCGTGTTTCCCCAAGAACGTCCATGCGGCGAGGGACCATAGGGGTGTTCGGGGGTACTCATCTGCCAGATACCGTTGGCACCATAGGTGTGGCCGGCGGCTCCATTCAACAGGGTGATATAAAAGCACCAACGCTGAATATTCTGCCAGCAGTATCCCATGATGCCTTCATAATTGATCTCCGAGTTCACCACCGGCATGCGTAACTCCTCTTCGTAAGACTTCTTCACCGTGTTACGCACATTCTCGATGCTCTCAATATCGCCATGACCGGTCTGCAGCATATCAAAATCCATCAAGCCTGGATCGACGACCATCTCTCGTCCCCGGTTGGTGGGGTGAATGCCAATCGGATTGTGGTAGCCATCCAGTTCGCGCACCGAGCGCATCACCTCAGTCCAGCCCTTTTTCTGCAGTTCCGCGTCAGCCTCTTTTGTCCCGGAAAGGTAATAGGGCATGGTGCCTTCACCGGCGATGCACCACATAACCGGATAGGCGCCATACCGCGCCACCAGATAGCGCCAGAAACGTTGGATCTTCTCAACACCGATTTGGGGCAGGTAATATCCCCACATGCCCACGATACAGGGCACCAGGCCAGCATCCACCAGGTGTCCAATCTTTAGATCGGCATGATCGAAATAGGCGGGATTGACACTCTCGAACCCCTCGGTGAAGGGGAAACCGGCCTCATTCTTTCCACGTACATCCCAGGCATCCATGTCAGGTAAGGGTCCGGCGATGATTTGAACCACCGAAAAGCCCTTTGCCACACGGTCAGCGGTCAATGTCTTGAATCCTTGCGGCCAATCAAGCCGTGTGGTCAATCCCATCCACCAGGTGTCTCCCACCCACAGGAAGGGGGTGCCATCCTCGTGCTCGAAATGACGCCGGTCAGCCGAAACGCGTAGACGGCCATGAAGACGCAGTGGATTCGTGGAGGGAGTCTCTTGAACCGTGATCTTCCCGCTCTGCTGATCAAGCCCCGAATCCGCGTGATTGGTACAGGAGGTTGTGTAGGTATAGTCACCTGCCATGGAACCACTGAAGCGGAATTTCCAGGTATTCTCTCCATCCCAGAAAGCGGGGACCTTGAAGGACATACCACCGGGTCCCGTGACCGTAACGGTCACATCGACATCATTATATGGACTTGCATACGGTTGGGTGGAATGAAGGGCAATCTCCAGGACAGCGTGAAGCGGCACTAAGAAAAGCATGACCAGACCTCCATGGGAAGAATCAAAATCATTACCAGTTGCGGTGTCTCCAGAAAAAAGTGAAACCCAGGACGGACACAATAGCCAGCGAGAGAATCACATAAAAGGCGTAATGAAAGTCCTCCATTGGGATATGAACATTCATTGAAAAGGCGCTGACCACTAAGGTCGGAACCATGATCCCAATCGTGATCAGGGTGAGATTCTTCATGAGAACGTTGAGATTGTTACTCACGATCGAGGCCCGCGCGTCCATCAGACTGGCGAGAATGTTGGAGTGTATTTCGGCCTGACGGAAACACTGGGAGTTCTCGATCATCATATCCTCAACAAACTCCGCCTGGTCCTTTGTCAAACCGACCTTAGCCGAGTTCAAGCGTAACCGTTCGATCAAGACCCCATTCGAGCTGATTGAATTGAGGTAATACACCAGGCTCTTCTCAAGTCCGAAGAGATGGATGATATGGCGGTTGTCCATGGAGGTGTTGACCTTACGCTCCAGGTCATCGGAGATCAGGTTGACGACCTTGAGGTGTTCGAGAAAATGGAAGATGGAACGGTAGATAAGTTTGAGTGCCACATCCGAGATCGTGTCGATCCGGTTGAAGATCCGGGCCTCGAAAAGCGGGATATCCTCCGACATGACGACCACCAACCGGTTCGCAAAGAGAAACACACCGGTCGAGGAAACCCGGAAGAGAAGCCGTTGATCCTCGGCGGAATACTGTTTAGGGCGTTTGAAGATGATGGCTACATGATCGGGTTCGAACTCCAGACGAGAGAGTTCATCGGGGTCGAGGGCGGATAAAAGGGTGTGCTCATCGATCCGGCAGTCCTCAATCAACCACTTGCGTTCACTCTCATCGGGGTTGATAAAAACCAGGATCGTAGCCGTGTCTTTGGCCGCCTCAACAATCCGTGAACAATCAAGTTGATACATCTTGAGCATGGAGGACTAACCTTCCCGCAGTGAGAGTACTCGTTTTAGACCTCATCCCCCCAGCCCCCTTCTCCCACAGGGAGAAAGGAGAGGTCCCCTCGCCCTGTGGGAAAGGGGATTAAGGGGTGAGGTTTCTGTTGCTACAGCACCCCAACAAAACACTAGGAACAAATTCCCGCTTGCACGGGAATGATAATGGGTATGGAATTGACGATTCTCGCGGAACTAGCCCACTTCATCATCTCCGCGTAAGCGGGAATCCTGGAAGACCACACTACCCACCCTATATCTCAACGGACCGCCGAAGCAAAGGTGATATTAATTCTCCTGGCCATCAATGGAACCCACCTGGATGTCGAGTTCATCACGTGACTGGATGCGCGAGATCCTACCATCCGTGATCCAAACCACACGGTCACTGGCCGCGAGCATCTTCATGTCATGGGTGGCGGTGATGATGGTGACTCCCCGTGATTCCTTGAGATCCTGAAGGATCTCGATGATTTCATGACCGGTCGAGAGATCGAGGTTCCCGGTGGGCTCATCGGCCAGGATGATCGCGGGATCATTGGCCATGGCGCGGGCGATGGCGACACGTTGTTGCTGGCCACCGGACATTTCGGGGGGACGGTGTTCAAGACGTCCACCCAAGCCGACTTTTTCCAGCAGGAACGCTCCTTTCTCACGGGCCTCATCGGAGCTCATCCCGGCGAAGGTCATCGGCAGAGTCACATTCTCCATGGCGGTCATGACCGGGATCAGGTTGAAGGTCTGGAAGATATATCCGATCTTGCGGCAACGCAGCCAGGCAAGCTCGTAAGTGCCAAGTTTGGAGATGTCCACCTCGTCGATGTACACCTCCCCGGAGGTTGGTTTGTCCAACCCGCCGATCATGTTGAAGAAGGTGCTTTTACCCGATCCACTGGGCCCCATGATGCTGATGTACTCGCCAGCCTCGATGGTCAGGCTGACACCTCGCAGCGCTTGCACCTCCTGAGTACCCATGCTGTAGGTCTTGGTCACCTCCTGGGTGTGCACAATTCGCTGTTTGGGTGTCTCGTTCATAGTTCCGACCTCATCGCATCCACAGGTTTCATCTTGGCCGCCACATAGGTTGGATATACCGCCGCGAGCACGGTCAACAGGGTTCCCGCGCCCACCGCGATGGGAGCGCAGGCGGCGAAGGTTCCCCCATATGTGGAAAGAGAAACCAGCGAAAGTTCGAGTACCGATGCCACCTGAAGAACCGCCAGGAGGAACCCCAGGATGGTCCCACTCAGACTCCCCAGAAATCCGATGAAGAAGCTTTCCACCAGAAAAAGTCTGACCACAAACCGGTCGAGTGCGCCAAGACACTTCAAGGTTCCAATCTCACGGAACCTTTCAGTCACACTCATCAGCATCGTATTGGTAATCCCCGCCAAGCACAGCAAGGCGGAAAGGCCTAATAACCACATGCGGCGGTCGGCTTGGTTCTTCATCGCCACCGGATCATGGGTCACCACGCCGGCGCGTTCGAGAATCGCCTGAGTGTGCACATCCTGCTGCTCCATCATCACCGCCAGCAGGGTCTGATAAGTCAACGAGGACATGAAGAAGGCGACCACGATGACAATGCCCGCGAAGGTGAGCGCGGAGCGTCCCAGCCGGTTGCGAACATTGGACAGACACATTGCGAGGGTCCGCTTCCAGGGCAAAACCACCTGGCGGCGTAGCCCACCCGGGCCGGGATCAAAGAGTGTCGAGGGGGTCTGAGTCATCATCATACGGAACCCACGTAACCGTAGTCCATGGTAACCGAGGTAACGGGGGCATGGAAGCCGATGTTTTGCGATATTCGACTTTTGACATTCCCTAAATAAATCGTGGACACTCTTGCATGGCCGTGCCTACACTCCTGTTTGTCTTTCATGGAGTTGTCAGTCCTGGAATGGGCTTTTTCTAATATTTTTTTTATTTTTGGAGGTCAACACCTTATGTCATGTTTTCGTTATTACCTATTTCTATTCCTTTCCTTGTCAACGTTCATGCCAGCCGTTGCTCAAGTCACCGAGTCAGTCGACCTCGCCGACTACTCGCAAGTCCTATATGTCTCTGTCTCAACGGGTTCGGATATCACTGGAGCGGGTACTCAGGTCAGCCCCTACCAAAGCATTCAAAGGGCCATCGCCGATGCCTCGGTGGCCAATGAGACGGCAGTCGCGGCGATTCTGGTGGCATCAGGGAGGTATGTGAGTGATTCAACCGAGGTGGTCACACTGACATCCTGGATCCACCTTTATGGCGGATTTGATCCTACCACCTGGACACGGGATATCAATTCCAATGAAACCACTCTTGATGGTGAGAATGAACGAATGGTGATCAAGGGGGCCAATGATACTGTTATTGATGGCTTGCTTGTGACTGGTGGGTCGAATTCTTATGGCGCTGTCTTTTTTCAGGGGGTCAATTCGGCCGTCATTAGCAACTGTACCATCAGAGATAATGGATCCAACATTGAAACCTCAGGTCTCTATGCCGAAACCTCATCTCTTGATATCCGTAATTGTTCTTTCCTGGATAACCATGCTCATATAGGTGGTGCCATTTCCCTCGTTGTGGGATATATGACAATTGATAAATGTACTATTGATGGAAATATATCATCGACTGGTGGAGGGGGGATTACGGTAGAAGGTTCCTATGCCATGGCGGATATCAGTAGCTCTACTATCACCAACAATATTGCTATGAAAACTTGGGGTGGCGCTATATGGCTTTGGAGTGGTTCTGCATCATTAAAAAATTGTCTACTATATAATAATAGATCTTCAACCATGGGGGGAGCATTTTATTGCGGGAATTCTGAATTAACTCTCCATAATTGTACTGTATATGGGAATCGTAGTGAAGGCGAGGGTGGTGGAATTGCATTTGCGGGGTGGTATGCGCCTACTATTTATAACAGCATCTTCTGTAATCCGGGAGAAGAGATTTACTATGCCAAAAAGAATCCACCAACCGCCATCGTTCAAAATTCCTGCATTCAGGGAGGATATGAAGGTTCAGGAAATATCGATGCATATCCTCTTTTTCAATCCCCGGATGAAGCCGATTTCCACCTGCGGGCTGGTTCGCCCTGTATCGATTCAGGTTCGGTAATTTTGGCTCCTGCAGTGGATATAGAGGGAAATTCCCGGCCGGGAACAGATGGAAAGGTGGATATGGGAGCCTATGAAAGCCCCGATGCCTTTGTAGGAGACGAACCGACTAGCCCTATTCGGATCTTTGTGGATGCGAATGCAGCTGGGGGTGGTGATGGATTGAGCTGGGAGCAGGCTCTTCCGGTACTCACGGATGCGCTAAATATGGTACCCAGTAATTCCGAGATTTGGGTGGCATCTGGAACATACTTTGGCCCGATTATTTTTCTTTCGGACTTAGCACTTTATGGTGGTTTTGCTGGTACTGAAACCACACTATCTGAAAGGAATCTTCGAGCAAACCATTCAGTGATTCGAGCCAATGGTGACAAGATCTATACGGTTATTGGAGCGGAAAATACAATCATCGATGGTTTTACGATAACGGGAAATGGGAGTAAAACTGGTGAGGGTATTTTCTACGACTCCATTGAAACAGCGACAATCTCTAATTGTTTGATTGTAAATAATAGTGCAAAAAGGGATTTGAGATACAGGGGCGGTGGTCTTTGTTGTGAGAAATCCTCCCCCTACATACTGGATTGTACTTTTCTTAATAATACGTCACTTCTGGATGGCGGCGCTGTATATATGAGAGGATCCTCTCCAGTCTTCGATAGGTGTCTGTTTTCCAGTAATAGTTGTTTGGGCAGTGGGGGCGCATTGTATTTCATGGGATCTTCGCCAATCATAAGAAATTGCATTATTAAAAATAATGGGGCTGAGGAATATGGGGCTGCCATAAGCTGCTATCATTCCACACCACAACTGACTCATTGCACAATTGTTGGAAACACACCTCGGGGCATTGCGACTACTTCTTTTTATGATTATGATTCTACTTATACGATACTGAATTCCATCCTCTGGAATCCGGGTGTGGAGTTTGAAGTCGAAGATGGTACTGTTGAAGTCACCTATAGTTGTGTCCAGGGTGGTTGGCCCGGAGTGGGAAACATCAATTATTCGCCAAAGTTTACCAATCCCAGTTCCGGTCTCTGGACCCTTTCCGAGGGATCACCCTGTATCGATTCGGGATTAACGGATTCGAAAATCTCAACAGACTTCAATGGAAATCCTCGTCCTGGGGCTGATGGTAAGGTGGATATGGGGGCGTATGAGTCCGCTGATGATCTCCTACCGGGGGTAGGATCATCTCCATCAAGACTCTATGTCAATGCGGCCCATCCCTCTGGAGGGAATGGTCTCAGTTGGAGTCAGGCTTTGCCAAACATAAGTGAGGCCCAGTGGCTAAATTGTGGAGATGCAGAAATATGGGTGACAACCGGGACCTACAACGATTCCATCGTGATGGAGCCGGGAGAGAAAATCTATGGTGGCTTTGCTGGAAACGAGGAAATACTCACAGCGGCCAGAGGCCTGACAACCATTGATGGTTCACTGGAGTCTCCCGATCCTCCGGTGACCGGCGCGGAGGAGATTGAACTCGATCATCTCAAGATCACTGGCGCATTGAATTCCGGTTATGGCGCTCTTTACTTTTACACAGTTGCTTCAGCCACGGTAACTGATTGTGAAATCAGTGGGAACAACACTGATTATGCGGGTGGTGTCCTCTGCGTATCTTCCTCGCCCCGTTTTTTCGATTGTACAATCTCCGGAAACACCGCTAATGAAGGTGGTGGAGGTTTGGATTCTGAAACGGATAATTCTCTTTATCGTGAGGGCGAATCCTCCTCTCCCTATCTGGAGGGCTGTATTATCTCCGGGAATAGTACCCAATCCGCTGGTGGAGGTGTCTATTGCTCCGAAGGTTCTCCAGTGTTTGAACAGTGCATCATCAGCGGTAATTCAGCTCCATCTTCAAAAGGTGGAGGGTTATTCTGTGACGCGGTAAAATCAATAGATCTAACCAACTGTATCCTCGCCAATAATTTATGTGGTGGAGCTGGAGGGGCTGTATATAGCAATAACTCCACATTGGCCCTCCTCAATTGTACATTTGCCGCAAATCATAGTGACAGTAATATCGGAGGAATCAGATCTCTTAATTCCTCTCTATCGATTACTAACAGTATCATGCGTGATCTAGGGGCTGAAATATTTGTCTCAGGTAGCAAATCTCCCATGGTCCGTAACTCATGTATCCTGGGAGGATACAACGGAAACGGCAACATCAATTCTTATCCTCTTTTCGTGTCTCCCGATACGGGCGATTTTCACCTCCAGAATGGATCTCCCTGCGTCGATTCCGGTATGGTTACCGCAGCTCCCTCAATGGATTTCGATGGAAGACCAAGACCTGGTCCAGATGGTAAAGTGGACATGGGTGCTTATGAGAGTACGGATGAATATGAGGGTGGACCGGTTGTCAATTCCCTCCGGTACTATGTGAACGTGAAATCCTCCACGGGTGGTACAGGACTTAGTTGGGAGCAGGCTCTTCCCACCATCACCGAGGCGGTATCCTTGGCCGCTGGCAATGCCGAAATATGGGTGGCATCAGGAACATACAACGAATCCATAAAACTTGCAGCGGGTAGCACGTTATGTGGAGGATTTGCTGGAACTGAATCAAGCCTTTCCGAAAGAAACCTCGATTTATTTACGACAGTCATTGACGCAACAGGGATAGGGAAAACTGCTTTTACAGGAGCATCAGATACCCTACTCGATGGTTTCACTATCACTGGGGGCGAAAGCACGAGGGGAGGAGGTTTGTCGTACTCGTCAGTTACATCTGCGACTGTTGCTAATTGTTCTATAGAGAACAATTCAGCGGAAGAAGCCGGTGGAGGAGGATATTTAACGAAATCCTCCGTTGTGTTCGAGAAATGCTTTTTCCGGAACAACTCCGCGCCGGCGGGTGGCGCCTTGGCTTGCGAGGACTCCTCCACGTCTTTCATCAACTGCCTCATGACGGGCAATTCGGCACTTCTCGCGGGCGCTGGCCTTTACAATGATGGTTCTACATCCAGTTTAACCCATTGTACCATCGCCGGAAATTCAGTTGGTCTCTATGCCGCCACCGGAATCTACTGCTCGGGTTCCACCCTCACACTCCTGGATAGTATCCTGTGGAACAAAGGTGCCGAAATCCGTCTCGATTCCAGCACCGCGCAGGTCAACTACAGCTGTGTACAGGGTGGCTGGACTGGTACCGCTAATATTAATGTGTATCCAGCCTTTGTGGGTGCTAGCACGGGCGATTGGCATCTTGCTGCGGGATCGCCTTGCATCGATTCTGGGACGGTTATTGTGAATATCCCAACGGATATCA